>JANPBQ010000296.1:0-29998 GCA_031430555.1 Betaproteobacteria bacterium
CCGCCAAACTCGCGACGCATGTCCGGAACCACAAATGCGACATTCAGGATGTGAATCTGGTCGGGCAGGATGTGGGTTTTGAACTCACCATGAAAAACCATAATGGTGTCGTAAGCAATGGAACCGCAAATTAAAACGGGCATGGTCGAAAATTTCCCAATAAAACAACATTATATCGCCGACACTCCGATACCGCTTATCGGAAATTCGCCGCGCGCCTTGACACTAATTTGTCAATTCTTGTAAATTTGCATTGCCCGTATTTTCAACAATGAATCCGGCACGCTCCTTGATCGCATCGGTCATTGGGCGAATTCTGAAACAAGGCAAACTCATCGAAAGGTGAGGACGCAAAGTCTCCGGTCTACAGGATTGTCACGAATCCGACGATAGCGGGACTACCAGAGAGTTGAACATGAATTTCCTTTCGTGCGGGATTGTAGTTTTCAAGCAACTACCTGGGCCACCCGGACGCGTCGCCACTTGCGGTATGTTGTCGCCTGATTTGCGGTTCAGATCAGCGCGTATTTCGCCGCCCACGTCAATTCATTCCATCGCCGGTAATACGGTCGGTCGACGTCCAACCGCATCAGGCTTCTCCGGCGTTTCATTGCCGCCGGCCCTCTCAACTAATGCGCCGAAGGGTGCGCGGAGGCGGACATGGGAATGCCGACCATTGACAAGATAAATTTGACGTTGCCCGGTATCGCGACCAGCGCTGAAATTGTGCGCCGAAATGGCACGGCAACGGGATCCAGCGGCCTGCTTGAAGAATGCCGCGATCTGATGTTGGGGCGCATCTCGGCAGCGCTTGCCCCAACACTTGACGAAATCGAGGCGGAATTTTCGGCGCTCGCCGACAAATCAGTCGATGGCGCGGCACGACTGAAATGGCTTAAAGCCTTGGCGGAATTCCACGAAAAGCGCGGCAATATAGAAGCAACCTTCAAGAAACGGTTCTTTGCCGATTTCAACGCCGCCAATTCAGTGAGAACCAGCTTCGCAGGTGCATCACCGCGTAAAGACGGAACATTGGCGCTCGCATTAGTCGAAGATAGCGAGTTGGAACAGGAGCTCACCGCGAACGAGCTCACACACTTGTTCACCGACACCGCGGGAAGCGAAACGATCCCGCTGCTTGATCGCATCAGTTTCCTGTTGCGTGACCCTGAGCTTTCGGACAACGCGATTCCGCTTTCGCCGCGCGCCATCGTGAATGCGCTGGCGGCTGCCTGCGAAGAATTGGCTGACAGCGAATCCTCCAAAGTCGATGTGTTGCGCGGAATCGCGAAACGTCTCGCGAGCCATTTGCCGGCGGCATACCACGAACTCAATCATCATCTGGTGGTGCGCGGCGTGCGGCCAAACTCGGCCCCCACCTACCGGAAGTCAAAGGTCACACTAATTCAGAAGCCGGCACCATCCGAGACACCTCAGTTTGATTTTCCCGGCACGAAAGCGTCGAGAGTGAAATCGGATGCCACGCTCGCGCCGCCGTCCGCCATCGCCGACACGCTTCGCCAACTTCTGGCGGGAGGACAGTTGTTCGACCCGGCACTCAGCGCAGGTAGTGCGGCACCACACGCGTATGGGGTCACGACGGGAAGCTTTGCGCCCTCGCCACCAAACTCTCGCATCAAGGGTTCAGGCGATGCCGTGGCGGAAGAATTCCGGAACATCGTTGAAGGCAAGGCGGCAACAATCGATAGGGGCTTGGTGTCGGCGTTGACCCAATTGCAACAAGGTGACAATGCACAAGCCCTCTCAGTGAGCTTGAGCGCCGAATCCACTGCCCCTCCTACCATCGACGCGCAAGACACGCCGCTGAACGTGCTGCGCAATTTCAAGACGCCTGAAATATTGAAAAGCGCATCGGCACTCGATGTAATGACGATCGACATCGTTGCCATGCTGTTCGATTACATCTTCGACGACGATGCGATTCCGGACGGCATCAAAGGATTGATTGCGCGTTTGCAGATTCCGGCCCTCAAGGTCGCGCTGCTGGATCGCTCATTCTTCTCGACGAAAGCTCATCCCGCAAGGCGCTTGCTGGATGCTCTCGCAAACTCAGCAATATGCTTCGCCGGCGAGGTGCGGCCAAACGATCCGCTGCACGCGAAAATTGCCGAGGTCGTCGCCCGGGTACGTGCAGAATTTGAAACCGATATACAGATATTTGCGGAGTCCCTTGCGGATTTCGAGAAATTCATGGCGCAACGCGAATCCGCGGATGCGAACATCGTCGAGCAGTCCGCGCGCATTGTTCACGAACGCGAAATTCGCGAAATGGCCCGACTGGTTGCCTTAGATGAAACCGAGAAACGCGCTGCGCGCAGCGTTCTGCCGATGCCGGTCGCCGCGCTCTTGAAAGGTCCATGGGCGCGCGTGTTGGAGCGCGTGTACTTGCGCGAAGGCGGTCGACACAGCGGATTCGCACAAGCGCTGGAAACCATCGACGAACTGATCTGGAGCGTCGCACCGAAGATCAATGCTGAGGAGCGAAGGCGGCTCGTCGTTACGTTGCCCAGCCTGCTAAAAGGAATTCAGTACGGCATGGCAATCGCTGCGGTGGACGCACCGGACCGCGCATTATTTTTTTCCTCGCTTGTAGACTGCCATGCGTCCGCCGTGAAGGCGGGACTACGTGGTGACGGCGCACCTGCGAAACTCCGCGAGGCATCCGGCACGGTTGCAAAGCCATTATTCAAGAAATTGCTCGCCGAAGAAGTTGCGCGCGAGACGCGACGCAAGAGTAAGTCAACGCCGGGCCTGGTGCGGATAAAATTTTCTGACGCCGGCGTGGAAATTGAAGAGGTCACCGTCGGCGCATGCGTGTCGGACGAAGGCGTCAAGCCGAATGCACTGTCATCTGTTGGTGAATACGCCGATGGAGTCAATCAAGGACTAGCCAAACCCTCTGCTGCGGCACCGGATGCAACAACTGCACTGCGACGCGGCGCATGGGTTGAATTTGTCCGCGGCGGCCAACAATTCACACGAGCCAAACTGTCGTGGATCAGCCCCCTGAATGGCGTCTATTTGTTCACCAATCCGGCGGCCACCGAGGCGTTGTCGATCGCGCCGGAAGCGCTCCAGGCGCAAATCAAGAATGGCGACGCACGGTTGATTGAAGAATCGTCGATGATCGATCGCGCTGTCGACAAACTTGTTCACTCTCTTCAACAAGAAGTCCGCGGGTGAATGTCGCCGACTGAATTGTTCGCAAATTCAATGGTAGAAAACGCGAACGCCGTATCCGGATGCCTGCGTTCTATTCGGCAGGGACAAACTGAGATTGATATACATTTCGACATTCGGCGCAAGACTTTCATCCTTGCCGGGACTGCGCCCCAAATACTCTTCCGGCTTTAGCACGCGACTCAGGATAAGTTGATTGGCGTTGTCCGTAAGCTTTAACTCAAGAAGCGGCAGGTCTTGTCTCGTCGCACTGCGATTAACCACCGTTGCCGTCAATAGTATCCGACCGGTCTTGCCGGGCGTTTCAATCAAATCCGATGCTTCTATTCCGATTGCGCGATCATCGCGCCCCCACGACAGTCGGCAACCAACCCAACCGCAAAGATCCATGAATGCGGGGCGAAGTTCAGGCAACGACTGAGTGATCGTCGATCGATATCCGAAGGCCGCCTGAGCGGCGAGGGTCACCACCAGTAACGCGCTTCCCGACAGCCACCAGCCAGTTCGGCTTGATGCAGTGTGCGTTCGCTGACCCGGAAACGATGTGAGCAGGGAATTGTCCTCCGTTTTTTTCGCAATGACCGCAATTGCCGACACATCAGGTTGAAGTGATTCTGCTGCCGGCGCGGCAATATGCGCGGGAAACACATCGGCCGCAGTTGTGCGGTTCGACACGACCGATGATTGAAGGTCGGAGTCGAAATCCGTTTGCGAGAACGCCAGCGACAATGGTTCAGGCTCTTCCCGCATGAAAATCGAATCCGTCAATTGCGGTGTGGCTGAAATATCCGCCGGTGGCGCGGGCGCGACAGGTTCGCGAGGTGCACTTTCGCCGTCGGGCAACCGCGTCAGCGACTGAAATGCATTGAATACATTTCGGCATCGCCCGCACATCACACGCCCTTGGCGCACGTTGAGTTGTTCGGGTTGGACTTTGAATTGCGCGGCGCAATTCGGGCAGGTCGTCAGCAGCATGACGGAAAGTATAGCCTAGCGGTTACGAGGGATCCGAGCGGCGGCGACCGGCAAGACACGCCCAACCTTCGTCATTTTTCCAGACACTTAATTCGAACCATGGCGCGTAAATTTCGATCATTTCGTCGGCCTGCGCATCCAATATTCCCGCCAACACGAGAGAGCCCCCGGCTACAGTATGGGACGCGAGCAATGGCGCGAGTACTTTCAGCGGATTGGCGAGAATGTTGGCAAGCGTAATGTCCGCAAGCGCGACAAGAGGTAGATCCGTGGTGGCGAACTCAATGGCAGCTGAATTTTGCGCGGCATTGAATCTTGCGGCTTCAACGGCTTGCGGGTCGATATCGACGCCCATCGCGCGGGCCGCGCCGAGTTTCATCGCGGCGATCGCCAGGATCCCTGATCCGCATCCGTAATCAAGCACGTTGGCGCGAACATCGGGCCGCAAGTTCGCCTCCAACCATTGGAGACAAATGCGGGTGGTGGGATGGCTTCCCGTGCCGAACGCCGCGCCGGGATCGAGTGAGATATTGACGGCGTTGGGATAAGGTGCATCGTGCCAGGTCGGCACGATCCAGATTTTTTCAGAAATGCGAATCGGCTGGAACTGTTCCCGATTGTTTTTCACCCAATCAATGTCGTCGAGGTGATCGACCGAGATTGATGGGGTAACTATTTTCAACGTTTCGCAGGCGGTAATGACAATTGCGTGCGCATCAACATCGGCGGGAAACAAGGCGGAAAAGCGGCATCGATCCCACCAGCCGCCGTCGGCACCCGGTTCGCCGAAGATGGGTTTTTCCTCGGCCGTACCTTCCAATGCGTCCTCGATGCTCACGGAGAGTGCGCCGCGATCCATCAAGAGTTCACCGAGCGCTTCAGTATTCTCGCGCGACATGTCAAACGTCACCGTCAGGAAGGCCATGCAAAACCGATCATCGTGTATTCAGCCGCATCGAAAGCGTTCAACGTCCTCCGGGACGAACGTCCCAAGGCGACTTAGCCCGATCAATCACCGTCGCCGGCGATTTTTTTCAGCGCGGCCATTCGCTCTTCGAGAAAGTGAATGGACGTTCCGCCGTTGATGAACGCCGCATCATTCATCAACTCTTGATGCAGCGGCAAATTGGTATGTATGCCTTCGACAACCATTTCCGACAAGGCAGTGCGCATGCGGGCGAATGCTTGTTCGCGCGTGTCCCCATGTGCGATGACTTTTGCGATCAACGAATCGTAATAGGGCGGCACAAAATAGTCGGCGTAAACATGTGAATCGACGCGGATGCCGGGGCCGCCCGGCACATGGAAACGCGTGATTCGCCCTGGTGAAGGCACGAACGACACGGGATTCTCAGCGTTGATCCGGCACTCGATCGCATGACCGCGCAGCACCACATCTTTTTGTCGCAACCGCAGTTTTTGCCCAGCCGCGACCCGCACCTGCTCCTGGACGATATCGATCCCGGTGATCATTTCGGTGACCGGATGTTCCACTTGAATGCGCGTGTTCATTTCGATGAAATAGAACTCGTCATTTTCGTAGAGAAATTCGAACGTGCCGGCACCGCGATAACCCAGTTTCACGCAGGCGTCGGCGCAACGCTCGCCAATGCGGTCGCGCAACCGCGATTTCAACAATGGCGCCGGCGCTTCCTCGATGATTTTCTGGTGACGGCGTTGCATTGAGCAATCACGTTCCCACAGAAAGAGCGCGTTGCGGTGCTCGTCGGCCAATACTTGAATTTCGATATGCCGCGGATTCTCCAGAAACTTTTCCAGATAGACCATCGGATTGCCGAACGCCGATTGAGCCTCGCTCTTGGTCATTTGCACCGCGTTCACCAGCGCTGCCTCGGTGTGAACCACGCGCATGCCGCGCCCGCCACCGCCGCCGGCGGCCTTGATGATGACCGGATAGCCGACCGCCGCCGCAATTTTCCGTACTTCTTTCGGATCATCGGGAAGCGCGCCTTCGGATCCCGGCACACACGGGACGCCGACTTTCTTCATGGCCGCCTTGGCGGCAACTTTATCCCCCATGGTGCGGATATTTTCCGGCCGCGGCCCGATAAACACGAATCCGGAATTCTCCACACGCTCCGCAAAATCGGCGTTTTCGGATAGAAATCCATAGCCCGGATGAATCGCCTGTGCATCCGTGACTTCCGCCGCGCTGATGATGGCGGGAATATTGAGATAGCTGTCCTTCGAGGCAGCAGGCCCGATGCAGACCGACTCGTCGGCCAACATCACATATTTGGCGTCGGCATCCGCAACCGAATGCACGGCAACCGTCTTGATACCGAGCTCGCGGCATGCGCGTTGGATACGCAGCGCGATTTCACCACGGTTGGCGATGAGAATTTTTTCGAACATGGCCCCTTGGCGGGGGCCGGTACCAAATACCGCCATAGTCGAAATCCGCCGTTATTCGATGATAAAGAGCGGTTGGCCGTATTCGACAGGCTGGCCATTCTCGACAAGAATCGCCTTAACCACGCCGGACGCATCGGATTCGATCTCGTTTAAAAGCTTCATCGCTTCAATGATGCACAGCGTTTGGCCCTTTGTAACGGTTTGCCCGACCTCGCAAAAACTGGGCGAACCTGGCGAAGGGGATCGGTAGAACGTGCCGACCATCGGTGACTTCAGCGTATGTCCGGTCGGAACGGCCGGCCCATCTGCAAGCGGGGCGGCGGAAGTGGCAGCACCGGTCTCCATCGGCAATACAATGTTCGAGGCGGCTATTGGCTGAGGCGCGTAGGCCGGATAGGCACCGGTGCGGCTAATACGAACTTTTTCTTCGCCCTCGGTGATTTCAAGCTCCGCAATGCCCGATTGTTGCACCAAGTCGATCAGCGTCTTTATTTTTCGCAGGTCCATGAGAATGGTGCCTCCTATCCAATTGTTAGCGATTGAACGCCACAAACTTCTTCGAGGAATGCACGAACGACGTTGGCGCGCGTGGGCATGAATTGCAGAAAACTCGACGTCCGAAAATCAGCGGCAACCGGCAGTTGTGTTGATTGGACGTTGCGAATCTGTTTTGGCGTCACATTGCACTTGTGGCACCATGCCCCGTTGGTGCGTTCTGATACTCGTCATGCGCTGAATATGTGTTTTTTGCGTTTTCAATTCCGCACCATGGAGTATCTGCTTGTGCGGATTTGCCGGGCTGTCCGTCCACCCACGTGAACAGCACAAACAGTTTGCCTCAAAAATACATACACTGTCCAGTGAAAGAATCACTGAAATTCGGGAATTAGGGTGAATTCACAACAAATGTTGCGTTTTTGCCGAAGTTTTTCATCGTGAATGTGATGCAGTGCACAATATTCGTATCCGTAGGACTGGCAAGTATCCAAGTTGTCAAAATACTCGAAACGATGAAGCGCATATTCCGCGAAGATAACTACAGGAAAATGAAGTTACTCTATTTTAATAGATTTTTATCAACAAGTTCCACAAGCTCTTGCTCATGAACAAGGCCCATCCGGGTAAATACAATCTCCCCGCCGGCACGTATTACAACAGTATAGGGCAACAGCCCCAGGCGATTGCCGAGACGCTTTGAAAACTCAATTGCACGGCTTTCATCAGGAAATAAGGGATAACCTGCCGGAGAAGATTGGGCGAATTTCGTGACGTTTTCGCGAGAATCGACGGCAATACCGACTATTTGTAGGCGATCTTTCTTGTATTTTTCCTGCACTCTCGCCAACATCGGCATTTCTTCTTTGCATGGCGCGCACCAAGTGGCCCAAAAATTGATGACCAAAAGGTGATTTTGCCATTTCCCGAGTTCTTGGGTGACGCCTTCACTATCGGTAAACCGCGCAGTGTAAATCGCACCTGCCGTCGCATTCGGTTGCAGAGCACCCACAACGGTTGTCGATTTGTCCGGCGGTGGCCGATCAACCCAAAGTGCGACGCCCGCGAATAAGATGAAGAGCGAGGCACCCACCAATCCAAGTGTGACTTTGGTCACTCGTGCAAATCCAGCCAACTTGTCGCGCAGGCGTTGTTGAATCGCATCACTTGGTCGGCGTCGATTTGTCCGTCAGCCGATCAGACAATCGCTCGCCAGACGCCTTTCGCGCGCCAAACCCGACCGAATCCTCACCCGCCGCCGCGACCCAATCACTATCGTTGACGTTCAAAGTCACCCGTTGGCGAAGTGGTGGATAACATACGCCGACATCTGCGCAACCCTGGGAAATTGTCGACAAGGTAATTGGATCACCCCCACTTTCTATTGCCTTGCGTTCCGCTTCCGTCAAGGGAATCTGCACCTGTACGGAATTTTTGTAAGTGATCACTTTCCCAAACGTGGCGTCCGTCTTTAGTCTTCCTGCGGGCCATCGAATGCGCGATTTGGAAACCGGTTCACCGTTAACCATAAATTGAAATCGATCGCGATACATGTAGTAACCATCGGCAATGGCAAACCTCGCTTCAAGCGTCGCTTTGTTTTTCATGCGCACGGATAGCGAGAATGCCTTCTCCGGCTCCAGCAATTCGGGCTCCGCCGACAATGTTGCCGCACTTGCGATCCCGATAAGTGCCGCAAGTGCGCCGCCAACGAGCAGTTGATGAAGAAGTATCGGTCGAGAACATAAAGTTGCGGCCACTGTCCCCCCGGCGTCATTGAGTTTCATCGATAATCCACTTCAAGTAGCCCGGCAAGCCGGCAACAATGGGCAGCGCAACAATTTCAGACACTTCGTAAGGATGGATACGGGCAATTTCCGCCTCGACATCACGGTAGCGCCTTGCACTGGTTTTGATCATCAACATCGTTTCAGCGCTCGTTTCAATTTTCCCTTGCCAGCGGTACCGCGAAATCCCCGATGGCATCGTATGAACACAGGCTGCCAATCGTTGTTGCAACAATGACTCAGTGATCTTTACAGCGTGAATTTGATCCGGTACTGTGGCAATTATCAGCATTGCCCCCATGTCGTCTGGATTGGCGCTATCGGCGTTCATGTGGGTGGGTGTTTAGGAAGGAATTGATCATGCGGTTGCTGCTCATCGGTATTTTAATGGGATTCCCGTTGCTGGAAGGCGCGTTGCTGTACACGCTGGCTTCTGGCCCCAACGGCCACGGCGGTTGGGTTCTTGCCTGGCTTGCATTTGCGTTCATTGCCGGGGTTGCCCTCATCAAGGAAGCGCGCTTTTCGTTGGTGACCCGGTTGGCGGGCGCATTTTCGCAGGGCCAATTCTCCTTGGCCGCATTTATCGACAGCTTCCGGCAGGTGCTCGCCGGCCTCCTGCTGATTTTTCCCGGCATCATTTCAGATGTGATTGCGCTGATCTTGTTGATGTTGCCGATCCGCGAGCCGGCCTTTCAACGCGCGGCACGCACACCGCAGGGGCCGCAGTTCAGGCCGGATGGCGCAATCGAAGGCGAATTTCGGCGCGAACGCTAATTCTTTGGCGTAGCGCCTGTCCGCAAAAAATCGTTTACCGTCGGAAACCTTAGCCGAAATCTGAGCTCACGTTTAAGCCGCGCATTGCCGATGCGTCGCGATTCGCTCATGAACGACATCATAGTTGGCGGCACTCGTTTTACGGCCTCCGCACGCGTCAGGCGAGGCGGTCGCGGCAAGGAAAATGCATCGGCGACAAGATCAAAATATTCCGCCATTGCCATCACGGAGTCGTCCACCACATTGTAGATTCGTCCGGCTTTGCCATAGCGCATTGCGGCAATCGCCGCTCTCGCGAGATCGTCAGCATGAATATGGTTGGTAAATACGTCGTCCTCGGCGGCGAGTGCCGGCGTGCCTCTGCGCAATCGATCCAGCGGCAGGCGGTCATCCGCGTATATTCCTGGCGCACGCAGAATCGACACCATCACGCCGAATCTCCGTCCCCAGGCCTGTAGTGCACGCTCTGCGTCCACGCGTCGGCGTCCGCGGCCCGTGGCGGGCCTCGGTGGTTGACTTTCATCAATCCATGCGCCTTTGCAGTCACCATAAACGCCCGTGGTGCTGATGTAGATCAGCCGCCGTGGCAAACCTTTTGCTCTTGGCGAAAACGCCGGGCACACTGCGTGGAATGACGATTTGGGCGACAACGCGGCAAGCAGATTGCGTGTGTTTGAATCGCGACCGCCTTTGCCCGGCGGCGGGGCAAAATGAAAGATCACATCGGCGCAACCGGCGATCTTCTGTAAACTGCCCGGTTTCCGCAAGTCTCCGCGAACCGGATGCACGCTTAGCGCGCGGGCAACGGTTTTGCGCCTCGCGTCGCGGATCAGTGCGCTCACATTGAAATTGAATCGCCCGCGAAGTCGGCTTGCCACGCGTTCGCCGATATCGCCAAAGCCCACAATAAGTACGTTGATAGGTGAACGCATGTTGACCCAGAGTATAAAGAATTCGAAATGAACATCCGATGACGACCGCCGAACACCAAGTCACCCTGTTGCCCTCGGGCCACACTTTTAATGTCGCGGAAAGCGAGAGTGTGCTCGATGCCGCATTGCGGCAGGGCATCGGCTTGCCTTATGGCTGTCGAAACGGCGCGTGCGGTTCCTGCAAAGGAAAAATCATCTCTGGCGATTTCGATTATGGTGTCTATCAGGAGCGCACATTGCGCCCGGAAGAAAAGGCGGCGGGCAAGGCGTTGTTCTGTGTCGGCAAGCCTCGATCGAATCTCACGTTGGAAGTAAAGGAAATCGGCGGCAGCGGCGATATTCGCATCCGCACCTTGCCGTGCCGCGTTGAAAAGATTGAAAAAGTGGCGCCCGATGTCGCGGTGGTATCACTGAAATTGCCCGCGCAGGAACGCTTGCAATATTTCGCCGGGCAGTACATCGATATTTTGTTGAAAGAAGGCAAGCGACGAAGTTTTTCCATCGCCAACGCGCCTCACCACGACCAGTTCCTCGAACTGCACATTCGGCACATCCCCGGCGGCCAGTTCACCCATCATGTATTCAACGACATGCGCGAACGCGCGATTCTGCGTTTCGAAGGCCCGCTTGGCACGTTCTTCTTGCGCGAGGACTCCGATAAGCCGATCATTTTTGTCGCGGGTGGCACGGGATTCGCGCCGATCAAAGCAGTGATCGAGCATGCGATTCATGAACACATTGATCGGGAAATGGTGCTCTATTGGGGCTGCCGATCGCTGCAGGATTTATATATGCCCCAGCTACCCGCGCAGTGGGCGAAAGAATGTCCAAATTTTACATTTATCCCGGTTCTCTCCGACCCGAAACCCGAGGATAATTGGCCTGGTAGGACAGGCTTGGTGCATCAAGCGGTGGTGAGCGATTTTCCTTCATTGGCGGGCTATCAGGTTTACGCTTGCGGCGCACCGATCATGATCGATGTCGCAAAATCCGCATTTTTTGAATGTGGATTACCCGAAGACGAATTTTTTGCCGACTCATTCACGTATTCAACACCGCCGAGCACCGACGGCCAAACTTCTAATAATTCGTAGTACAACGATCGTCAACTGAAATACCTACTCAACCCAGGAGCATTCCATGATCAAAGCAGGCGACACACTTCCCGACGGCACGCTGAGCGAATTCATCGAAGTTGAAACCGCCGGTTGCGCGCTGGGCCCCAACAGTTTCAAAGTGAGCGATCTTGTCAAAGGCAAAAAGATCGCCGTGTTCGGTTTACCGGGCGCATTCACGCCCACCTGTTCCGCCAAGCACGTTCCGGGCTATGTGAGTAATTTCGACGCATTGAAGGCGAAAGGCGTCGATGAGATCTGGTGTGTCTCGGTCAACGATGCGTTCGTCATGGGTGCCTGGGCCAAGGATCAGAAAACACTGGGCAAAGTTCGCATGTTCGGTGACGGCTCTGCCGCGTGGACCAAGGCGTTGGGTCTTGAACTGGACCTCGTCGCCAAGGGGATGGGCGTGCGCATGCAGCGCTTCTCGATGCTGGTGCAGGATGGCGTGATCAAAACACTGAATATCGAGGGCCCGGGCAAATTCGAAGTCTCGAACGCGGAAACGATGCTCGCGCAGGCGTAAGCACACCGGGCACACTCCACACCACATGTCCAATCCGAAAATATTCATCGACGGCGAGCACGGCACCACGGGCCTATTGATCCGCGAGCTGTTGCGCGAACGTGGCGATATTGAAGTCGTCAGCATCGCGCCGGAAAGGCGCAAGGATCAGGTCGAACGCAAACGTCTGCTTAACGCCGTCGACCTCGCGATCCTCTGCTTGCCGGACGATGCTGCGCGGGAATCGGTGGCGATGATCGAAAACCCGGCAGTGCGGGTGATCGATGCCAGCACCGCGCACCGGATTTTGCCGGATTGGGAATTCGGATTCCCGGAAATGGCGGCGGGCCAGGCGGAACGGATTCGCGACAGCAAGCGCGTCGCCAATCCTGGCTGCTGGTCAACGTGTTTTATTGCGCTGGTGAAGCCATTGGTCGACGCAGGGTTGATACCCAAAAATTTTCCGCTGACCACGTGGGGTGTTTCCGGCTATTCCGGTGGTGGCAGGCAAATGGTCGAAGCGTTTGAAGGTGGTGCCGAAAAATCGACCATCTTCACCTACGGACTCAAGCTCGCGCACAAGCATCTGCCCGAAATGCGCCACTATGCGGGCTTGGAGCATGCCCCTGTTTTTACGCCCTCCGTGGGTGCGTACCGGCAGGGCATGCTGGTGCATGTGCCGCTGCATTTGTGGTCGTTGCCGGCCTCCACCAATGGCAAGCAAATTCATGATTGCCTCGCCGCGCACTACGCCGGCGCGCGCTTTGTCGAGGTCACGCCCTTTGGCGGTGAGCCGCCCGCCGAACTTGATCCGGAAACGCTCAACGGCACCAATCAATTGGAGTTGTTTGTTTTCGAGAATGCGAAGAATCAGCAGGCAGTCTTGATCGCGCGCCTCGACAATCTTGGAAAAGGTGCAGGTCGCGCCGCTTTGCAAAATGTGGGCTTGATGTTAAATCTTCCGCCGTAGCATCATCGTCGAGATAGATGAATAGAGTGAATTCGCAGGTTGCCATTTGGCAGGCGCTTCAGAGGATTTATGCCCGGCAAGGCCCGCCAAATGGCGATCTACATAATTTGAGCACATTCTGTTTGTGCCGCATAGCGTGGCCGTCCGATTTGAACGCGGTACAACGAAAGAAGAACGACGATCATGCTGAAAACTTACGCCAGAAAGCTGGTCGGCGATGCTCATTGGGAATACTTGAGCTGGAGCCGAAGTCAATTTGGTGTCTTTCGCGCGATCGTCAATTATCTTTCGCTTGTCGGCAACAGCGGCATCGGTCGCGCGCCGAATCAATGGACGGGGGGTTCCGTGTTTCTTCGACCAGGAACCACGGATCAGGATGTCTACGACGAAATTTTCATCGAGAAAGAGTACGACATTAGTCTGGGTGATCCCAAATTCATCATCGATGCCGGCGCACACATCGGGCTCGCCTCGGTTTTTTTCGCCTGCCGCTATCCGAACGCCATCATCGTCGCCATTGAACCCGAACCGTCGAATTTCGCCGTTTTACAAATGAACGCGAAGCGTTTCCCCAATATCCACCCCGTGCAGGCGGGGCTATGGAGCAGAAAAACACACTTGCGCATCGAAAACGACAATGTCGCGACCTGGAGTTTTCGCGTGGTGGAAAGCGAGACGGGCAACGGTATTCCCGCTGTTGGCGTATGCGACATCATGGATGATTTCAAACAATCAAGAATTGATGTCTTGAAGATCGATATTGAAGGCTCGGAGCGGGAGGTCTTGACTCACAGCGCCGCGTGGATTGACGACGTGCAGACGATGATCATTGAACTGCACGACCGTTTCCAACCGGGATGCACTGAAGCCTTGGCACTCGCAGTCGCCGACCACAACTACCGCAATTCCGCGTCCGGTGAAAGTATCGTCATCGCGGACCTGAGCCGGAAACCGGTCGCCGCATCGCGGCAAATGGAAACCGCCCTACCCTTTGCTTCCGAGTAGTGCGTAAACATCGGGAAAGTGTTGTTCCATCCAGCGCTCCGGTGCCTTCAACGGTGTGAAACCAAATTGTGCGTAAAGTGAATGCGCGTCCGCCGTTGCGAGCGCCCAACGCCGCAATCCCTGCAATTCGGGATGATTTTTGATGTGTTCAATCAGCCACTTCGATAGCCCTTTGCCTCGATGCGCAGGCAACACGAACACATCACCCAAATACGCGTAGGTCGCGCGGTCGCTGATGATACGGGCAAACCCGGCCAATGCGGCATTGTGGAGCACCGCGAAACACATTGAGTGGTCGATTGAACGCTGAACCACCTCAAACGGAATATTTTTCGCCCAATAGGATTCTTCACTCAAGTAGCGGTGAACCGCGCGCACATCGATGCGCGAAGGGTCGGTGGTGATTTCGTAGCCCTCGTCGGCCAGTATCAATTGCACACCCATCGAAACGATCACCTGATCGGCGGCTACTTGGCTAATTCCGCGCTGCGGCGGATGTGCCGCACCGCTTCGTCGCGCTTGCCCATCTGCTCCATCAAGCGCGCGAGCGTCATGTGCGCGTCCAGCGTCGGCGCCAACGCCACGCTCGCTTCGAGATAACTCTGCGCCTTGCCCCACAACGATTGGCGCATGCAAAGTTTGCCGAGTGTGGCCAGCAGCACAGCGTCGCGCGCATGCTGCTTCAACCATTTCTCGGCGCGCTCGATTTGCCCAAGCGCGGAGTCTCCCTTGCATACGCCATATTCTGCGGCGAGCGACGAATCCCACCCTTCGGGGCCGCGCTTGTCGATGGTCTCTTCCACGACGCGGCGAGCGTCATCGCCGCAGCCCAATCCCGCCAGCCGTTTTGCCACGGTGACGGCCATGGCGGGATCGTATCGCGACGCGCTTTCCAATGATTCCCACGCGGCGATGATGATCTCGCGATTGTGCGGTTTCGCTTTGATCAGGTTGATCTGGGCGTTCAGTCGAATCTGCTGAGCCGCTGCGGCGGGCAACATGCCCGAGCGAGCCAGCGGCGTGAGGGTGGAAAGCACTTCGTCCCAGGCCTTGTCGGCCATTTCGGCTTCGACTTTCATTTTCAGTACACCGGGATTTTTCGGGTCGTTCATCGCGAGGTTGTTCAGCAAATCGCGTGCCTCGTGCGCGCGACCGTCGGCGAGCAGCATGTAGGCTTTCGAGGCGTCGCGCATGTTGGCGGATTTTCCACCGCCTTCACCGCGGATGCTATCCAGATACGGCACGGCCGCGCCGGAATTGCCGCCTTCGTATGCGGCCCAGCCCGCCAACGCGGCAGCAAGATCGCGCGTCTCGGCGTGTTGCATGCCGACGCGCGCTTTTTCCTCGGCATCATGGAAGCGACCGGAGAAAAGCGACTCGAGGCTTGCGAATACCGCGTCACGGCTCTTGGCGCGCTCCTGCTCGGCGTTTCTTATCTTACGTTGCCGGGGCAATCCGTAGGTTGCGATCGCAAGGCGGATCGCCCAATAGCCCAGCGCAAATCCGGCAAGCGCCAGAATCACGAACATCATCACCGACAATTCAATCCGGTATGGCGGCACCACCATCACCACATAGCCGGTGCCATGGCGTCCCGCAAGCGCGATCACGACCGCGAAGGCCGCCAGCCCGAACAGCCACAACACCCAGCGAATCGGCGTCGCCATGGCGATCTACCGCCCTGCCCGTTCGCGGGCGGCACGGGCGGCACGAATCGCGGCGAGGCTGGCCGTGATGTCGGGTGCGGCGATCGAGAGCGGATTCTCCGCAAGCTGTTTCAACGTCGCGAGCGCATTGATATTGACCTTCGCTTTCGCGTCGAAGTACTTAGTCAACATCGCGCGCGCGAATTTCAGGTCATCTTTGAAATTGGGTTCATCGCGCGCGATCAGTGAATTGCGCGCGGACAACAGGCGCAGCTTCAGGTTTTCCCGCAGAAAGTACGATTGCTGCGGCGACAGCAGGGCCGGATCGCCACCATCGATCTCGCGGATGCGCACCAGTTGCGTGATCTCATGCCAAAGCTCTTTGCCGACGCGCACCGCGACGTTCGCATTCGCGTCTTCGGCCCGCACATCTCGCGCGCTGGGCGCAATCGCGTCCGGTACCGCCAGCGGCAATGTCGGCACGAGGGCCATCAAATTGTCCAGCTTGACGCTGGCACCTTGCGTATCGGCGAGCGGTAGCGCCTTCAAGCGCTCCATATCTTGGGTTACCGCGCGGCGCAACGGCGCGACCTGCAATTTATCGGCTCGTGCAAGACGCTGATCGACCGCCTGCAATCCGATCAACGCGGCGCGAACATTGCCGGCGAGCGTCAATTCACGGCTCGCGATATTCAGTGTTTGCTCCATTTCCGCGAGCAGCCAATCGTCAGGCACGCGCGCGAGTTCGCGCACCATTTCCTCCATGGCAACACGCTGCCCCTGAAACTCGGCCAACTTCCCTTCCAGTTGCGCCACCCGGTTTTGCGAATCGCGCAGGTCTTTGGCGAGTAAATCGATTTGTGCGGTCGCCAGTTTTTGCGCCTGACTCTGCTCGGCCAACTTTCCGCCGAATTGCTGGGTGAGATTCTGCTCGGCATCGTTGGCCGCGAGCAAGCTCCACAACGCCAGACCAAGGCTCACGACCGAGATCGCCAGCACGGCGAGCGGCACGCCGCCGGGAAGCGCGTGTTGGCGGGATGGTTTCGCTGCGGATTCTGTCATGGCTTCCATGTGGGCTATAGACTCGTTATTGCGGGACGATATGCATGCGGGGCTTCAATTTGACCAACGCGGCGATAAGCGATTCGGCGGACATGCCGACTTCGGCCACCCGCTTAAATCCGCGCACGCGCGCCGCCGACCCCACCCGCAAATTGGGCACCAGCAGCCATGCCGCTTTCAACCAATCAGGGTACGAGGCGAATGCCTTCACGAGACTTTCCAGGGTTTCCACACTCAGCGCCATCACCGCAAAATTCTCTTTCGACGACTCGACCAATGCATTGATCTGCGAAACACTCGGCACCACATCGCGCCGCTGGTAACACTCCAATACGGTCACCGTGGCACCTCGCGCCGCAAGTGTCGTCTCCAGCAGCCGCCGCCCACCGCTTTCGCTCGTTCCGCGGATCAGGATCACATGTTGCCCGTTAACCGCGTTGGTCTGCAATTGCGGCATCGCCAAAAGGCCTTCGCTGTCGATACTTTGTTGCGGTGACACAACATCGGCGAACCCGGCGGCGTTCAAGGCGAGAGTCGTGGCGTCGCCGATCGCAGCCATTCGCGCGCCATGCGACATGCCAACGCCACGGTGTAATGCAGTAAGCCCATACTCGACCGCATTCGCACTGACGAAAATCACCAGTGATGCGCGCGCGAGCAAATCCGCATCAATGGTGGCGGGGATCGGCGTAATTTCCAGTACCGGCAGCTCGATTGTTTCGGCACCGACGGCGCGCAACGCATTTGCGGTAGCTTCTCCCTGGCGGCGCGGACGCGTCACAATCACCGTGAGCCCCGCGAGCGGGCGCTCATCCGGCATGACGACCAAGGCTATCGAGAACGGACTGCGCACCCGCCGCCAACAATTTTTCCGCCAACGCCAATCCCAATCCTTCCGCATCGGCAGGATCACCCGAAATTCGGTCGCGAATCATGTGGCTGCCGTCCGGCATGGCGACGAATCCCTCTAGTCGCAGTACACCCTCTGCAATGACGGCGCGCGCGCCCAACGGCACATCGCAACTCGCGGTCAATGCGCGACCCATCGCGCGTTCGGCCGTAACCATTGCCGTTGTCTCCGCGTTGGCAAACGACGCGAGGCACGCGGCCATATCGGCGCGTTGCCGCGGATATTCGATACCCAGCGCGCCTTGCGCGATGGCAGGTATGAATTGGGCGCAATCGAGATGCGCACGGATGCGGTCCGAAAACTGCAAGCGATTCAGACCCGCCGCCGCCAGAATAATCGCGTCGTATTGGCCCGCGTCGAGTTTCGCGAGACGCGTATTGACGTTACCGCGCAGGCCTTCGATTTTCAAGTCAGGTCGCGCAAACCGTAGTTGGCTTTCGCGGCGCAAACTGGATGTGCCGACCGTCGCACCTTGAGGCAACGCATCAATTCCGGCATAGCGGTTCGAGACAAAGGCATCGCGCACATCTTCACGTTCGCCAACAATCACCGCCGCGAACCCGGCCGGCAACGTCATCGGCATATCCTTCATTGAATGCACGGCGATGTCGGCGCGCCCCTCCTCCATCGCAATCTCAAGTTCCTTAATGAAGAGCCCTTTGCCGCCGATTTGCGCAAGCGGTCGGTCGAGCGTTTGATCGCCCTTGGTGGTCATGCCGATGATTTCCACCGTGACGGAGGGATAAAGTGCGCGCAGTTTGGCGGCCGTCCACTCGCTCTGCGCCATGGCGAGCCGGCTTTCGCGCGACGCGATGCGGATTCGTTCAGGGGCCGAAAATGGGGGTGAAACAGGGGTGGCGGGCATGCGAGATTGCCGGAATGAAACCCCAGCACTGGTGCGGCTTTCCGGGCAAAAATGCTCGGAAACGCACGCCAGCTCTGGTTGTTTGTTGTATTGTCGAGGAAAGGCTCACAAAAATTTTAACACGACCACGCGGGCAACGCCGATCGCGGGGTGCGGTATTGCGTGACATGCGTGGGCGATGGTGCAGCGCGGTAAAATGCAAAAGCACTTCAGTCATTCCGCACTACGTCCCGCATTCACGCTGCAATCACCGGCATTCGCGCACCGTCATGGCAACCAACCCGGCACTCGCAACTCCCCCACATTCGCCGAAAGAAGATGCCGGGCGATTCGTCGCCACCGTCGCCGAAAAAGGCTCGGGCGATACGGACGACGTGGACGCCATCGGCTCAACCGGCAGTGCGGCGCGTTTGCGCGAGATCCCCTACAACTACACCTCGTTTTCGGATCGCGAAATCGTCATGCGCCTGCTGGGTGCGGACGCGTGGGACATGTTGCTCGACTTACGCGGCGAACGCAAAACCGGCCGCAGCGCGCGCATGCTCTACGAGGTGCTGGGTGATATCTGGGTCGTGGAGCGCAATCCCTATCTGCAAGAGGACATGCTCGACAATCCCAAGCGCCGCTACGCCTTGGCCGAGGCAATGCGCCACCGCTTGAGTGATATCGAGAAGCGCCGGCAAGCCGATCAGGTCAACGTCGACGCGCGGCTCAATGAAGAATTTGAAGCGCGCTCAATCAAGGTGATCGAGTTGCTGAAACGCGCGCACGCGGCGGTGAATGCGTTCGAGAAAGAATTTTCCGACACTTGGGACTTCCGCAAAAAAGTGGAGCGGCGGCTACTCAAGGTCACGCGCCGCGACAATATCGCCTTCGACGGCCTTGCCCGCGTATCGCATGTCACCGACGCGACCGACTGGCGCGTCGAATATCCGTTCGTGGTAGTGAACCCGGATACCGAAGAGGAAATCGCGCCGCTGGTAAAAGCACTGATCGATCTCGGCTTGACCATCATTCCGCGCGGCGGCGGCACCGGCTACACCGGCGGCGCGATTCCCCTCACCAAACGCTCGGCGGTCATCAACACCGAAAAGCTCGATGCCTTGTCGGATGTCGAGTGGATTCAGTTGCCCGGCGTCGCCGAACCGGTGGCGACCTTGCGCTGTGAAGCGGGTGTGGTCACCAAACGTGCAATGGAATCGGCGGAATTGGCGGGGCTGGTATGGGCGTGTGACCCGACTTCGGCCGATGCGAGTTGCATTGGCGGCAACGTGGCGGTAAATGCGGGCGGCAAAAAAGCGGTGCTGTGGGGCACCGCGCTCGACAATCTCGCCTCATGGAGGATGGTGACGCCGAACGCCGAGTGGATGGAAGTCGAGCGGCTCGATCACAACTTGGGCAAGATTCACGATATCGATGTCGCGACGTTTCGCGTGAGAACCTTCGACGAGAGCGGCAAGAAACAGCTCAACGAAGAATTGCTGAAAATTCCCGGTGCAACGTTTCGCAAAACGGGGTTGGGAAAAGATGTCACCGATAAATTCCTTGCCGGCTTGCCGGGTATTCAAAAGGAAGGTTGCGACGGCATCATCACCTCGGCGCGCTTTATTTTGCATCGCATGCCGAAGCACATCCGCACGGTCTGCCTGGAGTTTTTTGGCCAAGTGAAAGAGGCGGTGCCCTCGATCGTGGAAATCAAGAATCATCTCGATAACCACGGCGTCGCGATACTTGCCGGACTTGAACATCTCGACGAGCGATATTTGAAAGCCGTCGGCTATGCGACCAAATCGCGGCGCAATCAGCGGCCAAAAATGGTGCTGCTCGGCGATATTGTTTCCGACAACGAGAATGCAGCGATGGAAGCCGCCAGCGCGGTAGTGCGCATTGCCAACGCCCGGCACGGTGAAGGATTCGTGGCCGTCACGCCGGAAGCGCGCAAGAAATTCTGGCTGGATCGTGCGCGAACCGCGGCGATTGCCAAACACACCAATGCGTTCAAGATCAACGAGGACGTGGTCATTCCGCTCAATCGCCTCGGCGATTATTCGGAAGGCATCGAGCACATCAACATCGAGCTGTCGCTCAAGAATAAACTGCGCCTCGCTGAGGCGTTGCACGCTTATCTTGCCGGGCCGATTCCCATCGATGAAGACGACGTAAAAATTTCCCGCGAGGAGTTGATCGGTTCAAAACGCCAGGATGCGCTTGCGGTGGTGAACGCGGTGGCCGCGCGCTGGCGTTTCTATCTTGAACACCTCGATGAGCCGGCGGCGTGGACCGCGCCGGCAATACGGGAATTGGGCGTTGCCCTGCCCGACGAGATCGAGGATGCGTCGATCAGCGTATTCACGTTGCTGCAAACGCATCAGGTGCGGGCATCGTGGAAACTCGAATTACGCACGCCTTTGCGTGAAATTTTTGCCGGACGGATGTTTGTCGCGCTGCTGGCAAAAATTGATGCCTTGCATAAGGAAGTCCTGCACAGCCGTGTGTTCGTGGCGCTGCATATGCACGCGGGCGACGGCAATGTTCACACCAACATTCCCGTGAACTCCGACGATTACGCGATGTTGCAGGAAGCGAACCAGTCGGTTGCGCGCATCATGGCGTTCGCGCGGGAATTAAATGGCGTCATTTCCGGCGAGCATGGTATCGGCATCACCAAATTCGAATTCCTCACGCCGGAAGAAGTGAAGCCGTTTGTCGATTACAAGTCGAAAGTTGATCCACACGGCCGCTTCAACGCGGGCAAATTATTGCCCGGCGGCGATCTCGCGCGCGCCTATACGCCCAGCTTCGGATTGCTCGGCGCGGAGTCGTTGATTCTTGAGCAATCCGATATCGGCGCGATCTCGGATTCGATCAAGGATTGTCTGCGCTGTGGAAAGTGCAAGCCCGTGTGCGCGACCCACGTGCCGCGCGCCAACTTGCTCTATTCGCCGCGCAACAAGATTCTCGCGACCTCACTGTTGATCGAAGCGTTTTTGTACGAAGAACAAACGCGACGCGGCGTTTCGCTGCGGCATTTTGACGAGTTTTCCGACGTGGCAGATCACTGCACCGTCTGCCACAAATGCGAAAGCCCCTGCCCGGTCGATATCGATTTCGGCGATGTCTCTATCGCCATGCGAAATCTCTTGCGCAAAGAGGGCAAGAAGAAATTCAATCCGGGCAACGCGGCCGCGATGTTCTATTTGAACGCGACCGATCCCACCACGATCAAAATCGTCAAGACCCTGATGATCGATTGGGGTTACAAAGTACAGCGTTTCGCGCACAGCTTCGCGCGCAAGTTTTTTCTTCCTCAGATCCAGACCAAACGCCCGCCCGCCACCGTCGGCAAGCCGCCGATCAAAGCGCAGATCATTCACTTCATCAATAAACCGATGCCGGGAGGATTGCCGAAAAAAACCGCGCGCGCGCTGCTGGATATCGAAGACAACACGATAGTGCCGATCATCCGCGATGCCACGCAGGCGGCCGATGCGGAAGCGGTGTTTTATTTCCCCGGTTGCGGTTCCGAGCGATTGTTCGGGCAGGTCGGCCTCGCCACGCAGGCGATGCTGTATCACGTCGGCGTGCAAACGGTGCTGCCGCCCGGCTATTTGTGCTGCGGCTATCCACAGACGGCCTCGGGTGACGCCGACAAAGGCCAGCAGATCAGCATCGACAACCGAGTCTTGTTCCACCGTGTCGCCAACACACTCAACTATCTCGATATTAAGACCGTGATCGTGTCCTGCGGCACCTGCATGGATCAACTGCAGAAGTATGAATTCGAGAAAATTTTTCCTGGCTGTCGACTGCTGGATATCCACGAATACCTGATGGAAAAAGGCGTGCATCTTGAAGGTGTGAGCGGCGTGCGTTACATGTATCACGACCCCTGCCACACGCCGATGAAAACCTATCAGCCGCTGAAAGTAGTCAATCAGTTGATGGGCGCGACCGTCGAGCAAAATGAACGCTGCTGCGGCGAATCGGGTACCTTGGCCGCGACGCGTGCCGATATTTCCACGCAAGTGCGGTTTCGCAAGGAAGAAGAAATGCGCAAGGGCGCAGACAACGTTCGCGCCGATGGTTTCAAAGGCGACGTGAAGATTCTCACCTCTTGCCCGTCCTGCCTGCAAGGCTTGTCGCGCTTCAACAACGACAGCGGCACCACGGCGGACTATATCGTGGTCGAGATCGCCAAACACGTTTTGGGTGAAAATTGGATGCCGGAGTTTGTGAAGAAAGCCAACGCGGGAGGGATTGAGAGGGTGTTGTTGTAATTCCGGGGAACCACTGCTGTACGCGTTGCGTCCTACCCACCATTGAATAGAGACGGTAAGCCGCCATCATGTCCTTACACAAGACGCCTACCAACGAGTTGTCAAGGCGGCAAACTGCCTCGATGAAAAGTTTCGCCTATACCTGTCGGCTTTGTTTGAGCGCCACGATGGCGACATTTTTTTTCACATTGCCGGCGCATAGCGCACCGACCGAAATTGCGGCGATTGCGCAGACGCAGGGCAGTTCAATCCAGCGCATCATCGTCAAATTTCGCGCAACCGGCGTTAGGCCCGCAGCCAGCGCCGCCGCGCGCGCGCCGACAATGTCAATGCGCGAACTGTCGGATTCGGTCGGCGTCGAACTCAATTTCCATCGCGACATGTCCACCGGTGCCAAAGTGCTTTCACTGCGCGAGGCTATGCCGCGCGCCGAGGTCGAGTCAATCGCGAAAAAGATCGCGGCCGATCCGGCCGTCGAGTACGCCGAACCCGATTACCGGGTATATCCGCACGCGGTGCCGAATGATCCGCAGTTCATCAATCAATGGCATCTGACGGATTACCTGGGCGGCATCAATGCGCCGACCGCGTGGGATATTTCCACCGGCAGTTCCAGCACCGTGGTTGCCGTCCTCGATAGCGGTCGAACGTTGCACCCCGACCTCGATGCCCGCATGCTGCCGGGATACGATTTCATCACCAATCCGCTCGCGGCCAACGACAGCGACGGACGCGATTCGGACGCCAGTGATGCCGGCGACTGGGTGACGTCGGACGACAAGACGGCATTGAAAGAAACGACGTGCGATGTCCGTGACTCCAGTTGGCACGGCACCCTCGTTGCCGGTGTCATTGGTGCCTCGGCGCAGAACGGGCGCGATACGGCGGGCATCGATTGGGCGGCGCGCATCCTGCCGGTACGGGTGATAGGAAAGTGCGGCGGTGACACCTCCGATGTCGCCGATGCGATGATGTGGGCGGCGGGGAACACGGTTCAAGGCGTCCCCGACAGTCCCAATCCGGCCAAGGTGCTTAACTTGAGCCTGGGTAGCGAAGAAACTTGCCCAAACACGTTTCAAAGTGTGATCACGCAGTTGGTTGCCAGCGGCAAGATCATCGTTACCTCGGCCGGCAATGAGAACAATAGTAAAGACCATGCGCCCGCCAGTTGCATCGGTGTGATCAATGTCGCCGCCATTGGGCGCAGCGGAAGCAAAGCAGGCTATTCGAATTTCGGCAGCAAAATTACCTTGACGGCACCCGGCGGCACCGGCGGCGATCTGATCACGCTCAGCAATACGGGAACCACCATTCCCTTCGCGCCGACCGTCTCCGGCACCAGCGGCACCAGCTTTGCGGCACCTGTCGTCACGGGAATTGTTTCGCTGATGCTCGCGATCCGGCCGGAGCTGGATTCTGCGGCCGCGACGCGCATCCTCGCGGCCACCGTGCGCCCTTTCCCCGACAGTACCTGCGACACCAGTACTTGCGGCGCGGGAATAGTCGATGCGGCCGCCGCGCTGCGCGCGACGCGCGATCTGTCGCTCGGTGTGGCAACGTCGGTGGGTTTCGCCGATGCCGATGTCGGTAAACCGAATCCCGACCTGGTGTTGAAAGTCACCAATCTCGCCGCCACGCCGGTGACCGTGTTCGGTGGCTTCGCAATCGGCGGCATCGGTGGCGGCGATTTCAGCGTCAGCAACTCGACCTGCACCAATCAGGCGCTCGCGCCGAACGGCGTCTGCAATATCACAATCAGGTTCAATCCCACGGGCAAAGACTTCAGGCAGGCGGACATGTCTTTCAACGCGAGCGATGGCCGCACCTATCGCGTGAGCCTGGCGGGATTCGCCTACTCGGCGGCAACGATCAGTCAGATTGCGGCCGGCTCCACCGGTTCGCCGCAGTACGTCGCCAAGGGCCCCGACGGCAACTACTGGTACACGCAATCAACGGCCAACCGCATTGCGCGCATGACGCCCTCCGGTGGCTTGACGGAGTTCCCGGTACCGACTGCCGCGAGCAATCCCTTCGATATCGTCACGGGTGCGGATGGCAATATCTGGTTCACCGAGCTTGACGCGGGAAAAATTGGTCGCGCCACACCCAATGGCGAAATCACTGAATTTGCACTGTCCTTACCAACCACGCAGCCGCGCGGCATCGCCGCCGGGCCCGACGGCAATATCTGGTTCACCACCATTACCGGCAAAACGATCGGTCGCATTACGCCGCAAGGTGCCATCACTGAATTTACGATTCCCTGGTCAGGCGCAGTCCCGCGCGGCATTGCGGCCGGCCCGGATGGCAACTTGTGGTTCACCGATTCGGGCGCACTCTCAATTGGTCGCGTCACGCCTTCGGGCATCATGACGCGCTTCAGCATTCCCTGGACGAGCGACACCGTGCGCAACATCGTCTTGGGGCCCGATGGCAATCTCTGGTTCACCGAGTTGGTGGGCAACCGCATCGGCCGCATCACGCCCGCTGGCAACATGACGCAATACGCCTTGCCCCGAACCGGCGAAGGTGCGCTGGGGATCACCGCTGGCCCCGACGGCGGTGTCTGGTACACCGCAAACAATGTGAACCGCATTGGTCGAGTCGATACCAGCAGCGGACAAATCACGGAGTACCGCCTGCCCAGCGCCGGCAGTTCACCCATCGGCATTGTCAGCGGGCCGAATAACGTGATGTGGATTCTAAACAGCAGTTCAGGCGTCAACAAAATCGCCCGCCTCTCCATCCCCGGCGTTTCCGGCGCGCTCAATTACAGCGACATGTGGTGGGCCGGGCAGGCGGAGAATGGCTGGGGAATGTCGATTCAGCAACATAACAATATTCAGTTCAACGCCATCTACGTCTACGACGACGCGGGCAAGCCGGTTTGGTACGTGATGCCGGGCGGCAACTGGAATGCCGACTACACAAGCTACTCCGGTGCGGTATATCAACCGACATCTTCACCGCTCAACAATTATTCGCCGTCTCAGTTTGTGCCCGGTTCGCCGGTCGGCAATGTGACGCTCAATTTCACCAGCGATTCTTCGGCCATGCTGCAATACACGATCAACGGAAAGTCCGGCCAGAAATCCCTTCAGCGCCAGATATTCGGTGCCGGCACCGCGCCTTTGCTGGTCAGCGACATGTGGTGGGGTGGTGAGACGCAAAACGGCTGGGGCGTCAATCTGGTGCAGCAAAACGGTATTGCGTTTGGCGTCTGGTACACCTACGGGCCCGATGGCAAGAACACCTGGTACGTACTGCCAAATGGAAGTTGGACGGGAAACACTTACAGTGGCGCGTTTTATTCAACGACCGGTTCGGCCTGGCTGGGTGCCACCTACAATCCGGCGCAGCTTGTGGCCACGCCGGTGGGCACGATGAGTTTCAATTTCGCCAATGCCGGCAGCGCGAATTTCAGCTACAGCTTTACCGCCGGCGCGCTCGCGGGCGTTTCCCAGACCAAGCCACTGATTCGTCAGCCCTATTGATGACGACCGACCACCCAACATCGTGTGAACTTTGCGACGGCGACGGCGGCACGCTGATTTTTCGCGCCGATCAATGGCGCGTGGTGCGGGTCGAAGGTGCCGAAGGCGACGCTTATCCCGGCTATTGCCGCGTGATCTGGAATACGCACATCAAGGAGCTGACCGACTTGTCGGCGGCGGATCGGCAATCATTCATGGAGGCCGTTTTCAAGGTCGAGGCCGCCTTGCGCAAGAGCCTCGCACCGGTGAAAATGAACGTTGCGAGCTTGGGCAACCTGACACCACATCTGCATTGGCACGTCATCCCGCGTTACACCGACGACGCCGCGTTTCCAAAACCGGTCTGGGCGATTGATCTCGCTACGCCGTCCCGCCGCGATACACTGTCAATTGCAGGCCGCGCTCGCGCCGTCGCGGCAGAGAACGGGACGTGGCAGCACGAAGTAAGGCGGGCGCTGGAAACTGATTGAGTTTGGCGGCAAAATATCGTGCTGAGTGCCCCTGCTCCCCATCCAATTTGTATGATCGACTGCCGGCACACCGGCAGAGGAAAGGAACGTTAGATGGCGATTCAAACCGCGCCCAATTCCAAACCGGGCACGCTGTTTTTCTCTGATGCCCGCAGTTGCAAAACCTGGCTGAAGGCGATTCCGCTGACCAATATTCCGCAGGCGCAGCAGAATATTCTCGATGCCTTGCGGATACTGAACCGCAGCACCGAATTCATCGCGCTGGAACGCTTGACCTGCATGGAGATGCTGCGCGACAAGGTGGCGTATTTGCTGGCCGAACAACGTGTCCGCTATACCGGCAAGACGGTGCCGTTATCGCACGGAGACAACGCGGCGTGGCTGATTTCGCGCACGCTGCTCACTGAGATGGAATCGGGCTACCGCCGCTGCTGGCAGGATGCCGCCAACGACGATAGCCCGCTGGTGTCGCACGCGGCCCTGATCGTCCAGCGCGTGATGCGCTACATCGGCCTGCAAATGCTCATCGCCGGATTCATTTATCGGCGTTTCGATTCGTCGCTCTGGACACGGCTGCATGCGCAATGGCGCGAAGCCGAATCGCGCGGCATCGAAGCCAAACGCGTGAAAGATTCCATCGGCTCGATCGACGGTTACTCGACCGTCCAGCAAGCCTATTCCGCAGTACTGCTCGGCCAGGCAGCGAACGTCCATGAGCTCACGCCGAGGCAGATCGATTTTGTCGACGCCGTGATGAAGCGTTTTGGCCACAAATCGGAGATCGCGCGCGACACGAAGCCCAATTCGCTCGGCCTGGTATGCGCGGTCGATCTGTCGAGCAATGCCGGTTGCGAATTTACGCTGCCCTCAACACCCGCCGACAAATTGCGATTTGTGCAACTTGAAGAATTGTCGAAATCATTGCGCCGACGCATCAAGAAGCTCAGCGACGGCGAAGAGCCATCGAGCATGGATCTGCCCGCCGACTGGGCCGCCAACGACGCGCGCGAACAATTGCAGCGCCTCCACCGCCTCTGGTGCGAAGGCACGCCGCGCGCGGTGCCGACGATTCCGCATGAAACCGCGGCGCAGCTGGTTTTCGGCGTTTCCGCCGCGCACTTTTTCATGTCCGGCAACGTTTTCGAACAGCCCGACGTGCCGCGCGAATTGACGCGCCAGGAGATGAACGACATCACCATGTTCGGCAAAGTGTCCGAGGCGACCACCCGCGCGCGCTACGCCGAATTCAACTACGGCACCGAGACCTGGGGCATTATCGACGAGGGTCGCGGCCAGGTGCGCCTGCTGCGACCGGCCAATTCATCGCAAGGCATGGCGATCGGCAAACTGGTCGGCATCAAAATCGGCAAGCAGGACGGTTTTTATCTCGGCGTGGTGCGCGAACTCTCCGAAGAACTCGACGCCGCCGTGCATGCGACACTCGCGATGCTGCCGGGCAAACCCGAAGCGATTTCCGTGCGCTCGGCTGACGACCGCAATCGCACCGGCGGCACGAAATACGTGCCGGGTTTTCGTCTGCCGCCGATGGAATCGATGAAGATTCCGGAGACGCTGGTGGTACCCGCCGCCTTCGCGCAGCGCGCGCGAGGAATCGATATTTTTCATGCGGGCCACGGCAGCCCGAAGACGGTGAAATTGCTCGATTTTGTCGAGCGTGGATTGGATTTTGATCGGGTGACCATCGGGTAGCGACCGACAAAAAGACGATCCAATCGCGGGGTAAACACAAGCACTAGCGCGGCGTTTGGAGCATTTGTGCCGCGCAACGACCGTCAAATGGCGTTCTATAAATCAATGAGCGGGGTATGAAGGTCGCCGTTACTGCACTCGACACGGCGACCCGAATTTCGCCCACATCGCCTTAAACCGCATCGCGACGGCCCGTCAAATTCACCTGAGCGCTGCCAGAAATTTCCTGATCGCCATTCTCGCGGTCAGTTCGGCTAGTGTCGGCGCATGGCCTCTATTCGGAACAATTTGCACCATGATGTGCGGCATCCGCCGCGTCATTTCAGCCAACGTCTCGGCGGACAATATGTCGGAGGTCTCGCCGCGAATCACCAATATCGGCGTTGCGCCGACCGCATCGAATAGCGGCCACAAATTCGGTGCCGCCGTGCCGCTGTTCACCCCCAGCGCAATCGCCGGATCATAGTCGAGCACCGGCGTGATGCCTTCCTGCACATAGAGGCGCTGCGCCATTGCCCGCCAGTCGGCAGCTTCGTAATCGGGAAACGCAACGCCATTGATGTGCGCCGTCTGTTCCGCTGCTGTCCGCCAATCGGGGACCGGCGTCGTCTTGCCAACGTAGCCAGCAATCCGCTCGATGCCATGCGGATCGACTTCGGGGCCGACATCGTTCAACACGGCCGCGTGAATTCGTTTCGCGTCGGTCGCCATCATGACAATTGCCATCAATCCGCCGAGCGAGGTGCCGATGACGATAACCTTTGAAATGCCGAGCACGTCCAGCAGCATGCACATGTCCGCCACATATTGTTGCGGATGATAGTGGGTTGCATCCGGGTCGCGCGCAGACCGACCGCGACCGCGCTGATCGGGGCAAATGACACGATAATTCTTTTGCAATTCATCGGCGAGTTCGGCAAAGTCTTTGCTGTTTCGCGTCAGTCCCGGCAGGCAGAGGATGGTCGGCGAATCAGCCTCGGGCCCTGGATAATCGCGCGCATACAAGCGCAAATTATCCTCACTGCGAAAAAACACATCGACATAGTTCATTGCCGCGCCTTTATGCAATTAAAATGAATCATCTCCGATTGACCGCGCGGATAGATGTTGCAGCGCTGACGGAAGAACCTCTCGATTTTTTTCACGATTGCCTTCAAATGAAAATTAGCCGCGATAGTGGAAACAAGCGAAAAGTGATGAAGCCCGAAAAGCCGAAGTCGGTTGCGAAACCGGTTGTCAAAGCGACCGTCATACAGGCCGCAAAACCGGCCACGAAACGCAAGCGCGCGACCGTCGGTCGACCGCGAAAAGTCGATGGCAGCGTGATTGCGGCAGATCGAATTCTCGATGCGGCGGAGGATTTGTTTTCCAAGCGCGGATTCGATGGCGTGACAATGCGCGAAGTGGCCGAGCTCGCCAATCTTGACGC
>JANPBQ010000297.1:0-33449 GCA_031430555.1 Betaproteobacteria bacterium
AACGGACTCGTGACGCGCATGAGGTCGATGCGGCTCAGCCCGACCTTCTCCTTGCCGGCGACATACCAACGGATCGTGTCGACGGCAATCGACACGTCATGCCACGCCCCATCATTGACGTAACCGTATTCGCCGCTGACCAAGGGCATGCTTGCCGCTAGAGCGCTGCCCTCGGTGGTGCTGCCCACCAGGAACCCGATTTCCAGCGGGCCGGGCATCGTAGTCCGGATACGGAAATTCAGGGTTCCGGCGGCGAACGCTGAAAGATCGTCGGCTTGGTTTTTCGGTACTGGAAGGTTGATGCCCCAACCGCGACTTGCCGGGCGGGGAGAAATTTCGATGCCGGTACCGCCCTTGCTGCGACGGATGGAGGCACTGCCATCGCGTATCTTCCAGGAATCGAGCACGGGTCGCACTTCGCCCGGTGAAGAGGTGTCGGCAAGCAACGTGTAGCGCCGCGCCGAGACGACCGCGCGGATGGCGATCGGTGTCACGTAAGCGCCATCGGCTAGCGTGTAGGCGCCGGGTTCCCATATGGCGCGCGGGTATAGGTCCTGCACCACGTAGCGCGCCTCCCGCTTTACATTGAATAGGCCCCACTTATCGTCGGCCTCTTTCCAGGGCTCGTCGAAAGCTTCGAAATAGAAGATCGTTCGGGGGCCGTCGCGGGTGGTTTGCCATGCATTCATACGATCTACGTACATCTTCTGATTCACCGGGTGGGCACGAAAGGGCACCATGGCCGGGTCGGCTTGCCAGCCGGTCTCGCCGATCACGATCGGCATCGCCGCCAGGCCCAGCGAATCCATGTGCGACCGCACCGCGGTGTACTCGAACTTGGCCCGCGCGAAGGCCGCATCCACCATTGCAGCCGCACGCCGTTTCGGGGGCACTGCGGCCTGGCGCCAATCCCAAAGATCAGGGCTATAGACCGAGTCCAGCACAGGATAGGTGTGCATGGCGACGAAGTCGATGCTGGCGAGAATCGGGGCTGGATCCTGTTCGACGCGCCGGTTCCAGGCAAAGAATGCCCAGTTGTCGTCGGTGGTCACCGGCTGGTTGACGGCTTTGCGCACTTTGTCGATGTAGTCCTTCATCGCGAGCGTGTCGAAGCGGTTGAAGGACCATGTCACCATCGTCTCATTGCCGACGCTGACGGCCACCACGATGTCCTTATATTCATGGGCCAGCGCAATGCCGCGAGCCAACTCGGCGTCGTTGGCCGCGGGAGCATCGTGATGCACGTAGATGCCCAGCATTACCTTGATGTCAAGACCGTGTTCCCGGATAACCTGCAGTGTCAGCCGGGCGACCTTGTCCGAACTGTCGAACAGGCGAATCAAGGTAAAACGCCCGGCGAGAAGCAGATCGAGATCCTGTTTGATCATCGCCGCACTGATGGCCTCGTTGTCGCGGGCGGCCACGTTTGTTGCTGTGCGGAACGGCGAATAGGACACCGCCTTGCGGGAACCAAAATCAGCGGGCAACGGCCGCAGCTTGAACGTGCTGCCTTGGTCGGCTTGCGCGAATGACGCGACAATGACCAGACTGGTGAACAATATCGTTCCTGCACATCGCAACAACAATCGCTGGATTCCAAGGGACAGACGCGAGTGGGGTCGGTGCATGATGCACGGCGACGGTAATCGGAAGACGCGACTACTTGCTGCGCTGGTAGACGCGCACATAGTCGATCTCCATCGAGACTGGAAAGATCTGTTCGTCAACCGCACCGCCATGGTGGCCCCCGACGGCGATGTTGAGGATCAAAAACTGTGGCTTGTCAAAAGGCCATTGTTCGGGTCCGCTGCGCATATTCTTGTATTCGAAGTGTGCCAGCCCATCAACACCAAAACGGACGCGATCAGCGGTCCAGTGCATCTGGTAAGTGTGGAAGGCGTTGCAAGCATCGGGGACCTTTACGGCGTCACCGGCACCTTTGGCGTCATAGCCGCCTGCTGTGTGTGCCGTGCTGTACACCCGCCCCGGGTCGCGGCCAACGTGCTCCATGATGTCTAGCTCGCCACCGGCAGGCCACACGCCCGCTGTGTTCAGCGTCCAGATCGCGGGCCACGTGCCTTTGCCACAAGGGAGCTTCGCGCGGACCTCAAAGAAACCATAGGTCCAGTCGCGCTTGCCTCGCGTGATCAGGCGTGAAGAGGTGTAGTCTTGACCACCCCAGTCAGGCGCTTTCGACAACGATTCCTTGCGCGTGTGAATTGTCAGTCGGCCACCCTGCACAAACGCGTTTTCCTTGCGTGGCCCTGAGTAGTATTGCAGTTCCTTGTTATGCCAGCCTGCTTTGTTTAATTCCGTGTCATGTGCCCACTTGGTGGGGTTGGGCAGGCCTTCGATGTCGAATTCGTCAGCCCAGACCAGGCGATAGTCGGCGGGCAATTGGAGGGGTATTCCGCCGACCGTGTGTGATGACGCCCCCGTCGCCAATGCACTGGCGGCAAACGCTGCATGGCAGCCAAAGGTGATCAACTGTTTGGTGTGACGTGATCGCATCGTCTGCCCCGTTCAGTCTACTTTGCGGCCGGCTGCATCGAACCGCAGTGCCCACGCGGCATCGGGTTGCAGCCCGACCCGCTGGCCGGATGCCAGGTGGGCATGTCCTGCTCCCGCCTTAGCGTTCAAAAGCTCGTCCAGACCTTCGATACGTAAATGCAGGATCGACACATCGCCCAGATGTTCCGCCAACTCAATCGTGGCGGCAACGCCTTCACCTGGCGGTTTCAGGTGCATATGTTCCGCTCGCAGGCCCGCGCGGTGCACTGCGGGCCCGGCTGCCGAAGCCAGGCATTCCCATAGCGCGCGGTGCGCCTCTGAGGCCACCGACCCAGGGCGCGGGATAATGTTGATGCGTGGCGCACCAAGGAATCCCGCCACAAATTCATTGGCCGGGCGGTTGTAGAGTTCCATCGGCGCGCCGAGTTGTTCGATATGTCCCTTGTTGAATACGGCGATCCGATCACCCATCGTCATCGCCTCGACCTGGTCGTGGGTGACGTAGATCATGGTCGTGCCCAGTTCCTTGTGCAGGCGCGAGAGCTCGATGCGCATGTTCACGCGCAGCGCAGCGTCAAGGTTGGACAGGGGCTCGTCAAACAGGAATACCTTGGGCTTGCGGACGATGGCGCGGCCGATGGCCACACGCTGGCGTTGCCCGCCCGACAGCTCTTTGGGGTAGCGACCCAGCAACTCGGTAATGCGCAGCACCTCGGCCGCGCGCTGCACCTGATCATCGCGCTGCGCTTTGCCGACGCCTGCCATCTTTAGGGCGAAGCCCATGTTCTCGGCCACCGTCATGTGCGGATAGAGTGCATAGCTCTGGAATACCATCGCCGCACCGCGGTCGGCGGGACGCACCTCATTCGCGCGGCGGCCATCGAACTGCAGTTCGCCGGCGCTGATGCTCTCCAGCCCTGCAATCATCCGCAGCATGGTCGATTTGCCACAACCCGAGGGTCCGACGAAGACCAGGAACTCGCCTTCCCGCACGTCCAGATCGACGCCCGCGATCACGTGGACGTCGCCATAACTCTTGTGAATGCCGCGCAGGCTCACCTGTCCCATCTCAGTCTCCTTCCGCTGCTCGTTTGGCAGGCCGCCGGGCCAGGAAATCGCGGTACCAGTGCGCGCTGTCTTTCAGCGTGCGCTGTTGGGTCGCGTAGTTGACATGCACGATGCCGAATCGCTTGGCATAGCCACTGGACCACTCGAAGTTGTCCATCAGGCTCCATACCATGTAGCCCGCCATCGGCACGCCCTGGCGTAGCGCGTCGGCGACGGCTGCGATATGGGTTTGCAGGTAATCGATGCGGTCGGCGTCGTGCACCTGGCCGTCGATGAGCGGGTCCTTGAAGGCGCCGCCGTTCTCGGTCACGTAAACCGATGGCAACGTGTACTCGCGATGCAGGGTCAGCAACAACTCGGTCAAACCGCGTGGGTAAATCTCCCATCCCATCTCGGTGCGCGCCAATCCGCTCTTGCCGGGGTCGAAGGCGGCGTCCGCACTGGACACCATGCGGAAGTAATAGTTGACCCCCAGATAGTCCATCGGCGTGGCGATGGCGGCCATGTCACCGGCCTCGACACGCGGCGCGTCCGCGCCGAGTTCGTCCAGCACCTCCTGCGGATACGTGCCTTTGAACAGCGGGTCGGTGTACCAGCGCCGTCCGCGAGCGTCGTCAAGTTGGGCTTTTGCCATGTCGGCGGTAGAAGTTGTGGCCGGCTCGACGTGCGCCAGGTTGATGACAATGCCCAGCGGCGCGCGACAGCCGTCCGCACGCAGGGCCTGCAGGGCAAGGCCGTGGCTGAGCAGCAAATGGTGCGAGACCTGGATGGCAATCTTCCGATTCTTGATGCCGGGCGCGAAATTGCCGTGCTCATGCCCGAGTACTGCGACCACCTGCGGCTCATTGTGGGTGGCGATCGCAGCGACCCGATCTCCCAGCCGGCGCTGCACGCCGCGCGCGTAGTCGACGAAGCGATGCACCGTTTCGCGCGAGTCCCAGCCACCCGTTTCCTGCAAGGCCTGTGGCAGGTCCCAGTGGTTCAGAGTCAGGTAGGGTTGCACGCCACGCGAGAGCAGGCCGTCCACCAATCGCTCGTAGAATGCCAGGCCGCGCTCGTTCCACGCACCGGCACCGTCGGGCTGCACCCGCGGCCAGGACACCGAGAAACGGTAGGCATCGACGCCCAGCGACGCGATCAGGTCGAGGTCTCTGTCCAGCCGGTGGTAATGGTCGCAGGCCACATCGCCGTTGCTTGCGTCGGCGATGGCACCGGGCTGGCGGCAAAAGCGATCCCAGATCGATTCACCCTTGCCGTCCTCGCGGGCGGCGCCTTCTATCTGGAATGCGCTGGTGGCCACCCCCCAGACGAAATCGGCAGGAAACTGGCGGCGCAGGTTGTTGTTGTCGCGCATGGTTGGTTCAATAACTTGAATTCACTTGACGGCACCGGCGGTCAGGCCGGCGATGAGTTGCCGCGACGAGAAGGCGAACAGGATCAGCAGTGGAATCGTGGCGATGGCCGAGCCGGCCATCAACGCACCCCACTCGGTATTGACCGGGCTCTGCAGGCTGCGCAGCGCAAGCGGCAGGGTGTAGTTTTCGATGCTGCGCATGACAATCAACGGCCCGATGAAGTTGTTCCAGGACGAAATGAAGGTGATCAGTCCCAGGGTGCCGAGGGCGGGCTTGAGCAGCGGCAGCACGATGCGCCAGTAGATGGCGAACTCTCCGCAGCCGTCCATGCGGGCCGCCTCGATCAACTCCTTCGGCACTGCGGTCGACGCGAACTGGCGCATCAGGAAGATACCGAACGCGCTGGCCGCACCCGGGATATAGAGCGCGCGCTGTTCGTCAATCCAGCCCAGCGCATCCATGATCATGAAGGTGGGAATCATGCTCATGAACGAGGGCAGCAACATGGTGGCCATGACGAGGGTGAACAGCGCATTCTTGAAACGGAACTCCATCTGCGCGAAAGCATAGCCACCCATGGAGCAAAACAGCAGCGTGAGTGCCGTGGACGCCAGCGCCACGTAAACGCTCCACCCCAGATTGCGCCAAAAAGGCAGGCGCTCGGTCAGGATGTTCAGGTTGGTGACCAGGTCATCACCAAACCAGAGCGGTGGCGGCAGATTGAAAATCTCGGTTCGGGAATGGGTGGCGAACACGAACATGAAATAGAACGGCGCGAGCATGATCAGCGCGCCGATGCCGACGATGCAGTACGCGGCCCAGCGGGCGAAGCGGCCATTGTTCGCGCTTGCGCTCATGCTGCGGCTCCACGCGGACGAAAGGCACGGTTGGTGAGCCAGGTCATCAATGCCACCACCACGAACAACAGCCATGACATCGCGCTGGCGCCACCGAAGTCGTTGAAGTCGAAGGCCATCCGGTACAGGTACACGGCCGAGGTCATCGCTGATTGGTCGATGCCTCCCTTGCCGCCGGTGAGGATGAAGGGTTCCTCGAACAGTTGCAGGCCGCCGATTACGCTGAGCATGATGCCGAAGAAGATCATCGGTTTCAGGCTCGGCAGCGTGATGTGGAAGAACTGCTGAAGCCAGCCGGCACCATCCATCGTTGCTGCTTCGTAGAGATCCTTCGGGATCGTCTGCAACGCTGCAAGGTAGAGCACCACGTTGAAGCCCAGGTAGCGCCAGAACACGATGAAGGCGATCGCGGGTTTGATGTTTTCAGCCTTGCCGAGCCAGTCGATGTTCTCGGTGCCGAACAGCGAGTACAGGCCGGCGTTGACCAGGCCGAAGTCCTTGGAGAACAGCGAGCTGAACATGATCGCGATCGCCACCGTCGACGTGATATAGGGCAGGAAGTAGGCGCCGATCACGCCGTCGCGCAGCCGCTTGAACGAGTTGTGGATGAACACAGCCAGTGGAATCGCCACCAGGTGCTGCGGTACGCCGGTGGCAATCGCGAGCCAGGCGGTGTTTTTCAGCGACTTCCAAAACCACTCATCCTCGAGTGCGAATGCGAAATTCGCCAGACCCACGTAATCCATTGCATTGAGCCCGCTCGTCGGCTCCCACGACTGGAAGGCGAGGTAGAGCGAGAACAGCAGTGGAAACACGCCGAAAACCGCGAACAGCACCAGGAAGGGGCTGATGAAGACATACGGTGCCCAGCGTGGCGAAAGTCGAAGGAGGGCGGGCAGGCGCATGGTCAGCGGTTGGCGCGGCGCGCCAGCAGTCGCTCGGCATCGGCCAGCGCGCGGCCGATGTCCTTGCCGTGGTCGAGCACGTTGTCGAGTTCGGTACCGATCACCTCGTCGGCGAAGTTGGTCTGCTTGTGCACCTGCGTTGCGGTGATTTTGCGCGCCGCATCGCGCCACAACAGACGCGCGGGTTGCCCACCGAGGAAAGGCAGCGGCTGCGCGAAGAACGGGTCATCGAAGGTGTCGAGCAGTGCCGGAAAGGCGTCCTGCGACTTGAAGGCCGCGAATTGGAGCTCGCGATCGAGCGTCAGCATCTGGATAAGCTCCCAGGCAAGGGCCTTGTTCTCCGCCGCGGCGCGGCGCGGGATGGCGTAATAGCTGCCGCCATAGCCGACGAATGTATTTTCCGGCAGCTGTGCCGCACGCCACAGCCCCTTGGTGGTTGGTGCGACCCAGTTGGCCATCTGCCCGACCATCCACGCGCCAGATAGATCGGTCGCCAGCGTACCACGGCGAAAACCCTCAGCCCACTCGTTGGACCAGGCGGTGACGCGGGCATCGAGCTTGTTACGCCGTACTTTGCGTGCTAACTCGAAGGCACGGACAAAGCGCGGCGAATTGACCAGTACGCGCGAGTCCTGGTCGAAGTAGAGTCCTTCGCCCGGACGCAGGCCGCTGCGGATTACAATGTCCTTCACCACCTGCGCATTCGAAATCAGATAGGCACCGGTTGCGGCCTTGAGCTTGACACCGGCTTCAACGTACGCTTCCCATGAAGGCGTAAGGTCAGCCTCGCCCAGGCCGGCTTTCTTGAACAGGTCGGTGCGATAAAGCAGCGTGCCGGGACCGATGTCAGTCGGCATCGCCACCACCGCGCCGCGGCGATTGACTGCCTGGTCATAGGCGTAGGGGACAACGCGTGATCGGAACCGGTCGACGCGATAGGGTTCCTGCGAAAGGTCTTCAAGTCCGCCACCTTGCGAGAATCGGCCAACGTAGCTCGACTCGAGGGCCATCACGTCGGGAAGGTATACCGACGTTGACAGTGCCGTGGTCATCGCCGTGTGGTGGTCCGCGTACTGGCGGCTCACGATCTGGATTTCGACATCAGGATGCTTACGCTGCCAACGCGGCAGCGCGGCCTTCAGGATTTCGTCCAGCAGCGGAAATGTAGCCACCGTGAGTTTGCGCCGTTCAGCGGCCCGCACGGGCAGCATGGCCGCGAGTCCTGCGGCGAGAAACGTCCGTCGGCATCGCCGCATGGGAGTCAAATTCGTCATGCTCTTGTCCCGCGGCTGCGGGCATGCCGCACCTGTATGGGTGCGCTCGGAATTGCCGGCGCCATGGCGGATCGATTTGGGGTTCGTCCGCAGCGCATCATCGGTGCGGGAAGCAAAGGTCGGCCTCGACGGCTTTAATGTGTTTGGGATCAAAGCTGAGGTCCGGGCAATCCCGCCACCCCTGCTCATCGAGAACCCGGAGTTTGGTCCTGGCACCATGTCGGAAGGTGTAGGGCACGCGCGCCCATGTGAAGGTGAGTGCCCCGTCAGGAGGAATCTCATGCGCATCCAGCAGCACCGGGGTGAAATGCACTCGCCCGTCGCGCACACGCAGCCCCAGTTCACCCCATCGTGAAAGAATCTCCTCCTTTACCTGGCCGGTCATACCTGGTTGCTGCGCGCCACCCTCTGCAGGCGTGTGGCTGTAGGGGTCGGTGGGAAAGGCGCCGTACGCCGCGGGATTCCTCCGGTAGCCCAGTCCATCGCGCACCTTTCGATAGAAAACGCACAAGGCCTCCAACTCCGGCGCATTTTGGTCGGCCGCCTCGAAGACGCACTCTTGCACCGCCAGCAGCAGCTTGGCAACCATGTGCCAGTAAATGCAGCCAAGGCCTTCGTAACCGAACATCGTTCCAGAACGCCCCGTGAACTCTCGGTGATTCAGCGCGCGCTCGTATGCAGCGACAAGCTCGGGTAGGCCGGGACCCAAATCCGCGGCGACTGCCTCAAGGTCATTGCGGTTAGCCAGACCCGGTGCGAAGCGCACGGTTCCATCGCTTTGCGTCTGTAGGATTTCCGTTCGCCCCGACGCCAGGACTGCCTTGACCGCCGGGATTTGCAGCGTTTCGGCATCGAGGCGATTGCGTTCCAAAAATCCCGGCAATGGCCGATCGGGGTACAGAAGAAATGAGCCGTGCTGCGCAGTGAAAAGAGGACTGTCGAACAACGCCTTGAGCAGGTTTAGCGACTCGGCCAGCGACAGGAGGCCGCTACTCAACACGGCGACTTGCCCTTCAAGCATCGGATAGAGGTGCCCGACAGTGGCCTTGCGGCTGGAAAAATCGACCAGATTGTAGCTCTCGTACAACCCATCGGCGCGCTTGCAGTGCCGCAGTGTGGCGTCGATCAACGGCAGCAGATCGCGCGCCAGCGAAGGCAGGAGGCTCAATGGTGCCCGAGCAAGATGCCTGCCCGCAGCACCGCGATAAGCCGTGGCGCGCCACGCATCCAGAATACTGCCTGCAGCGTCGAGGAATTCACGGCGTCCGATATCATCCTCGACGACCGAGAGCGGCGTCGCGCAGACGAGAGAGCGGAACTGGATTAGCGCATCGAGGGTCGAGACGGATACAGCGAATGGGCTATCCGCCCCGGGCAAAGCGGCCAGGAATGTGAGAAAGCGGCGCAGATGGGCGAGTGTCACCACCGACAGGCCATTGCCTACCAACGCATTGTTGGCATCGTTCCATTCAGGACGCTGCGTGTGCAACCAAAGGCCGCCACCCGGAACCAAACTGCCCGCCTTCGCCAGGAGGATCGTGGCCAATTTTTCTGCCAATGTGGCCAGCACGGGTTTGTCATCTTCATCGCACACGAGCAGGCCGTCAGCGCCTAAGCGGCGCGCTCGTTCCTGCGCTTGCTCGTGTACCGCGTGATCAAATACGATTGTTTCCTTTGGGTGCGAAACCTGCTCGGCATGAGGCTTGAGGCGGTACGGTACGTCAGCAAAGCTGAAGATCGCCCGGTCCCAAAACAGCGCGAGCAGCCCAGGTTCGCGTGCCTGCGCCGCCTCGAGCAATTTGAGCAGGTAGATCACTTGATGGTCACCCCAGTAGCCGATGTGGCTCCACGCATTGTCGGGTTCCTCAACTTCCCAGTCGATACCATCGCGCCCAATGCGGTAGGGGTTATAGCCGTCAACCGTCATCGAGTTGACGAAAACCGCGATCATTGAGCCGACGTAATCCGGCTCGCTGGGCAACAAGGCCTCCCAGTTCTGAAAGATGTCGCGCCAGTTTCCTTCATGGTTGACCACTCGCCGGCCCTGAGCGTCGCGCACGCGGATCGAAAACTTGTTCCAGGGCCGGCTGGGGTCACCGTGGCGGCGGCTGAAAGTGAGCGGCAGGTATTCAAGCACCAGGCGTTCGGACTGCGGCCCCCAGTTGTCGCGTGCCGCCGCCAGTACTTCCGAGCGATCCAAGCGAGGCGGCCATTTGGCCATATCTTCCTTCATCATTGAACCCGAGGCCTTGCTTCGCTGGCATACGAACGCAATGAGGTCGTCGCGCTCGAAACGGGTCCCGTCGACGAACACGCCTCCACGCATGATGTTGAACAGAACGTTGGCTCGATGGTGTGCCGCCGCCATTGGGTCACCGGAGTTCTGGAAGGCATCGGCGCGCGCGAGAAGATCGTCCAACCCGGCTGAGTTTCGCTCACGGGCGGCGACGATCTCCGCAACCGTCCCTCCACCCGTCTCAAGGCGGCGCGATAGTTCGAAAGCCTCGACTTGGGAATGCGGCCCGTCGATGACGATGTACCATTCAAGGCCCGTTCGGTCGACCTCGGCGTCGAAATTCATAAGGAAGGCACCACGTTGACCGCGGGCCAACGACTCGACCGCGACTTGCCCGGTATGGCAGAAGTGCTTTACCTGCCGTGCAGACAGCATTGTCCTGGCGCCGACCGGCGCTCCCGCATGCCAGGCGGCGAGTGCAGTTAGCGACTCCTTCGGCTCCGCCCGGTCCCATATTTGCGCGTAAATCGTGAATAGGCCCAGGCGCCCGCCCGCCGCCGATTCATTCCATTTGTATGCATCCGTCAGACAGCTCATGTTGTTCGACAACTCAACACCCACACCCGGGGGAATCAGGTTCAGCACGCCGTCGAGCACTTTTACATGCATCGGGCCTTGCAGTGCCTCCAGGCGCGCAGATCGGACAAGGCCCAAGCCGGTAGCTGTAAACCACTCGTACTGGAAAACCAATTTCCCCGACGGGTGCTGGTCACGAAAGCGAATGCGGGTCCCCGACAGGTTCTTCCAAATTGAGCGTCGTCCCGCCGGTCGATCCAGGCTCGGCGCGAAGGGCTGCCAAAGCTCGGTATGTGCGCCGTCCTCAATTTGGATCCAGGTCCGGGGTCCCGTGTGTTCTCCTCTAAGATGAATCTTGTCAACGGTCTCATAGGGAAGAAACGCACCTTCGGCATCGCGTCGGCCAGCGGTCAAAGATCCCGCGCTCGAGACGTAGGCCCAAAGATCGCTGTCCCCCGCAAGCGCCATGAAGAATGGCGCCAGGTGGTCATAACCGTTGATCCGGTACCAGGTATCGGTTTCGTCAATGACAAAGGCACCGTTCACGCTGGTATCAGTCGCCACGTCGGTCTCAGGCTGATTGAATCGCGGCGGTACGTTGTCTTGAGTTGCAGCATCGTCGCCGCGCACTGGCGCGGTCAGGCCAATGCTGTCTGCTCTGGCGCCGCGGATGTTTGCGTGCAGCGCCGTTGTAAGAGTGTCCTGATTCATTGACGGGACGCCGCGCAGTTTTTTGCGATGAACTCAGCCTGCGTCGGCATTACCTTGACGCATTTAGCGATCACCTGCTCGACATCGCTCAGATAGGCCTGCACTTCCGATTCCGGTTTAAGGTCTGCGAACGGGTGATAGGCACGCGGTATGATCCCTTGTCCCACCATCACCTGTATCCAGCTGGCTTCCGCAAAGAGTTCAAGGCCATCGCGAAAGATGCGCCCATTGCTCCGAAACAGATCTATCTTTCGTTGCAGCGTGTCAGGGATAGACATGGTGCGGCAGTAGTTCCAGAAATCCGAGTCATCCCGCTCGGTGAGCTTGTAGTGCAGCACCAGGAAATCACGGATTCGTTCGTATTCCCAATGTGTAAGCGCGTTGTATTCAGCAATGTCGATCGCATCGAAACCGGCATGCGGAAAGAAATTGATGATGCGCGAGATCGCCGTGTGAATGAGGTGAATGCTGGTCGACTCCAGCGGCTCGAGAAAGCCGCTGGACAATCCCACAGCGACGCAGTTGCGGTTCCAGAATTGTTTGCGCCGCCCGGTCGCGAACTTGAGCGGACGCGGCTCGGCAAGAGGCGCGCCGTCCAGATTCTTCATCAGGATGGCCGTGGCCTCGTCCTGGCCCATGAAGTTGCTGCAATAGATGTGGCCGTTGCCGGTTCGGTGCTGCAATGGAATTCGCCATTGCCAACCTGCCGAATGGGCGGTCGAGCGAGTCACGGGCAGTAGTGGGCCGGCCGACGCGCACGGCACCGCAAGTGCTCGGTCGCAAGGCAGCCAATGAGACCAGTCGTCAAAGCCGGATTTCAGTGTCTGTTCGATTAGCAGACCGCGCATGCCCGAGCAATCGATGAAAAAATCACCCGCGATGCGCTCGCCGCTTTCGAGAGCCACGGCCTCGATAAAGCCATCGGGCTCACGCTGCGTAACCCGGGCGATCTTTCCCTCGGTTCGCACCACGCCAAGCTTCTCGGCAAAGGCACGCAGGAAGCGGGCGTATAGGCCGGCGTCGAAGTGAAACGCGTTTGAGATATCCGCCACGGGAGAGCCGGGCATGTCTTTGCGCGCCCGCATGAATTTGGCATGTTGGGGCGCTGCGGTATTGATCGAATAGGCCGCCAGCGGAGCCGCGCGCCCCAGCGATGCCAGGCGCAGCCAGAAATGATGGAAAGGCAGTGCATCCGTCGCCTGGCCCAACCTGCCAAAGCCGTGAATGTAACGGTCGCCCACACGTCCCCAGTTGACAAACTCGATGCCGAGCTTGAACGTACCTTGCGTAGCGCGCAGGAATTCGTCTTCATCGATTTCAAGCGCACGGTTGAAGTCCGCAATGTGTGGAATTGTCGCCTCACCCACGCCGATAATCCCAATTTCGTCGGACTCAACAACCCGGATGTTGTAGGCGCGACCCAGCACCTTGGAAAGCGCGGCGGCGGTCATCCATCCGGCGGTTCCGCCGCCGACGATCACGATGTTGTGTACCGGCTTGAAGGTCACGACGTCAATGCTCTCGATGCAGAAAGATTATCCATAAGGCGTCTCCCGGCGCGGATCGGCCATCTGCCCCGCTCTAGCGGAACGCGTATCACCCCGACGCGTATCGGCAGCGTCCCCATTGAGTTTCCAACAGGGTCGCCATCGATAAGCGAGCGTCAGAACTTGTAGTTTATGCCTGCAAGTATCTGACGGCCGAACAGGTAGGTATAGTTCGGTACGAGCTGCTTGGGATCCGGTACATCTGCGTTACCCGGTGTCTTGTAGCTGATGGTTGGTTCGTCTTTCAGGTTGTTGACCTGTAGCAGCAGGGACAAGCCCTTAAATGCGCCGGCGTCGTTGAAGTTGTACCCGAACTGCAGGTCAAGAACTTTGTCGACGCCTTGCGATTTTGACGTTGACCTCAGGAAGATATCGCGAGTCGTCGCGGTGAAGGCTGAGCGGTAACGCTGGCTGATCCGCGCCGAGAAGCCGGCCTGCTCATAGTAGAGGGTGGTATTGGTCGACCGACCGGACAATCCGTTAAGAGAAGTCTTCTCACCCGGAATGACGACGCCGGTATTCTGGTCCACCTTCTGGTCGTTGATAGAACTCCTGATCTTGGTTGTGCTGACAACAACGCCAAAACCATCCAGCCAATTGCTGACCAACGCACCTTCAAGCGATGCCGATAACTCTTGCCCCTCGACCTTGCCGCCATTGCCATTCAACGGCTGAAACACCGGACCAAACTTCTGTACCACGATGCCGGCGGGCGCGGCAGCCGGAATCGGAAGCCCGGAGTTGTCGCGTGCGCTTACTCCGTAAGTGATGTAGCTCAGCAGATTCTTGCGATAGGCGGCGAGCGACACATAGCTTCTCTTGCCGAAGTATTTTTCGACCGAAAGATCGAAGGATGACGCTCTCCAAGGCTTGAGTTCCGGGTTACCCGAGTATGCCTGGGACCACTTTCCCTGATCCGGGCCGGGCTTGATCTCAAGTACCGGCGTGCTGGTTCCAGCGCGCATGTCGATGATGTTCGGTCGAGCAGTAGTTTGAGCCAAGCCCAAACGCGCAATCATGCTACTCGATAGCTCCGCCACCAGATTCAGGCTCGGCAAGAAGTTGTTGTAGCTTGCACCACCCGTGCGCTTGAAGAGCAGGCTCAGGTTGGGATTATCGTCGCTGCCGCGATATTCCCAGCCATCGGAGTTTTGCTTGGTCTTGATCGCTTGATAGCCGACGTTGCCGCGAATCGGTATTCCCGATACCTCGGTATCGATATTCAGCATGACGTAGCCCGTGGTCACCTTTTCATGAACACCCGAATCGTTATCCTGTTTTAGGCTGAACAACGCCGGTTGCTGAATGAGCGCGCCGGAACCGACAAGCGAAGGCACATCGATTCGAATGAATTGCCCAATTCCGACCCACGACATGTCGATGGGCGACCGTATTGCGCTGGCGGGAATGTCGCGAATATTATTGCCTTTGGAATCCAGCGGCATTAACAGGCGGATCTCGTTTTTCTCGACGGTCTTGTCGCGCTGCGTGTAATTCACGCCGCCGATGAATGAGCTGAATATGCCGGAGAGTGAGTGTTTAGCCGAGAGCCGGAATGACTTGATCGTATCTTCGACATGCGGGTCGCGAATGACACCGGTCCAACGCGGCTGACCAGGAACATAGTCGAATCCAAGCACATCACCGAAGGCTATGCCGGCAGGGTTGGTGAGAAAACCGCTCTGCAGAGGCGTGAGAAACTGTGAGCCGCCATCGACGGGAATGTTCCACCGGTAGGGGCCGTAAGCCCACTGCCCAGCAGCCTTGTTGTAGGGGCCCGCATACACCTCCATGTACTTTTCATCGCGAACGTCTTTTGAGTAGCTGACATCGCTGATCGCCGTCCAGCCACCACCGAATTTCAAGGATGTGTTCCAACCTACCGCCTTGATGGTGTCCTTGCGTTTGGTGTCGAAATTGGTCGTTGTGGTCGGCAGGTGATCCGCTGTTCCGCTCGTGGCATATGTGTTCAATCCCACTTGAGTGGTGCCAATATTCGAAAGGGTATTTTGTACGCCGGCACCAAACAACTCTCCCCAGCTGGCGAACATATTGGAGGTCAGCTTGCCGCCCACCTCATGGGTGTCGAATTTTGAATAATAGAGATCCAGTTGGGTATGCAGATCGTCGTTGGGTTTGTACTCCAGCACGGTCATCAAGCCGTCGCGCGTGTTCTTCTTTGTGGTCGTCGATGATGTCCAGAACATCGGTAGCAATGCCTTGGCGTCGTACCCCCAGTTATTTGGACCCTTGAACAGCGACGGCACGGCACCATTGACTGGCAAGCCATAGGGCGTGTAGTCGCCGTACTGGTCCAATTCCGTGAGCTTCAATTGTGTGGCCGATTCCAAGTGCGCGAAACCTAGCGCAACGCCAACCGTATTGTTCGCAAACTGGTTGATGTACGAAACGCTCAGGCGCTTACCTAGTGAGCTCGCTACACCCGGCACCAGATTGCCATTCGAGTTGTCTTCTCCGCGCACATTGACGGCAACTTCGCGTCCACGCGTATCCAGCGGACGCCGTGTACGAAGGTCAACGGTCCCTGAAAGCCCTTGGCCGATCAACATTGCATCGGGTGTTTTATAAACGACGGCCGAACTGATCAGTTCGGACGGAAATTGATCGTATTCCACGGCGCGGCTGTCGTTGGAGCTGACGAATTCGCGGCCGTTCAACAAGGCCCCGGAAAACGCCGGAGACAAGCCGCGGATTGAAATCACGTTGACTCTGCCGTCCGGGCCGCGCTGCCCGGTCACGCCAGGAAGTCGCGCGAGCGCTTCAGCAATGCTGGAGTCGGGCAGCTTGCCAAGTTCTTCCGCGGAGACGACTTCGACAATTGAATCAGATTCTCGCTTGACCGCAAGTGAATCCTCGATACTGCGCCGGATACCGGTTACGACAACCGTTTCCACACTCTGCGCGGCGGTCTTTGCCGGATCCTTCTTGAGGGCGTCTTTTTTCGCAGCCTCTTGTTTGGCGGCTTCTGTTTTGGCGGCGTCCTGAACCACCGGATCTGCCTGCTGCGCTTGTGCGCTCACAGCAAAAATCGCGGCCGCGCACGCAACAACCAAGGGGCGCAATTTGAATTCGAGCTGATTTGCCAGAGTACCTTTGCCGCCAATCTTGTATGAAGCATTCATCAACCGACTCCTTGGGAAATGTGTATAAATTCGTGGTCTTGCGCCGCGATTACAGAAACCATTGAAAGGATAGTCCCATGAGTTTTCTCCACGGGGATTATTGTTGAAAGCGCTTTCATTTTTGATTAAAACTAAAGCCCGATCAAGATTCTGACGGGCTCTTTTTACGCAAATAATCTTTGAAAGCGCTTTCATAATCGGCCGAAACGTACTTCTTGTCAAGAGTAATGAGCGGTTCGGAAGAAATATTTCATGTTGCGGTGCGTCAATTTAACCTCTCCGCATAACCAAATGCCGTGCAGCGACTTGGCAATTGGCGGTTTGTAACCACGAATGTCGACTTCGCATCTTTGAAGCGACCGCAGAAACCATGAGGCGGGGTTCATGCTTGAGAGGCCGGTAAAATACGCTTTTGCGTTCTGCCACTACCACCGGTAAGCAAACCCCAATACCATCTCAAGAATAGCAGCGGTGCTTGCCTTTGGGTCGGTCGTCACCAACGCGGGATTGAAGTGCTGCGTTGAGTTGCAGTCGCATATTAGCGTTGTGGAAGCCGTGTGCCGGGCTAATGTGATCCGGCCAAGTGCGCGCCAATGGCGGTGTGAAGTTGCTCCATGTTTCGCCTGCAATACAGGTTGCTTCGGTATCGAAGATCGCTTTCATGTGTGGCTTGCAATGCTGCGAAACTACTCGTGCCAAGAGTGCCCGTTGCGCTCTGTCATCGCAATCGCGGCCGATGGTCCCCAACTGCCCGCCGTATACGGTTTGACCTTCTGTCCCGTCGTGCACCAGCCATCAATGATGCCGTCGATCCATTGCCACGCCGCTTCGACTTCATCACGGCGCACGAACAACGCGGAATTGTTCTTCAGCACGTCGAGCAGCATGCGCTCATACGCGATGCGGCGGCGCGATTGACCAAAGGCGTCACCCACCGAAAGATTGAGCGGCACTTGCGCCAGCGTGACATCGTTCATGCCCGGCTTCTTGTGCATCAGCGAAAGCGTAATCATCTCTTCTGGCTGAAGCTTGATCAGCAACGTGTTCGGCGCGAGACTTGCGCCGATCCCGGCGAAGATGTTGTATGGAGCCGCTTTGAACTGAATCATGATTTCGCTACTGCGTTTTTGCAGCCGCTTGCCCGTGCGCAAATAAAACGGCACGCCCGCCCAGCGCCAGTTGTCTACGCCGACATGCAACGCGATGAACGATTCGGTATCGCTATCCGGCTTTGCGCCGGTCTCCTCCAAATAACCCAGCGCCGCCGCACCGCCGCTGAACCCCGTCGTGTATTGACCGCGAACCGTGTGGGTCGCGACATCGGCCCCGGTGATCGGCCTGAGCGACCACAATACTTTTACCTTCTCATTGCGTACCGCCGAAGGCGTGAAGCTCGCGGGTGGTTCCATCGCAACCAAACAAAGCAATTGCAGCATGTGGCTCTGCACCATGTCTCTGAGTGCGCCGGTGGCATCGTAGAAGGGCCAGCGGCCTTCGACGCCCACCGCTTCCGCCACCGTGATCTGCACTTGCTCGATCGCGTTGGCATTCCACAGCGGCTCGAAAATGGAATTGGCGAATCGCAGCGCGAGCAAATTTTGCACGGCCTCTTTGCCGAGGTAATGATCGATGCGAAAAACCTGCGACTCTTCAAATGCCGCGCCGATATCTTCATTGACCCTGCGCGCAGTCGCGGTGTCCGTGCCGATCGGTTTTTCAACGATGATGCGCGAGAGTTTGTCGACCAATCCCGCATCGCGAAGCGCCAAACATATCGGCCCGAACAATTGCGGACCGGTCGAGAGGTAATACATCACGCCGCCTTCGTCCGGCGCACCGGGTTGCAGCACATTCTTAATCGGCTCCAATCCGCCGCTTGCCTGTACGTTCACCGCTACATAGCGAATGCGCGCGGCAAATGCCGCGAACGCAGATTCGTCAAACAGTCTCGTGTTGGCGGATATTTGAATGGCATCTTTCACCTTGGCGATAAATGCTTCATCCGAGAGTGCTGATGTTGCGGCACCGATCAATTGAAATTTCTTCGGCAACAATCCATCGCGATCCAACGCGTACAGCGAAGGCCACAACATGCGTTTGGCCAAGTCGCCGGTCGCGCCGAACAGCACCAGCGCACGGCATTCTGGGAAGAAAGTGTTTGAGGTCATGGCAGGTACAGATCCGTTCAGGAATTTTTCTTGAGGAGCGATGCAACTTGTGCGCGGCGGCGAATCTCATCCCAGTCGGCGCTCGCAATCAACGTCGTCGGCGACAACCACGAACCGCCCACGCAGGCGACATTCGGCAGCGAAAGAAATGCGGGCGCGGATTCGACATCAATGCCGCCCGTCGGGCAAAACATCACTTGCGGAAACGGCCCGCCAAGTGCCTTCAACATCTCCACCCCACCCGCCTGCCTAGCGGGAAACAACTTCATCGCGTTGAAGCCCGCGTCGAGCGCGCGCATCACATCCGACGGCGTCATCGTGCCGGGCAAAAATGGAAATGCATTTGTCGCGGCATGCGCAAGTAACTCCGGTGTGGTTCCGGGACTCACGCCAAACATGGCGCCGGCTTCCAGTGCGGAATCCATGTCGGCCCGATTGATGATTGTTCCCACGCCGACGATGGCGCTTGGCACGGCGTCGCGAATGGCGCGCACGCAGGCGAGCGCAACGGCAGTTCTCATCGTAACTTCCAGCACGCGAATACCGCCCTCCACCAGCGCCTTGGCGAGCGGCACGGCGTCGTCTACACGGTTTAGCACGATCACCGGCATCACCGGGCTCGCATCGAGAATTTCTCGAATGGCGCTCATAACACGGCTCCCGCTGCGATGGGTTCGAGTGCCGACGAGTGCGCGACAATCGGTGCGTGTTCCATTGTCGTGCCGAATGTTCCGGCACCTTCTTCGGCCGTCAGTGCAACCGCGCGCGCCGACTGGAACAATTCGCGGCCCATGCCGAACTGGTTGCGCGTGAGATCGGCTGCGGCGGGTACGCGCCGTGCCCATTCTTCTGCGGGCACAAGCGCTTCAAGTGTGCCGGCTTCAGCATCGAGCCGAATAATATCGCCCTCGCGCACTCTGCCGAGCGGCCCACCAGCAAGACACTCCGGCGAGACGTGAATGGCGGCAGGCACTTTGCCCGATGCCCCCGACATACGGCCATCGGTTACCAGTGCCACATGAAAGCCCGCATCCTGCAATGATCCCAATGCGGGGGTCAGTTTGTGCAACTCCGGCATGCCATTGGCGCGCGGGCCTTGAAACCGCACCACCGCAACAAAGTCGCGTTGCAACTCGCCGCGCTTGAAGCTCGCCAGCACTTCATCCTGATCATTGAATACCAAGGCGGGTGCCTCCACCACGCGATGCTGCGCTTTCACCGCGGAGACTTTGATCACGGACCGCCCCAAATTGCCGCGCAACACACGCAAGCCACCGTCGACGCTGAACGGTGACGTTGCCGTGCGCAAAACGCCATCGTCGCTACTCTGGGTCGGCGCGGATTGCCAGACAATCGAATCGCCATTGAGCTGCGGCTCTTCGGTGTAACGTGTTAGCGATTCGCCAGCAACAGTGAGTACATCGCCATGCAGCAATCCGGCGGACAACAGTTCGCGAATCACAAACCCGCAGCCGCCCGCTGCGTGAAAATGATTCACGTCGGCACTGCCATTCGGATAGATGCGCGCGAGCAGAGGCACGATTGTGGAGAGTTGATCGAAATCGTCCCAGTTGATATTGATACCGGCCGCGCGTGCAATCGCCACCAGGTGAATTGTGTGATTGGTCGATCCGCCGGTCGCGAGCAAGCCGACAATCGCGTTCACGATGGCGCGCTCATCGACTATTCTCGCGATGGGAATATATTCTTTGCCCAAATGCGTGATCGCCGCGACCCGCCGCGCGGCCGCCGCCGTAAGTGCATCGCGCAACGGCGTATTCGGCGTGATGAATGCCGCACCCGGCAAATGCAAGCCCATCACTTCCATCAGCAATTGATTGCTGTTGGCCGTGCCGTAAAAAGTGCAGGTGCCGGGGCCGTGATAAGCGCGGCTCTCCGCTTCCAGCAAAGCCGCGCGATCAATTTTGCCCTCCGCAAATTGCTGGCGAATTTTCGCTTTCTCATCGTTTGAAAGCCCGCTCGTCATCGGCCCGGCGGGCACAAAGATGGCGGGTAGGTGCCCGAACTGCAACGCGCCAATCAGTAAACCCGGAATAATCTTGTCGCACACGCCGAGGCAAAGTACCGCATCGAATACACCGTGCGACAGCGCAATCGCAGTGGACATGGCGATCACATCGCGCGAGAACAGCGATAACTCCATCCCCGGCTGACCTTGCGTCACGCCATCGCACATGGCGGGCACGCCGCCGGCAAATTGCGCGGTTGCGCCGGCTTCCCGTGCTGCGTGCTTGATGATTTCCGGAAATCGCGCGAGGGGTTGATGCGCGGACAGCATGTCGTTGTAGGCCGAGACGATGCCGATGTTTGGCGCGCGAATTTCACGCAAGACCAACTTGTCGGCGGGCGCTTCAGCGGCGAACGCATGAGCGAGATTGGTGCAGGAAATCCGCCCGCGCGATGTGCCGGCGGCGCGCGCATGATCCACCCGGGCGAGGTAGGCGGCGCGTGTCGCTGCGCTGCGAGAAATGATTCGGTCAGTGATCGCCGCGACCGAGGGGTGAAGCGCCATGGCGGCTCCTAATTTGGGGGCTGAACAGAAAAACCAGCAGGTATTGTAGAAAATCTACATGAATTCGTCAACCGCTGCATTTCGCCGGAAGAGTGAGGTCTCGCCACTATCCATAGCATGTATGACGCGGGCACAACAAATGCGGACGAAGAAAAACGTCAATCGTGTTGACAAACTACAAGAACCGGTCAGAGAATACCGGATGCGAATTCCATCCATTGTAGTTTTTTTAAGTGCAACCCGTTCGACGTAGAAAAATGGCCGCGAAACCCTTTCCACGACGCGGCAAATCATCGGCTTCCGACGCCGGTGCGTCGCCCGGTGGGCTGCTGGATCGGATCGAAGCACTGCTGGATGGCATGCGTCCGTCCGAACAATTGGTGGGGCGATTCATCCTGCGTCATCCCAATCTCGTTATCAGCCTTTCTTTTCCTGAAATCGCTTCGCGCACCGGTGTGAGTCAGCCAACCATCGCGCGCTTTTGCGTGGCGGCGGGTTTCACGGGCTACCGCGATTTCAAGCTCCGGCTGGCGCAAAGCCTCGCCAACGGTGTGCCATTCGTGCATCACGATGTCGGCATGCAGGATTCGATGGCGGATGTCGGCGCGAAGGTATTCGATCGCGGCATCGCCGCGCTGGTCACGGTGCGCAATCATCCTGATCCCGCAGCGATGGAGCGCGCAACACAATTGCTTGCCTCGGCAAAACGCATCGAATTCTACGGCCTCGGCAATTCGGGTATTGTGGCGATGGATGCGCAGCACAAATTTTTCCGGCTCGGCGCGCCGGCGGTGGCGTACTCCGATCCGCATGTACACGCGATGTCGGCATCGCTGCTCGGCAAGGGCGATGTAGTCGTGGCGATTTCGGGTTCAGGCCGCACGCGCGAATTGATCCGCAGTGTGGAAATCGCGCGTGATGCCGGTGCCGCCGTGATCGCCATTACCGCCAGCGGCTCGCCGCTGGCGCGCTTGGCCCATATTGCGTTGTACGCCGATGTGCCCGAGGATCTGGATGTATATGCACCGATGACGTCGCGTATGGTGCATCTGGTGATGATCGATGCGTTGTCGGTCGGCGTGGCGGTGGCGCGAGGCCCCGCGCTTGCGAAGCGGTTGAAGCGCGCCAAGGAAGTTATCGCGGATAGAAGAATGGAAGAGCATTGAAATGACCACGCAAAAATCGGATTCGGCGAAACAATGGGCGGCGCTCGGGGTGCATTTCGCGGTTGCCAAAAACGAAACGATCGCGCAGCTTTTCAAAACGGATCCCGCTCGCGCCGCCAACTTTTCGCTTGAAGCGGCCGGCCTGTTCCTTGATTACTCGAAAAACCGACTCGACACCGTTGCGCGCGAAAAATTGATTGACCTCGCTCGCGCCTGCGGCGTCGAGGCGCGCCGCGATGCGATGTTTGCGGGAGAGCGCATCAATGTCACCGAGCACCGCAGCGTCTTGCACACGGCACTGCGTGACCTCACCAGCGCGCGCCTCGATGTCGATGGCGTCGACCTTCTCGGGCCGATTCGCGATGTTCGCCAACGCGCATTGTCATTCGCCGAGCGCGTGCGGAACGAGGACTGGCGGGGCTTTACGGGCAAATCGATCACCGATGTCGTCAACATTGGCATCGGCGGTTCCGATCTGGGCTCGCGCATGGTGTGCGAGGCGCTGAAGTTTTTCGCGCATGAAAGAATCGCCACCCACTTCGTCGCCAATATCGACGGCGACGCATTGGCCGATGTGCTGGACATCGTTGACCATGAACGCACGCTGTTCATCATCGCCTCGAAAACCTTTACCACCATCGAGACGCTCACCAACGCACGCTCCGCGCGCGCCTGGTTTCTCGCGAAAGGCGCGCAAGAAAGCGATATCGCCAAGCACTTCGTCGCGGTCTCGACCAATACCGACGCCGTGCGCGCGTTTGGCATCGATCCCGCCAACATGTTCGGATTCTGGGATTGGGTCGGCGGGCGTTATTCGCTTTGGTCGTCGATCGGCTTGCCGATCATGATTTCCATCGGCCCGGATAATTTCTCAAAGCTGCTCGCCGGTGCGCATGCGATGGACACGCATTTTCGCGCGGCTCCTCTTGAGAAAAGCATGCCGGTCATTCTTGCGATGATTGGCATCTGGTACCGTAATTTTTTCGATGCCGGCAGCGTCGCGGTGCTGCCCTACAGCGAACATGTGCAACGCCTACCGGCATATCTTCAGCAGCTCGACATGGAGAGCAACGGCAAATCGATTGCGATCGATGGCACACCGGTCGAACATCCGACCGCACCCGTGATCTGGGGCGAGCCGGGCACCAACGGCCAGCACGCGTTTTTCCAACTGCTGCATCAAGGGTCGCAGTTTGTGCCGATCGATTTTATCTTGCCCGTGAAGGCCACACACCACCTGCCCGCGCACCACGAATTGCTGGTGGCGAATTGCCTCGCGCAAGGCCGCGCGCTGATGATCGGCAAGACTGCGGATGAAGCATGGGGCGAAATCGCCGTGCCAGCCGGTGCCATGATTACTGCCGATCAACTCGCGATGCATCGGCGCTTCGAAGGCAACCGCCCCTCGAACACGATATTGCTCGATCAACTTGATCCCGCGTCGCTCGGCGCCTTGATCGCGTTGTATGAACACAAGGTATTTGTTCAGGGCATTGTGTGGAATATCAACTCGTTCGATCAATGGGGCGTTGAGCTGGGAAAAACCGTGGCGAATCGAATTGGCGAGGCAATGAAGTCAGGCGCACACGAAGTTGATCTTGATGCCTCGACGCGGCAATTGCTAAAGAAATGCATCACGCGCAAAGCGTAGCGGCGCTCTCAATTCACGTACTCTCTCCCCTTGCGGGACAAGGGCACACTTGCAGCGAAGCAGAGGGTGGCCCCCCGTCTACACGGGGGCAGGCTAGCCGGGAGAGGGGTTGCCAATAAAAAACACCATTAGATAGCCGACGATCAATCCAATGAAATATCACCACAGACAAATCGCATGGAAGACCTTGATCGCAATCGGAATCGGACTGGCGTTGATGTTGACTGTCTTTGCCAGCATGAAACGAATCACCATTCCCGCGTATGGATTTGTCGCGCTCATCGCATGCTTCGCCTTGCTCGGTGCGGTGTTCGGCGCGCTGACCACGGAAGTCGACGCCAAGGAATTTCGCGCGACGTTTGGCATCCTCGGCTGGCCCGGCAAGAGTGCCGAGCTCGCCGACATCGCCGCCGCAATCCCCACCCGCCTTTCACGAACATCCGGCTGGGGCATCCGCATTACCACGCGCGGCTGGCTGTTCAATGTGTCCGGGCGCGGGGCCGTGATTGTCGGATTGCTGAGCGGCAAGCAATTCCTCATCGGCACTGATGAACCCGAAAAACTCGCGGACGCGATTAATCAATCCTTGGGACGTGAGCCGGTGTTTACGTTTATTCGCGGGGCGGGAATAATGCCGGAGTAGTTGCTGCGCAAGTTGTTCGCGTGTGGCAAAGAACCGGGCTTGGTGTAATATTCCATTTGAAATTTCGGGGATGTAGCTCAGCTGGGAGAGCGTCGCGTTCGCAATGCGAAGGTCGAGAGTTCGATCCTCTTCATCTCCACCAACAAAGACAAAGGGGCCGCGTTTTTTGCGGTCCCTTTGTCTTTGTTGGTGGAACTCAACAGATCGAAGTCTCGACCGACAGGGTGAGGCCGGACACGGAACAGCGCCTGCGCGCTGTTCCGTGCCTGCCGAACGGTTGGCCCCCTGCATGGGGCCAAGCCGAGAGTTCGATCCTCTTCATCTCCACCAACAAAGACAAAGGGGCCGCGTTTTTTGCGGTCCCTTTGTCTTTGTTGGTGGAACTCAACAGATCGAAGTCTCGACCGCAGGTCGACGAGGCGAAGGGCGTGGGGCAAGAGCAAACTGCTTTGCTCTTGCCGCCCAGAGCGGGTTGCGCCATACACGGCGCAACCCTCGTTCCTCGCAAGCTCCACCAACAAACCAAGGGGCCGCGTTTTTTTGCGGCCCCCTTGGTTTATTGGTGGAACTCGGTGAATCGAACTCTCGACCATAGATTGAGTTGGTATTGGCGACAAAACCTCAGTCGCCGGCAACACTTCAAGGCATCGTCAACACAATCTTGCCAAGATGTCGATTGGATTCCATGTGCGCCTTCGCGTCCGCGAGTTGCGCAAACACGAAGACTTTGTCGACCACCGGACGAATTTTCTGCGCCACCAACAGTGGTAGCAAGTCGGCGACAAAGTCTGCCGCACCGGCCGCGCGCTGATCCGCATTGCGCAATTTGTTCGAAACACCGAACAAGGTCAGGCGCTTCGAATGCAGCGCCTGAATGTCCATCTCGCCTTTCAAAATGCCATCGACATAACCAACCGTCGCAAGCCGCCCCTCGAAGGCCATCGCACGAACACACTCGGCGAACACCGAGCCACCGACCGTATTGACGACCAGATTCACGCCTTTGCCGTCGGTGGCTGTCAAGACCGCATCGCAAAAATCCGCCGCGCGCGTATTGATTCCAATGTCAAGGCCACGCGCTTTCAACTTGTCGAGTTTTTCCTGCGAGCCCGACGTGCCCATCACTTTCGCGCCGATCGCCTTGGCCGATTGCAGTGCGGCGACGCCGACGCCGGACGACACGCCGGTCACCAGCAGCCACTCGCCCGCGCGCAACTTGCCCTGGCTCACCAGCATGTCATGGACGACCATAAAGGTCAGCGGGATCGAGGCGGCCTCTTCCCACGAGAGATACTCAGGCATTGACATTGCCTCGCGCGCGTCCATGACCGAGTACTCCGCGAACGCGCCGGCGCAGCGGCCCATCACGTTGTCGCCGACATTGAAGCCGTGCACGTCGGCACCGAGCTTCACGATCTCCCCCGCGCCTTCCATGCCGATCGCTTTCGCGGTGCCGGTTTTCTGTAGACCGTGGCCGATGATGAATTCGCCGCGATTCAAACTCGCCGCGCGCATTTTCACCAGCACGTCGCGCGGCCCCGGCTCGGGAGTCGCGGCCTCGAGCAATTCGAGCGTCGCTTCGGTCGCGCTGGTGCGCATCGAGTAATACTTCATTTTCTATACCTCATTTTGCGGTGAACACGGGGTGACGACTCTCAAAAAAAATTCATGCGGCTGCTCGGCGCGGTGACCGTATGGGGTCTGATAAATGGGGCAAGCGGCCGTCGGCGTGGCGGTGACCGACCGGTCTGGCATCAATGCGTCTCGGTGATCTTCCGCAAATGCGGTGGACGATCCGGGTCATGTCCGCGCGCAACCGCGAGCGCGTTCGCGAGTTGGTAAAAACTCTGCGCAAGAAGCATCGGCTGAATTGTCGGATGTGCGTCGATCGTCGGCAACACGGCTGCACCGGCAACCGAGCTGCCGCCGATCATCACCCTCACATCGCGCGCGATCAAGTCGCGCGCGAGCGCTTCGAGGTCATCGCGGGTCTCATCGGCCTGCGTAAAAATCAGCGCCGGAAAAGTAGCACTCAACAACGCCTGGGGGCCATGCCGCACCTCCGCGCCGCTGAACGCCTCGGCGTGCAGATGGCAGGTTTCTTTGCACTTCAACGCTGCTTCCTGCGCGATGCCGAGCCCCACGCCGCGCGCGATCACAAACAGATGGCGCGTGTCGCGCAAGATCGGCATGGCAGCACTCCAGTCTAGTTGCCATGCTTCTGCGAGTGCATCGGGCGCGGACTTCAGCGCGCCGAGCAGCGTTGAGTCCTCGGTCCATGCCGCGACCAGATGCACGATGGCCGCAAGGGACGCGATGTACGATTTGGTGGCGGCGACACTTTGCTCAGGCCCGGCCGACAGCGGCAGGTGAAAATCCGCGACCTCGGCGAGCGGCGTGTCGTCGGCATTCACCAGCGCCAACACTTTCGCGCCCGCTGCTTTGGCCGCGCGTGCGGCGGATACCAGATCGGGGCTGCGGCCCGATTGCGAAATTGCCATGAACAGGCAATCGCGCAAATCCTGTTTCACGCCGTAGACCGAACTCACCGAGGGCGATGCGGAAGAGGTGAGTACACCGAGACGCGTTTCCACCAGATACTTCGCGAACGTGGCCGCATGATCCGAACTGCCGCGTGCGCAGGTCACGACCGCACGCGGTTTCAACGCACGAAGTTTCTTCCCCAATTCTAGTGCCCGCGAATGATTGTTTTCAAATTGCGCGCGCACCGCGTCGGCCGACTGCGCGGCTTCGCGGAACATGTGGGTGGATTGGGGTTCGATCACTTGAGTTTTATTTCCTGCCACGTTCAACAACAATTTGATCGCCGTGTTGAGACCGAAAGGAGTGCCAGAACCGAGCATTGGCGCGCCTTTCGAATGGGAAAGTCCTCAAACGCCTCGCCAGTGCTAGACTCGCTACTTCGGGTACTGCTATTTACCCTCAATTCTTGTCATCCTCGCGAACGCGGGGATCCATTTGTCGTTGCAACTCAAGAGTTTACGCAAAATGGATTCCCGCGTTCGCGAGAATGACAGGGTAAATAGAAGTACCCCTGCACATCCGCGCCTGAAACAAATGCCCCGCATACCCCCGCATCGCGTGAATTTTCACTGTCGGAAAACGTTTCGACACCCCTCCCTGTTCCGACACACACGCCGCTAAAAACGCTCGGGCTTAGACGACATTGTGCGCGATCCGGCGTGCATTGGCATTGATGAAACGTTTCAAATTCGTTGCATTCTCGCGGGTGAGACGGCAAGGGAAGAAGTTCGGCACTATTTCTTTCAAAAAACAATCTACATCTTGGCTATGCTACTTCGCGAAATGTCTCAATCTTGAGTCCCTGGAATATTTTGAAATCGGCAACGTTTCGGGTAAGCAGCCCATAGCCATGGTGCACCGCCGTGGCGGCAATGATCGAATCGTGCGCACCGGCGGTGACGTTTTTCGAAAGCGCAGCGATCATGCGCGCATGGGTGCGCGCGAGCGGCAATGTGAACTCCAGAACAGGAATGGTGGCCAGCAGATTTTCAACGAAGGCACCGCAGCGCGCGCAGCGCTGCGCGGAGTTGGCGCGCTCAACGCCGACCAGTAATTCGCTCGCGGTCACGGCGCACATGTACTCACTACCATGGCGGTCCAGCGCGACAGACTGAGTGTGCCCCCGATTTTTCCGCGAGCAACCAGACATCGGTATTGATCCGGATGCCCATCGCCTAACGCCTAACGCGACCACGCGCGCTCCCGACTGCGCAACTTTGCGCGCGAAGTTCGCACGTCTTTCGCCATGGACTTGCGGTCAGCATCAAGCTGCGGACCTTTCGCCAAAAAGTCATCAAGCTCGTCGATGGGGAATCCGTCCGATGCCGCGACAGGAGATACGCGCGCGATGACGCGTTTGCCACGCACGATGTTGAGAACCTGCCCCCGGTACTGCACTTGGCTCAAAAACTCCGATAGGCCGCGCGAAAATTTGGTCACGCTTACGGAAACGGTCGACATCTATTTCTCCCGACGAAAAACTGATGATCAATTTATCGGATTCTATCGATCGAGAAAGCACTGCCGCCCCGTCTGTCGTCTTGGCGATGGATGGCGTGGCCGCGCAATAACTTGAGTGCGTCGATGATTCGGCGCGGGTTTGCAGCAGAAAATGTTTGAAGAACCTCGACAATACTGCAGCACTTCTTTACTTCGACGGCTACATCTGCGCCCGAAACACATGCCCGGCATGCTCCCGCATCGCATGAAATTTCACCGTCGGAAAACGCTCGGACACCACTTCCAATTCCGCCGCATGCGTCGCCAGAAACGCCGGTGCTTCCACCACGTCGTATGCAACGCGATGCGCATTCGCGTCGATGAATTTTCGCAGCATCGCCGCGTCGTCGCACGTCACCCAACGCGCCAATCGGTACCGCGAAGTCTCCAGCCGCGCGTCCACGTTGTATTCGCCTTTCAAGCGATGCAGCACCACTTCAAATTGCAGCCCGCCGACCGCGCCGAGCAACAAGCTGCCGCCCGCCACAGGACGAAACACCTGAATCGCCCCTTCTTCGCCAAGCTGCTGCAAGCCGGTGCGAAGTTGTTTTGATTTCATTGGGTCTTTCAATTCCACCGTCTGAAAAATTTCCGGCGCGAAGTAAGGCAGGCCGGTGAATTGCAGGTTCTCGCCTTCGGTCAGGGTATCGCCCAAGCGCAAAGTGCCGTGATTGGGAATGCCGATGATGTCGCCGGAATAGGCTTCTTCGAGTAGCTCGCGGCGCTGAGATAAAAACGACACCACCGTGCTGGGGCGAATGTCTTTTCCGGTGCGGCAGACGCGCAATTTCATCCCGCGCTCGAACTTGCCCGAACACACACGCAAGAATGCAATCCGATCCCGGTGCGCGGGATCCATGTTGGCCTGAATCTTGAAGCACACACCGGTGAATGGTTTTTCATCCGGCATCACCACCCGCTGCAACGCGGCGCGCGGGGCGGGCGGTGGTGCCAGATCGACCAGCGCATCGAGCACTTCGCGCACGCCGAAATTATTCACGGCCGAGCCAAAAAATAGCGGTGACTGTTTGGCGGCAAGAAACTGATCGCGATCGAACGCGGGGCTCGCCTCGCGAATCAGCCCAATCTCGTTGCGCGCCTGCGTATGCTCGGCACCAAATCGCTCCGCCGCGAGCGGATTGTCGAGTCCATCCAGAATTTCATCGTCGTCGTGCATGCGGTCTTCGCCGGCCTGAAACACCCGCATGCTGTTGAGTCGCATGTCATACACGCCGCCGAACAACCGCCCCATGCCGACCGGCCACGTGAACGGCACGGCGTCCATGTTCAGCACGCGCTCGACTTCTTCCATCAATTCGAGTGGCGGCCGCACTTCGCGATCCATCTTGTTGATGAACGTGAGAATCGGCGTATTGCGCGCGCGGCAAACTTCGATCAATCGAAGCGTTTGCGCCTCGACGCCCTTTGCCGCATCGATCACCATCAACGCGGCATCCACCGCGGTCAACACGCGATAGGTGTCTTCGGAAAAATCCTGGTGACCGGGGGTGTCGAGCAGATTCACCACGCAATCGCGGTATTCCATTTGCATCACCGAGCTTGCGACTGATATGCCGCGCTGCTTTTCGATTTCCATCCAGTCGGATGTCGCGTGGCGGCTGGCTTTGCGCGCTTTCACGCTGCCCGCGATCTGGATCGCACCGGCGAACAGCAGCAGCTTTTCGGTAAGCGTGGTCTTGCCCGCGTCGGGGTGGGAGATGATCGCGAAGGTGCGGCGGCGTTTGATTTCGGTGGAAAAGTTGGAACTCATGATTGGGCTTGAATTTTGCGATGCAAAAACGAACGATTATCGCATTGCCGTCAAAGCAATTCAAAATTTGCAGGTATCGATTGACGCTCGGTCGAGTGATCAATCCATGGCGGGCCACGCATCGCCAAGACGCAGGTATGCTTGCGGTTCTCGTGTTCCTGGGCACCTGTGAACCTTGATTGCACCACTATCACCCCCGTCAAACGAAATGTTCGTCGAACGCATCGGCGATGTCGAGTTCTGGCGGCCATATGTCACGGAAGTATTGCGACGCCATGGCGAACCCCATCTCGGCGACGCCATTATGGCGGGCGTCAATGCGACGCATCCAACATTCATTTGCGGCGATGTCGTCGTGAAAATATTCGGTGCCGATTCTTGGCGCAAGGCTTACCGCGCCGAGCAATCGGCATATCACTTCATTGGGACAGATTCGCAAATCGCCGCGCCTCGATTGCTTGGTGCGGGAAAACTGTTTGAAAGCGAAATCGACGGCAACTCGTGGCCGTATCTGGTCACCACTCGCGTGCACGGCGTGCCTTGGCATTGCACGGATTTGTCTGATGACGAGCGGCGCAACATTGCCGCCGAACTCGGGCACCAAGTGAAGCGCATTCATGCGCTGCGCCCGCTGGGTGTTGCCACTGAGGAAGACTGGCCGGTATCGAATATCGCCGCCGCTAACGCAAAGAGCTCGCTGCCCCTGCACCTGGTTTCGCAAATAGACGACTTTCTCGCCCGACTTGCGCCCTTCGACCGCGTTGTCACCCACAGCGACATCGTCGCCAATCACGTATTCATGGAGCAGGGCCAACTGACGGGCATTATCGATTGGGGCGATGCGATGGTGATGGATCGGCACTACGAAATCATCCAGCCGCATCGCGACATGTTCGATTGCGACAGGGCGCTGTTGCGAATATTTCTGGACGCGAGCGATTGGCCGGTTCGGAAAAATTTTCACCTTCAGGCGCTCGGCCTCGCGCTGTATCGTCAGGCAATTGGCCTCATGCAGCATCGCTCGATGGATGTGTTCGAGCCGATCGCCGCACGTTTTCCGCTGAATAATATCACCACGCTGGATGAGCTTGCCCGCGAACTATTTCAGGTCTAAGGCAATGCCGCTTTTCATGACGACTCGCGAAGTCACCGAAGCCGCGAACGGCTCGGCTGGCTGGAGAGCCGCACCAGTGCTTGAGTTTGGCGTTTTCGTGCCGACATGCGCACAATGGTTCAAGCATTCATGAATCGAGAGGCACTCACATCATGACGACACCGATTGCATCCGCAGAAAAACCCATGCAATGGCGCCTCCACGGCGTGCGCGTGATTCCGAGTGATTCACTCGACAGCAATACGGCGCAGACGCCGGGCATGTCGCGTGCGGCGGCGGTGAACTTTGCACGCGTCGGTGCGGAGAAAATCTGGGCCGGCACGGTCACGATTCATCCCAACGCCAAGACCGGCGCGCATCACCACGGGCCGGTGGAAAGTGTGATCTACGTGGTGAAGGGCCGTGCGCGCATGCGTTGGGGTAATCAACTGGAATACGTTGCCGAAGCCGGCCCCGGCGATTTCATTTACGTACCGCCTTATGTTCCGCACCAGGAAATCAATGCCAGTGAGAATGAGGAATTGTCGTGCGTGTTGTTGCGCAGCGGGCAGGATCCTGTCGTGGTGAATCTGGATATTCCGGTCGCCGAGAATCCGGAATCGGTTTACTGGGTGGACAATATTCATCCGCATCCGTAGCGGGTTGGAGGATACGGGCACACGGAAACCCAATACGGTTCGTACCGTCAAATACTCCGTTCGGCCTGAGCCTGTCGAAGGGCTTGGTGCATCCGGCCCTTCGACAGGCTCAGGGCGAACGCAGTATTGGGGGTCGAATTGAATCGGGACGAATCCGTCAGACCTTCACGGCCAACTGCCCACGCAATCCTTCCACCACCTCGACCGCTCCCCGCACCCGCAAGAACGCACCATCGTTATCCGCACGCTCTTCCAGCACTTCGCAGTTCGCAAAGATTTTCCCTCGCAGTTGTTGCGACGACCAGGGCAGAAACAATTCCGCCTCCATCAGATCCTTCTGAAAAAATTTGCGGATGGCGGCATGCATCATCGTCACGTCGGCATCGCGTTTGGCGCTCATGACGATGCAGCCCGGATACTGCTCGCGCAATGCGACCTCGCGTTCGGCCTGCGCCGCCACCGGATTCTCCGTTCCCGCGCCGACCATGTCGATCTTGTTGAATACCCGAATGCGCGGCACGCTGCCGGCACCGATTTCATCGAGTACTTTGTCGGTCACCGTGAGTTGGCGTTCATACCCTAAGTCGCTCGCGTCGATGACATGCAAGAGCAATGAAGATTCAGCGGCCTCCTCCAAGGTGGACTTGAACGACGCCACCAGATCGTGCGGCAAATTCTTGATGAAACCGACCGTGTCGCTCACCAGCACACGCGGTACTGTTTCGGGATGCAGCGCGCGCACGGTGGTGTCGAGTGTCGCGAAGAGTTTATTGGCGACCAGCACTTCACTGCCGGTGAGTGCCCGCATCAGCGTGGATTTACCGGCATTGGTGTAGCCCACCAGCGCGACGCGGGCGAGGCCCTGGCTGGTGTTGGCGGTGCGCCGCGCGCGCTGCGTTTGGCGCTCCAGATCCATCGCCGCGATTTCCACTTCAAGCTCGGCGATGCGGTTGCGGATTTTCTGGCGATCGAGTTGGCTGTGCGATTCGCCCGCGCCGCGGCCACCGGTACCGCTACGCTGCCGGCCTTGCGGCCCCGCCAATTTCGCGGCCTCGCGCAATCGCGGCGACATATAGCCGAGCCGCGCGATTTCGACTTGCGCGCGCGCGGCGCGGGAGCTCGCGTGGCGATGAAATATTTCCAAGATCACCATGGTGCGATCCATCACTTCGCAGCCGACATCGATTTCGAGATTGCGCGCCTGCGACGGCGAAATTTCGTGATCGACAAGAATGACATCAACGTGGCGGGTCTCCGGATCAGCTTCGGATTTTGCGGCCGCCTTCGCCTTTGCCGCACCGCGCGTGGTCGACTTGCCCTTTGTCGTCTGAGGGACGTCTTCCTCGGCATCGTCGTCGAGTTCGGCCTCGTCGCACACGTCTTCGCCTTCGACAAAGCGACGCATTTCCTGCCGCTTGCCGACGCCGAGATAAGCCGCCGAATCAAACCGATCGCGCTTTTGAACGAATGTGCCGACGACCTGATACCCCAGCGTTTTCGCCAACTCGCGCAACTCCGTCAACGAGGCGTCAAACTCG
>JANPBQ010000298.1:0-12011 GCA_031430555.1 Betaproteobacteria bacterium
CTCGATCCGCATGCCCAAGCTGACCCGCAATCATCGACACGTACTCCTCGAACCTTTCCATTCTCGCGTCCATCTTCGCCTTGACAGGTTGGTTGAAGATGCGCGCATAATAGCTTGTTTTTTATAACACAGTAAGACTAACCTTCCCCCTAAAAAGGGGGAACAACCACAAGGGTTGCGCCGGGGACTGATTAGTGCCAAACAGAATGAAGCACTACACTAGCGTTATAAGAGTTGTCGCGGGCATCAACGGGGATTAATTTCGCGGTCGATTTTCGGTACCATGTCGGTTTACCGTTTCTCACCATGCGCATACCCTGTAAACTGCATTACGATTATTCACGCCGCGTCGCAGTTTGTTTTGGCATTGGTACGGCCATTTTTCTTGCCGGATGCGCAGCACTTGAGGGGGTGCCGCCACCGGTGACGGCAATACGAACCGATTCCCGCTATTCGCCGCAGGGCCGCATTCAGGCGGCGTTTGTGATTGTCGGCGAGAACGGTCGCGCATCGGCGCGCGCGATCATCGCCGCAACGGTTGCCGAGCCCGGAATGGAATGCCCCACCATCACCATCGATGGAACGGCGCGGCGCATGACCATTCGTGCGCCCGCCGCACGCGTTGCGCAGCGGCCTACCGCAAGTGCCGCTACACATTCCAAGCCGTCTGATTTTCCGGTATTGACGTGTGACTTTCCATTGCCGGAAATAGCGCAACGCGCAAGCATCGACGGCCTCGAATTGCGTTTACCGAAAGCCGAGCCGCGACGAATCGTCGTGTTGGGCGATACCGGATGTCGAATGAAAGTTGCCGACAACGCGTGGCAGGCGTGCAACAGCGAAGCCGATTGGCCATTCCGTCCGCTCGCCAACGCCGCCGCCGCGATGGCACCCGATCTGGTATTGCACATGGGTGATTATCACTACCGCGAAAATGAATGTCCGCCGAAAGTCGCCGGCTGTCAGGGCAGCCCGTGGGGCTACGGATGGGACACCTGGCGCGCCGATTTGTTCGAGCCTGCTGCCAAGCTATTGGCTGCCGCGCCGTGGGTGGTCGCGCGCGGCAACCATGAAGAATGCCGTCGCGCAGGGCAAGGCTGGTTTCGATTTCTGGATCCGCAGCCTCTCGAGAAATCGCGCAGCTGTGATGACCCCAAGGACGACTTGACGGGCAATTTCACGCCGCCCTACGCGGTGCCTCTTGCCCGCGATCTGCAACTGATCCTGTTCGATTCCGCGTATGCCGGTAATGCGCCGCTCAATCCTGCCAGATCGCGCGATGCCTACGCGTTCAACCAATACCGCCGACAATTTGAGCAAGTCGATCAATTGGCCGCCAAGTCCGGCGTGAACAGCATCTTTATCAATCATCATCCGATACTCGGCTATGCGTCCGATCGCGTGTCAGGCGTGAGCGAAGGCAGCCCCGCGCTCATTTCGGTATTGAAATCCCTGCATCCGCTGACCTACTACCCGCCGAGCGTGAATCTCGCGCTGCACGGTCACGTACACTTGTTCGAGGCGATCAATTTTTCGTCGAATCATCCGGCGACGATTGTCTCCGGCGTCGGCGGCGACGAGACCTACGTCAATCTGCCTGATCCGTTTCCGATGCACGTCGGTCCGGCCGAGGGCGTCACGTTGGAGAGCATCACGCACAGCAACGAATTCGGCTTTCTCGTCATGGATAAGGACGCGTCGTCGTGGCGTATCGGTGCACACGACAAGCACGGCATGCTAAAGACCACGTGCATCCTGACGGGATCGAAATTGCGCTGCGACAAGACGGGGTTGCTGAAGTAATTTGTTGCCGATCCTCGGACGGTGAACTGCAACGCATTTCGTTGATCCCTGAAGATCGGCGACGCGCAGGATGTGGTTGCGATCATATCCGCGGCTACGGCTGCCCCACGAACAAATACACGGCGGAGCTGCCATGCAGTGTTTTGCCGACGCCGAAATAGACCGGGCCGACAATCGTTTCTGCACCCAACATCAACGCGCTGGCGCGCTTCATACCGCCGAACCCGACACTCTCGTTAGCGGCGAAGGCACCTGCCAATTCCAGTGAGGCACCGGCATAAATGGATCCGCCCAAGGCCCCCGGCAATTGGCCGATCTGTCGAAAGCCGATCACGCGCGCGAACATCGTCTTGGCACCCGCCAAAGAACTCACCGGCGTGCCCGACAGACTCAGGAATCCTCCGAGCGCACCTGCGTTGCCGCGATTGGCCTCGCTGTATTGAGCCACCGATAGCAGCGTATACGGCCCACTGCTGAGTGCCCAGCCGCCGGCCAGCGCGCGCTGCGTGCGCGAGAATGCGCGTTCGCGCTGATCGCGTGCGCGCTGCCAAAAGGCCGCCAATGTGTACCCATGACGCGGAAAATTGGCGCTGTCAAACGTGTCGATGCGCAACTGCGCCTCGTCGGCAACGATGCGCTGCGAGGCGGGCGGCACCGGGTCTTGCGAAATCAATGGCTCGGCCGCAACGAGGCTGCTGGTGCGGCCCACGCGCACTTCGCCGATCAAACCCAATTGCCGCCCGATGTAGAACCCCACCTTTTTTTCCGAAAACGCCAACCGTGCGACACGACGCTCGCCGTCGAAGATATCACTGTCGCTGGCGCGATAGCCGTATGCCGCCGCGGCAAACCAATCCTGATTGCGCGTGGCAGGTTGATAAAACTCGCTCTCAAAACGGCGTGTACCGCCGATCTGCATGATGTTTCGCCACTCGCCGGCATACGAATTCACCCAGGTCAACGTGTGAGCGGCCAGCAAATCGAACTGGTTGCTGTTCTTGAAGTCACTCTGTAAACGCACGCCAAAGCGCAACGTGTTACCGCCCCAGGATGCTTCCGTCGGCTGCACCACCAGCACCCGTTCGACACCACTGCCCAGCAGGCGAAAATTGATGCGCTCGAATTCGCCGCCTGCACCGAGTTTGCGGATGCGCGAGGCAAGTTCGTTATCCTCGATCGATTCGCCGAGGTTTATGCCAAGCGCATTTTTCAACACGACGGGATTGGAGCGTTCCGCGCCTTGCACCCGAACATCGACAATTTTCACTTCGCGCGGCAGCGAAAGCCGCGCCGTGCGCAACGATTCCCTCGCCGCGTACTCATCCTTTGGCAGCGCCAACATCTTCAAGCGTGCGGATTGTTCCCGCGCTGCCGCTTCGCCGCGTTCGACAATTTTCGGGCCGTTGGCGAAATCTGTGAACGTAAGCTCGGTCAATTTCGGCGAAATGAGAATGTCGCGCGGCGTCAGTTCCGCCAGCGATTGTTTGACATTTTGCTCGGTCAGAATGTTGATCATCTGCTGCGCGATATCGAGCGCGCTGTTGAGTTTGTCTGGCGGCATTAGCGGCGTGCCGACGTTGACGGCGATGATGATGTCCGCCCCCATCTTGCGCGCCACATCGATCGGCAGATTGCGCGCGAGTCCGCCATCGACCAGCAGCGCCTCACCCAACTGCATGGGTGCAAAAGCGCCCGGGATCGACATCGATGCGCGCATCGCATTGAAAAGACTGGTGCGATCGAGTACCACAAATTCGCCAGTGTACAAATCGGTGGCGACACTGCGAAACGGCAGCGGAAGGTTGTCGAGATGGTCCACCTCCAGCGAAGGTGCCGCGATGCGGCGCAGTACTTCTTCCAATACGTGGCTGCTGAAGGTCGCGCGCGGAAACACCAGGCCTTCACGCGTGAGCCCGAAAGAAAACCGGCTGATGGTTTTGTTGTCTTCATCCTTGCGCCGAAAATCCAGATCCTGGCGCGGCGCTTTGGTGGTGAAGACATCGTCCCAGGAAACTTCCTTGATCATCGACTCCAGCTTCTCGACCGGATAGCCCGCCGCAAACGCACCACCGACTACCGCACCCATGCTGGTGCCGACCACCATGTCGATCGGCACATTCAGTTCGCGCAGTACTTTCAATGCGCCGATGTGGGCGAAGCCGCGTGCCCCACCGCCGGAAAGCACCAGGGCAATTTTCGGACGGTGTGGTTGGGCCGGCGTAGATACAACGTTCGACGACGCAGTCGTTTGCGCGCCTAAAGTCGCCGGATAGATCAGTGCCGAAACGCAACACGACAGTATGAATTGCTGCCCACGCATCAGTATTGCTGCCGTACAATCGCCTTGCTTTGTGAAGTACCGGCAAAGGGACCGCTGGTGAAATTGTAGCTGAATGTCGCGCTGCTGGCGGTGCTGAAATTGAGACTCATGGTGCCCATCGCGGTGGCAACGAGCCGCGCCGGGTTGTACACGGCACCGAGCCAGGGCGAGCCGGTGGTGCTGTAGAAAGTACCGGCATAGGTCGTTCCGTTCCAGGTGCCCGTGGGCAACACATACCAGGATGTTTTTCCATCCGCGCCATAGGTGTACCAGACGCCGAACAAGATGCCCGCCTGCTGCACGATGTTGAGTCCCCAGCCATCTTGCGCAGCACCGCCCCACCACATGTCGCCGACGCTCAATGGCGATGTGCCGCTGCCGAATACCTGGCGCTGTATTGATTTCTGACCGCTGACGCCGTTAATCGTGTATTGCAGTGTCGCAGTCGAGTTGCCGTTGAAGATGATTGTGACGCTGCCCACCGGACTACCCGCCACAAATTGCGCTGGGGTGTAATTGTTGAGCGCTGCCGAGGTCGGCTGGTAGATCGACCCGGTATAACGCGTGAAATCCGCATTCCATTGTCCGCCCGGCATCACGTACCACACCGGCTTTCCGGCCGCGTCATAGACGTAAATCGCGTTGAACTGCGTGTTGCCATGTTGTTGTATCGACATGCCCCAGCCGTCTTCAACCGCTCCCGCCCACCACATGTCGCTGTAATTGGCGGGGCCGCTGACGGCGACGGTAACGGTTGCTTTCACGAGCCCAGCGCCGTAGGTTGCGGCGACCAGCGTATCGTTTCCCAGCCAGAACAATTTGCGGATTTGAGTGCCGAACGGGCCGTCATTCACGGCCGGCCAAGTGTCACCCGCATTGTCGCTGCCGTAGCTTCCCCAGATGGTGCCGACGTACAATTTGTCTTTGGCGAGTGGATGGCGGGTGATAGTGTAGATCGATCCCGGCGGCAGACCGGTGGAAATGTTCTTCCAGCTCAATCCACCATTGTCGGTACGCCACAGATTGTCGGAAAAATATCCCGACAAGCCGACGTAAATGCGATCCGAATCGACCGGGTCGATCAGTACCGCGCCCACCAATCGGCTCGGCAAAGCTACGTTGATGGCCACCCACGTCGGCGTGGGAGACAGCATGTTTTTGGTGCGGAATACTTGCCCGTCGTTGTGCCCAACCGCGACGATATTCGAGTCGCCTTTGTAAATAGAAATCGCGTTGATGTAATTTGACGATGACGTGCCACTGGTGAATCCCGCGACGGGCTCCTTCACTGCCGACCAGGTTACCGGCGTGGATTTGGGATTGGTCGACACCCAAAGTGAATTCGCGCCGAGATACAGACGGCTCGAAACGTTGGGGTCGAGTTCCAGCGGTGCGTAAAAATTCACCTTCAATGAATTGGAGGAGCCACAACTATCGGGGTCGACTTCAGTGATGCCCGTGCAAATGGTCTGCGCCGAATTGCAATCAATGCAGCGATGGACTCGCCCGTTTTGATAAGAACCGAAAATCGCGCCGTCGTTGGCGTCAACCGTGATATGACCACCATCGCCGGCGGCAAAGCGGTTCCATTCTTGCGCGAACGTGTGTCGCACGGTGCCATTGTCCTGCAAGCCACCGACGAGGGTATCCACGCCGTTCACACGCCTTCCCGCCGCGCCGACGAACTGGCTGAGCGAAAGGTTGCCATTCGATTTGCTCCACCCCGACAGTTCGGCGACGCTGAGCGCGTTCGCGGTGGCGAACAAACCGCCATCGGTGCCGACCAACAGCAACGCATTGGACTCGGAGTAGTTCGGCGGCGAGGCAATCGCGTTGTGGTCCGCATGCGGCGTACCCGGCGAAAGGCCGGCGCTGGTCTGCGCTGAATTTTGCTGCCAATTCGATATCTTGGTGAAGTTCTGTCCTCCATCAAGCGACTTGTACAAGTCAATGCCACCAACGATGAGGTGGTTCACATCGACCGGGCTCACCCACAATTGATTGGTGTGAAATCCTTGTGTGCCGTTGTGGTCCGGTGTGGCCACTTGCCCCCAGGTCACACCGCCGTCGTCTGATCGATGCACCTCGCCGGAATTCCGGTTGACCGAGGCATACAGCACGTTCGGCGACGACTTCGCATACTTCACCCGCGTATGAATGTTTGCTGTGGTGCTGGAAGGAACGATTTGCACGAGCGTCCATGACGCGCCCGCATTGGTCGAATATGAAACGCCGCCATCGTAGCGGCCGCGGATCATTTTCGAAGGGTCGTTCGGGTCAATCGCGATGTCGTACGTCGAGGCGCTGGAAGGCTTGGTCCAGCTCGCGCCGCCGTCGCTGCTGAGAAAGAAACCGCTGGTGGCCCCGGCGAACACCAGGTTCGGCGTCGTGGGATGGGTGAGTACCCGCGTCACGCGCAGCCAGTCTGTATTGGTGGTCGACGGCACCGTGGACGGCAGCAACGTGAAACTCGCGCCACCATCGGTCGTCTTGTAAACGCCCATCGACAGAAAATCCGAACCACCGCCCTGGAAGTGGCCGGTCGCGAAATAGATCACGTTTGGATTGAACGGATCGATCGCAATCGAATTCACCGCCTGATAGGGAAGCCCCGCCAACCACGTCCATGAGCCGCCGCCATTGGTGGATTTGTACACGCCGCCGCCGGGCGAGGCCACGTAGATGATGTTGCTGTTCTGCGGATTAAACGCGATATCGATCACGCGACCGAGATTGTTGCCGGGCCCGAGCGCCGTCCATTGCGGCGCGGCCTGTTGACGGCTTGCCTCGGCGCTGCGCAGTTGTTTGCGGAGTGCCTGATATTCAATCATCGGTGCCACATCCGGCACCACGTCGGCACCGCCGAGTTCCTGCAACACGCCGTACACTTTGGTGGGCGGGCGTTGCAGGATCGCCGATTCGGGACGCGCCGCGCTGATGTCGCGCATCGATACCGTTGGCACGGGTGCAAGTGCGCAGCCAGCCAGTGCAGCCGCAATCATGAGGCAGAAAATTCGGGCGGTGAGTTGCGGTTTCATCTGATTCATCTTTCATTCTTTGCACGATCATCGCAACCCAATGATAGCGATGCCCGCGACGTGACGCACACATTTGCCGGCAAGTTCAAGTTCAGTTGTCGCGAGTGACCGATCCACTTTAAGTCGGAAAACTCTAGCACTGGCGCGCCGTTTCGAGCATTTCTGACTGGAATGCCTCGCCAAATGGCGTTCTAGACTTTTTGCCTGTTCAATCGCGAATGCTGCAGTCCATAGACAAAATAGCTGACGATTGCGACGCTCATCCACAGGCTGAACACCGTGTAGGTAGCAACCGACAGGTCCTTCATGATGTACAGGCACGACGCAATCGACAATCCAGGAATCAGGTACGGCCCGAACGGCACGCGGAAATCCTTACGAGCGTCCGCCGCATCGACGGATATTTTCTGTCGCCGCAATACAGGCACCGCAGCGGAGACGATGGCGAACGCCACCAGCGTGCCCATGCTGACCATGTCCCAGAGGTAACCGGAGTCCACGGTCGCAGCGACCAGCGCGACCACCATGCAAACGATGAGCGTACTCTTTGCGGGCACTTTTGTTTTCTCGTTCACGTCGCCGAATACATTGCCGACCAAGCCGTCGCGGCTGACCGCGAAAAGAATGCGTGTCTGACCGTAAATGCCCAACAACGTGATACTGAACACCGAGATTACCGCACCCGCCGACAACACCACCGCCGGCCATACCTTGCCGGTGACGTTTTGCAAAATGACCGCGAGCCCTGCTTCCTGGCCGGCAAATTTTGCCGCCGGTTGCGCGCCCAATGCGGTCACCGCCACCAGCAGGTAACACACGGTGACGACGACCAGCGCCACGATGATCGCGCGCGGCACATCGCGGCGCGGATTTTTCGCCTCGGCGCCGCCGGTGGCGACACCATCGAGACCGATGTAGGAGAAAAACACCGTCGCCGCTGCCGCCGTCACGCCGGTCATACCCGCGTGGCCTTTACTCGTATCGGTGTTAAAGAACGGCGCGAAATTTTCCGCGTTGAAGCCGGTCAGCGCGACCACCGCGAAGAAAATCAGGATCGCAACCTTGATCAACACCAGCACATTGTTGGTGCGCGTCGAAGCATGCACGCCGCGCAACAGCAGTGCGCCACACATTGCGACCAGCAGCACGGGCGGCAGATTGACGCAGTCGAAATGGAATTCAGTGCCACTCGCGCCGAGTACGATCATCGGCGAGCGCAACGCCATTGGAATGTGCCAGCCGAAAGCGTTCTCCATGAAATTATTCAAGTACGCCGACCAGCCAATCGCCGTCGCGCTCGATGCAAGACCATATTCAAGAATCAGGCACGCGGCGGCCACGTAGGCGGGAAATTCGCCCACCGTCGCGTAGGCGAACGAATACGATGATCCCGACGCGGGAATGCGCGCGGCCAGTTCCGCGTAACAAAGCGCCGTCAGGCCCGCCGTGAATGCGGCGATGAGAAACGACAACAACACGGCCGGTCCGGCCTTCGGCACCGCTTCGGCGAGGGTGAAAAAAATCCCCGTGCCGATGGTGCCGCCGACGCCGAGCATCGTCAGCGAGAACACGCCAAGCGTTCGTTTCAGCGGCGCTACCGCCGTGTCGACGGGACTGTCGTACGCGGCGAGCGGCATGACGCGGAATAATTTTTCGCGCAGCGACCGTGTGTTCATCAATGTTCATTCCGGCGTTGCATGAATATTCCTTTTGGGACATACGCGAAGAATCGTTCCGCGCACAGCCCGAATCATTGACGCCAACCGGCGCGTCCTTGTTACGGTATTGTGCCGGACACCGTCAAGGATTATCCTTGTTTTCGTGTCGGACCTTCCGACAGTTTCTGATTTCAGGAGGTGCAGAATGTACAAGCGAATCTTGTTGGCCTACGACGGCTCCGAATCCGGCCAGCGCGCGCTGCTCGATTGCCAGGAAATCGCGCAACTCAGCCATGCGGAGTTGTCGCTTGTCGCGGTCATGCCGCTGACGACCGCATACGTCGGCTTTGAAGGCGGCGTCTATGAAAGCAGTGTCGACGAGAGCGAGCGCATCAGGCAGAAGTACGACGGGATTCTCGCCGATGGATTGCAAAGACTAAAGGAGTCGGGGCGCGATGCGACAGGCGAAGTCGTGATCGGCGAATCGGTGGACGCCATCACCGAATACGCAAAGAAAATCGACGCGGACCTGATCGTCGTCGGCCACAAGCACCTCGATGGTTGGGCGGCGCGCTGGTGGCGCGGTTCGATGTCGCGCTCACTGATCGAATATTCCCCTTGCAGCGTGCTGGTGGTCATCACCCGCTAGCGTGCGACAAAGTGCTAACCTGTTCGCTGTTCCACAAAACAAATTAACTTCTGGAGGATGTCATGCATAAAATGAAAACCGCACCACGCATCAAACTTGCCGTCAAAGCCTGCGTCGCGGCGGCGCTGCTTGCCGGCGGCTTGGCGGGCATCAGCGCGCCCGCCGTTGCGCAGCAATCGAAATTCATCACCGTCGGTACTGGCGGCATCGTCGGCGTGTATTACCCGTTGGGCGGCGCGATCTGTCGATTCGTGAACGCAAACCGCAAGGATCACGGCCTGCGCTGCACAGTGGAGTCCACCGGCGGGTCGGTATTCAATATCAACGCCGTCATGTCGGGCGACATGGATATCGGCTTCGCGCAAAGCGACACCCAGTACTACGCGATGACGGGTGCCAATGCATTCAAGGACAAACCGCAACCGAAACTTCGTGCGCTGTTTTCCGTTTATCCGGAATTGCTGACCCTGGTCGCGCGCCAAGATGCGAATATCAAAACTTTCGCCGACATCAAAGGCAAGCGCGTCAACATCGGCGACCCGGGTTCCGGCACCCGCGGCACGACCGAATTGGTGATGGGCGCGCTGAACATCAAGAAGGAAGATCTGAAGCTGGCCAGCGAGTTGAAGTTCGTCGAAATGGCACCGGCACTGTGCGACAACAAGATTGATGCGTTCACCTTCGTGGCTGGTCATCCGAATGCAATCTTTCAGGAAGCGGCCACCTCGTGCGCCTCCAATATCGCATCGGTCGTCGGCCCCGGCGTGGACAAACTGGTAAAGGACAACGGGTTCTACGCAAAAGCAAGCGTGCCTGGCAAGATGTACAAAGGCACCGACAATGCGCAAGCTACATTCGGCGTGTTGGCCACCATTGTCGCGAGCGCGGATTTACCGGAGCAGACGGCGTACATCATCACCAAGGCGGTGTTCGACAATCTGGAAGACTTCAAGAAGTTGCATCCTGCGGTCGCCAATATCACCAAGGAGCAAATGCTCGAAGGCAATACCGTACCGTTTCATCCGGGTGCGGTGAAGTACTTTAAGGAAAAAGGCTTGATGAAATAGCGCTTTTAACGCGCCAATAAAAAGGGCACCTCGCGGTGCCCTTTTTATTGTGTGCCTTGTTCCATTTCTCAATTATTATTCCTGTCATTCTGAGCAAAGTGAATTTGTGCGCCAAAGGGCACCCATAAACCGTGTCGCCCCGGGGCGACAGCTTAAGTAAGTGCCATTCGACGCTGTCCCTTACGGGTTTGTTGAAATTCGAGATGTTGCTGTGGATCGTGGTCGAGGTGGACTCCTTACCTCTATTTAAAGAGGGTGAAGCAGGGGTTTCGCACGGCATGCCGTGCGCTTGCTGAACGGCAGCCCCATGCATTGGGCTCCGCGTCCTGCAAGGTTTGAGGGCAATACTGTTCAGATAGTCCTATGAACAGCATTGGGATTGAGGGAGATTTACGGTGGTTACCAAGGCGCAACCGCTGCAAATCCCTCTCAATCTCCCTTTGCAAAGGGAGAAGTGCCTCGCTATGGGCGCGAGCACTATTGATGGCGAGAATTTCAACAAACCCTTGGAATTAATTTATGTTCGATCAAGTATCCGCTTGCAAATTTCACTGCCCCGGCTTATTCTAGCCAGACTAGACAGAATAGAGGTGGATCATGAATACACAGTGGCAATTGCAGGAAGCAAAAAATCGTTTCAGCGAAGTCGTGGACGATGCGTTGACGCACGGGCCACAGATAGTGACCCGCCACGGGCGCGAAGTCGTGGTGATTCTTGCCGTTGAAGAATACCGCCGGATGAAGCAGCCAAAAGGTGGTCTTCTGGAATGTTTGCAAGTACCCGCCAAGTACGCCGTCGAGCTCGAAACCACCCGCAGTAAAGAGGTGCCGCGGAAAATTGATTTGTGAAATTTTTGCTCGATACCTGCGCCATTTCCGAGTTTGCCAAGCCTGACCCGCACCCCGCCGTCATCGCGTGGTTTGCGAAACAAGACGAGTTGACACTTTTTCTGGCAGCAATCTCTGTGGGTGAGCTCAAGCGAGGCGTTGAGCGGCTGGCTGAGGGTAAGCGTAAACGCTTTTTGCAAAACTGGCTGCTTGACAGAGTAGTCAAACGATTTGGCGAGAGAGTTCTGCCATTGAATCTGGATGTATTTCTTCGCTGGGGCGAAATGCAGGCGGAAGTTGAAAAACACGGCAAGCCACTGCCCGCCATCGACGGTCTCATCGCCGCAACCGCTCTTCACTATCGACTCACCGTCGTTACGCGCAACGTTCGGGACATGGAGGCGAGCGGTGTTGCCTTGATCAATCCATGGAGTCGGTAGTGTCTTGACTTTCAGAACATCGACAGTAGCGACAGGCCATGTCTCGCCGTGCGCCAGCACTGGTGCGGCTTTCAGGGCATTTGCGCGGTCTAAACATCAAATGCCGACAGGCGGTGGGCAGTCAAATGCTACCTCAAAAGGAGTCCAATAGCCGAGCGCCTTTCGTGGCGTGTGGTTGTGTTTGTGGGCGATGCGTTGGAGTTTGGCG
>JANPBQ010000299.1:0-5538 GCA_031430555.1 Betaproteobacteria bacterium
CGCATCGCGAACACATCCGCAATCGTGGCCGAATCGTCAAACATCAGATAACGGGTGCCGCGCCGGTTTTGAAGTATCGCTTCCGCCAAATCTGCGCTCCTAGTGTGGTTTTTCTTGGCCGTGTCGCATCGGTCGAATGGAAATTATACGGCGCGCATCTCGAATTCGAACGCGCGACATTCGCAAACACGGCTGTAAAGTGGTCAGTTCGCAAACTGGTTCATTTATTTCCCGTTCGCCCTAAGCCTGTCGAAGGGCCTCCTGCATCCGGCCCTTCGACAGGCTCACGGCGAACGGGGTATTTTGGCTATACGAACAGGTTTGGGTCAGTTCGCGGCGGCGTCCAAAGCGGCTTGAATGCGCTCTTCGATCGCCGGATGGGTGGCAAGGTAGTCGGGGATGGTCGCCCGCCCAGAACTCTTTTGCGGTGGCGGCGTGTCGTTGCTTTTTTCCGGGTCGGGGGAATCGGTGGAGGTGGTCTTCGATTTTCCCTTTTGCCACGGATAGCGCGCGGGTTTGCTGCTGAGCCGATGCGCGCGTTCGAGCCCTTTCATCGCGGAGGCGAAGGCGCGCGGTGAGCGACCGATTTTTTTCAACAAGGCAAATGCAAAGACATCGGCTTCGCGCTCGTGATCTCGTGAGTAGCCGGTATGGGCAAGGACGGTCGGTGCCGTGGCCGCGAGCCCGGTGATCGCCGTGACATCGCCGTAGATTGCCATCGCCGCCATCGCCGTGATCGAACTCTGCAGCAATTGGCGCAGACTATGGCGGTGCTGCACATGCCCCAGTTCATGCGCAAGAACGGCGGCGATCTCATCCATGCCGGGCATCGCCGCGACCAGTTCATCGGTGATGACCACCAAACCCCCGGGAAGCGCCAACGCATTCGCTTCGATCCAACCGCCTTCACGGTATTCCAGCCTAATTTCAGGCGGTAATCCCGCTTCCACTCGCAATGTCTCAAAGAGGCCGGTGATTTCCTTTTGCTTTTCCCTGGATAATTTTGTCGGCTCGAAAACAATCTGGTCGAGCGATTTCATACCTTGTTCGGCGATGTGTTTTTCAATGCCGTCCGGCATGCGCTGGGCGATCTCGCGCGCGGCAAACGGTATAGCGTAGAGATAGCCGAGCACCATCGACACCGCGATGCCCACCATCGCCGCAATCACGAAACCGATGTGCGATTCCAGTCGATGCGAAAGCGTGGCGTCGGCGGTTACGACGAACGCTTGATCGACCCACTCATGATCGGCCGTCACGGCAACAGCACCACCGGGAAACTCTATCCGCCTCGGTGCACCGCGAAGCCTGGGCAATACCTTGACCTCGCTGCGCGAATAACGGATTGACGCGAAGCCTTCGGCGGAAAGAGATACGGCACCGTCCTCGATACTCAACGTCGCCTGATGGCGTTTCGCCGAATGCCCATCGTAAAAATCCACTGCGAGCGAAGGTGCGGTCATTGCGCCATCACAGCGAAAGATCGATATTGAAAAACTCGCCCAATTCTTCGCCGGTCGCGCTCACGTTGGCCGCGACACCCGCCACAAATTGTTCCATCGGCACGCTTGTCTCCAGCGTCAGACATTCGAGTCGATAACGCGCGGAGCGGATCACCGCCCAGGGAATGGCGAGGCCCATCGAAAAAAGGATCGCGAGCAGGTTGGTCAAATACAGCACCGCCAATTTGCGCGCTTTCAGTGTGCTGGAAAAGGAGATGGATTCATCGAGACGTGTTGTGTTGAAGACCAGATTCGCGGTGCGGGATTGTGAATAGCCGATCATCAATGGAAAAATGCCGAAGTAGAGTGCAAAAAAGCCGAGAAATATGGCAATGCCGGCCAACCACTTGCCAACCAAAGAAAGCAGGGCCGCGACAATGCCCGCCGACCCGCCTGCCAGAATCAACAAACCGATGGTCATGAAAAATATCTTGTAGAAATCGCGGATGCGCGCGGACGTCGAAAATGCGCTGCTGCCGAATTGTGAATGGTTCACATGCAGACGTTTCAACGCGCCGACGACATAGGGGTACAACAGCAGGAAACTCACCATTTGCAGCCCGAATAGGATGAAGAACATCGTGGGCGGTTCAGCGTTATTTTTCGGATCGATCACCGGCATGAAAAATGAAAACGCCAGCACCACGCCCATCGGTGCGATTGCCTTGAACACGTCGAGATAGGTTGCGTGAAAGCGAAAGCGGATGTTGCGGTAGCTGGAATTGAAGGCGTTGAACGCCATCGAGCGAGCGATGAACCAAGGGGCCGCCGCGAACAAGAGAATGGCGAGGAAGACCGCCACCTGCGGCATGAAATGCGCGACGCCTGAGTAAATACCGAAAATTGCCAACGCAATCAAGCGGCCCTTGAGGATGGCGACCGGATTGCCGTGATACTCGAAATTCGCATCGGCCACCCACGTGTGCCCGTAGAAGTAACGCTTCTTTCTGACTTTCGCCCACGCCGAATAAATGCCCAGCGTGACAATGGTCAGGAACAGATTGACGATCCAGATGCCGAAGAATTCAGCGGTGTTGCCGGTGAAGCGGAAGGGATGTCGTTCCGTCCCGGCTGTCTCGCTGAGTGTTGCAGGTTGAATTATTTCTGGCGAAGGATTTTCCGTACTGGGCACAATGCCCGCATTTGCGTTGTGTTCCTGCGGATTGTCTTGCATTGTTTCTCCCGGTGATTCTCGTTTGTCGGCATTGTGTGTCGACTTTTATGGGCGCGAGCTTGGCATCCATACTTGCCCAGTGAGTCTAGTGCAGATTCCGCACCTGCGGACAAGTCGAAAATTCTCAGGCCGTCTTTTTTCGCGGGCTCACATACATCGTGATATCGGCATGCACCACGATATTGCCGTGCGCGTCTTTGATGTCGACACCAACAATGACATCACGGGGCGGGCCTTCGGCAAAATCGCTCGCCGTCGCTTCTCCCACCAGATCGGTTTCGCACTTTTTCAAGTACTGAACCGTCATCGCTTTCGGCAGCCAACGCATGGTCGACGGCAGGCTTGCTTCGATCATGGTGCCCGCACACATCTCGGCGAGGTTGCAAGCGGCGATCGCATGCACGGTGCCGATGTGGTTGTGCACCGCGCGACGCTTCTTCATGCTGATGCGCGCGTAGCCCGGCCTCAGTTCCTCGTAGCGCGGCGAGATCGTCGAAAAATAGGGGGCTTTCCAGCAGAGAATTTGCGAGTACAGCCACTTGCCCAAGGGCTTGTCTTGAAGCTTCAACCATAACGACAGCGCCTGACTCATTGATAATCTCCCGCTAGATCGTTTTCCATCCGTCATCGGCCGCGAACCGCGCCCCATATTTCTGTTCGAGCACCTTCAACTCCGCCAGCAATTTTTCCTTGCCCGCTGATCGTAAATAATTGATCGGCCCACCGCGATGCGGTGCGAAGCCGGTGCCGAATATCACGCCCGCATCGCAGAGGTCCGCATCCGCGACGATGCCTTCGCGTACGCAGGCGACCGCTTCGTTCACGGCGGGCAATGTCATGCGCATCCACAGGGGTTTCAAATCAACGCCGCCCGGCGCGGACGATTTTTGTGCGCGGCCATCAACCCACTTATAGAATCCCTCGCCCGTTTTCTTGCCAAGCTTTTTCGCGGCGACCAGTTCCTGAATTCTCTTCGGTTGCGGTCCGCCGGGTTTGGCGAGTTCTTTGCCGACGGCCAAGCCGACATCGAGTCCCACGGTGTCCGCCAATTCAATTGGCCCCATCGGCATGCCGAATTCTTTCGCCGCCGCGTCGATGGTTTCCGCCGGAATGCCTTCTTCCAGCATCACTTGTGCTTCGGTCATGTACGGCGTCAGGATGCGGTTCACCAAAAAACCGGGCGCCGATTTCACCGGTAGCGGTAGCTTGTCGATTTTTTTCACGAAGGCTTGCGCGCGGGTCATCACATCCGCCGAAGTTTGCGGCCCTTGCACAATTTCCACCAGCATCATTTGTGCGACCGGATTGAAGAAATGAATGCCGACCAAACGCTCCGGTCGTGCGAGCCCTTGCGAAAGGTCTTGGAGGGGAATCGAAGAGGTATTGCTTGCGAGGATTGACGACGGTTTCAATTTCGGCTCGAGCGCCGCGTAAAGTTTCTTCTTGATCTCCGCGTTCTCTATGATCGCTTCGATCACCAGATCGCAATGATTGGCGCCATCGCCGGTCACGTCGGGGATCAGGCGATCCATCGCGGCTTGCACAAGGTGCGGCTGCTTCAATCGTTTTTTGAACATCTCAGCGGCGCGTTTGATCGCCGGCGCGATGCGGGCATGATCAAGATCTTGCAAGGTCACCGTGAAGCCTTTGAATGCGCACCACGCGGCGATATCGCCACCCATCACGCCGGCACCGACCACATGCACATGGCGGATCTCAGGGTCGCCTGCGCCCAAACTCTTCATTCGATCCTGCAATTTGAAGATGCGGATCAAGTTCGCAGTGGTGGGATGATTGGCGATGCCCGAAATCGAGTAGGGATGATTCTGCGGCACTTTGCGCGGATCGCCCTCGTAGTTTTTCCACAGATCGATGATTGCGTACGGAGCCGGATAGTGATCCTTGCGCGCTCGTTTCGCGACCTGCTTCAACGACGCGCTCGCGACAAAATTACGCACGATCGGCCAATTGGTGATGGCGTGTTTGAGGGCAGGCTGATGCAATGCGGGCGGTTTCGCGAGAAGCATTTTCGCGGCGTTCGCAAAATGCCGGCGCGGCGTGAGCACGTCCACCAGCCCCATCGATTTCGCGCGACGGCCATCGACGGCGCGACCGGTCAACATCAAGTCCAGCGCTTGCGCGGCACCGATCAGTTTCGGCATACGCTTGGCACCGCCCCAACCCGGCACGATGCCGATCATCACTTCCGGCAAGGCCATCTTGGTTTTCGGGCCATCGTCGGCAATACGGTATTTGCAGGCGAGCGACAGTTCCGTGCCGCCACCCATGCAAAAACCGTGGATCAACGCGACGGTGGGAAACTGCAACGCATCGACTTGATCGAATACATCGTTGCCGAGCTTGGTGAACGCGAATGCTTCCTCGGCATTTTTCAGCGTGGTGAATTCATCGATATCGGCACCGGCGGCGAAGCCGTTGTCTTTAGCGGACTGAATCGCGAGGCCTTTCGGCGGTTTCGCTTTCAGCGCGGTACAAATGTCGGCGAGTTCGCGCAGTGTTTCGCTGGAAAATGTGTTGGTCGAATCGCGGCTGCCGTCGAGTTTGGCGCGGTCGAAAGTGAGCCAGGCGATATGGTTGGCATCGGTTTCAAGGTGCCAGTGTTTCCAATTTGACATGCTGCGGTTTCCCTTATTGTTGCCTATTGTTGGTGCAATTTTTACTATCTAAACACAAGCATTGGCGAGGCGTTTCAGGGCTTTGGGTAGGTTCGCGTTCAACATGTCGGTGCGGAGGTCAGGTTGGATAGTAACGTGGCGGGGCTGAGCCAGCCAAGGCGTTTTCGAGGACGTTGATTGAGTTCGTTGGCGATCCAATTGAGTTTAGCCTGAGTCATGTTGCGCA
>JANPBQ010000300.1:0-14866 GCA_031430555.1 Betaproteobacteria bacterium
TTCATCCGAAATCACATACGTCGGTGAGGCCGAGACGCGGCCCAGCAAGTGGTACACAACGGGCCGCTTCAAATTTTCGCGCTCGGTCGACAAATCGGCAACACGATTCGGCGCATAACCAATCACCTCGGTCGATTGCGCGCCGGCAAATCTTTCCGCGTTGATCGCTTGTTCCAAATAGCCGTCAAAGGTGGTGGTGACGAACAAATCGAAATCGGTGATTTGCGCGAGTTGGCGCAACGCCAGCGGCGGCGCAAACGTCGCCTCGCGCAGGATGGTGCGCATGCGCGTATAGGTGTCCTCGCGCCGGCCATGCGTGGATAAATGCCAGCAGACGACATCGTTCAATGTGTACGGCTGCGGCAATTTCGCGACATCGACATTCAATTTCGCGGCGAGTTTTTCGGCGATCCAGTCGTAGAGCAGACGCGGTCCGGTGTCGGTATCAACCTTTAGCAGTTCCGGGCCGATGATCGGGATGACGCGCTTTTCTTCGATGTAATTGAGCAGGTCGTCCCAGGCGTCGTCGTCCATGCGCGAAGGCGGAATCGGCATCGGCAGGACGCTGCTCATTGTCGAAACCCGTGCGCCAGACCCGTCCATAAGAAACTCTTCTCTGCGGACGCGGCGAATTCTTTCATGGGGACAAATGTTGGCGGCATATCCGGTTTTCCGATTCGGGTTTTTTGCATGCGGCGACAAAAGGTGACGAATATTCGCACAGCCCTTTGCGATTCGCTAAAGTCTAGCACTGGTGGGGCGTTTCAGACGTTTTTGCTCCGAACGCCGCGCCAGTGCTAGTGTGCGGCTGGCAAGTATTCCCACTCACCCGTCATTCCGGCGAAGGCCGGAATCCAGTCCTTCGTCACTCAATTGAATTACGATGGGCTGGATTCCGGCCTTCGCCGGAATGACGGTGATTCTTCGTCACGGCGTCCTTTTGCTAACATCCACGTCGAACCATTCAGTTATTTGCGACTCAACCCTTTGGCCCGACCTCACCACAAGGAAATCTACATGCCCACCCTGAATGTCAACAGCAAGAACCGCGATTACACGGCGGACGACGGCACGCCGCTCCTATGGGTGCTGCGCGAACAACTTATGCTCACCGGCACCAAGTACGGCTGCGGCATTGCGCTTTGCGGCGCGTGTACGGTGTTGATCGATGGTGTGCCGGTACGGAGTTGCGTTCGGCCTGCCGCGAGTGTGAAGCCAGGCGAAAAAATCGTCACCATCGAAGGCCTCTCGCTCGATGGCTCGCACGCGGTGCAAAAAGCCTGGGTGGCGCTGGATGTGCCGCAGTGCGGCTTTTGCCAATCGGGGATGATCATGGCGGCCACCGCGCTGTTGAAATCGAAACCGAATCCCAGCGACCAGGATATCGATGAGGCGATGACCAACATTTGCCGCTGTGGAACCTACAACCGCGTGCGTGCGGCGATCAAATCGGTGGCAAAAGGTGGTGTCGCGAAAGTGACCGATGCCAACGACCCGAATGGCATTGTTCATTCGCAAAGGAGCGCGACATGAACACGTCCGCGCCACAAAAAATTTCACGCCGCCGTTTTGTGCAAAGTGCTGCCGCCGCGACGGGCAGTCTCGTCGTCGGTTTTCATGTTCCCTTTCTGAGCGCGGCGAACGCCGCCGATGCAACAATTCCAGCCGCGTCCGAAATCAACGCCTGGGTCGTGGTGAAACCCGACGATACCGTCGTGATCCGCATCGCCCGCTCGGAGATGGGTCAGGGCACGTTGACCGGCCTCGCGCAATTGGTGGCTGAAGAACTCGAATGCAATTGGGCGAAAGTCACGACGGAATATCCGACGCCCGGCCAAAGTGTGGCGCGCAAACGCCCGTGGGGCAGTTTCGGCACCGGCGGCAGTCAAGGCATTCGCGGCTCGCAGGACTACGTGCGCAAGGGCGGCGCGACGGCGCGGATGATGCTGGTGCAAGCGGCGGCCGATGAATGGAAAGTGCCGCCGGCTGAATGCGTGGCCGCGAACAGCGTGATCACCCATACGTCGACGAAACGCTCGACGACGTTTGGAAAAGTCACCGCAGCAGCAGCCAAGCTCACGCCGCCGGTCGACGTGAAATTGAAGGATCCGAAAGACTGGAAGCTCGCCGGCAAGCGTTTGGCGCGGCTCGATACCATCGACAAAACCACCGGCAAACAAATCTACGGCATGGATATTTCAATGCCGGGGATGTTGAGTGCGGCGATCAAGGAGTGCCCGGTGTTCGGCGGCAAAGTGAAAAGCGTTGACGATGCCGCTGTGCTGAAACGTCCGGGGGTGAAGCGGGTATTGCGGGTGAGCGACACCGCGGTCGCCGTGGTGGCCGATACCTGGTGGCGCGCCAAAACCGCGCTCGATGCGTTGAAGATCGAGTGGGATGAAGGCCCGAATGCGAATGCCTCAAGTGCCAGTTTCGCGGAAATTCTCAACGCGGGGCTCACGGCAAAAGAGGCGGCGGTCGGCAATCAAATAGGCGATGCGGCGGCGGCGATTGCGGCGGCGGCAAAAAAGGTGGAAGCGATTTATTCGTATCCGCACCAGAACCACGCCTGCATGGAAACCATGAACGCGACTGCGAAGTGGACACCCGAGCGCTGCGAAGTCTGGACGCCGACGCAAAATGGTGAAGGTGCCTTGGCGGCGACATCCGAAGCCGCCGGCTTGCCGCTGGAAAAATGCGAGCTCTACAAATTGCATCTGGGTGGCGGCTTCGGGCGGCGGGGTGCCACCGACTGGATCCGCCAGGCGGTGCTGATCGCGAAACAAATGCCGGGCACACCGGTGAAGCTCATTTGGTCGCGCGAAGAAGACATGGCGCAAAGCCGCTATCACCCGATCACGCGCTGCAAACTAAGCGCGGGGCTCGATAGCGCGGGCAACGTGACGGGCCTCGCCATGCGGATTTCCGGGCAATCGATTCTGGCAGGCGTATCGCCGGAGCGGATCAAGGACGGCCGGGATCCGGTGGTGTTTCAGGGCTTCAATCCGACGGGTGCGGAAACTACGCTTGGCTACACGTTTCCCGCATTGATGATCGATCACGCAATGCGCAATCCGCATGTGCCGCCGGGATTTTGGCGCGGCGTAAATCTGAATCAGAACGCGATTTATCTGGAATGTTTCATCGACGAGCTCGCGCATGCGGCCGGGCAGGATGCGCTCGCATTCCGGCGCAAACTGATGACGAATCATCCAAAACATTTGGCCGTATTGAACGCGGCGGCCGAGCGCGCCGGATGGGGAAAACCCGCCGCGCCCGGCGTATTCCGCGGCTTGGCGCAGACGATGGGCTTCGGCAGCTACGTGGCAGCGTGCGCGGAAGTCTCCGTCAACGCAGCGGGCGAATTGAAAATCCATCGTATCGTCGCCGCCACCGATTGCGGCATTGCCGTCAATCCGCAGCAGATCGAAGCGCAGGTGGAAGGCTCGTTCGTCTATGGTTTGTCGGCGGCGCTATACGGCGAATGCACCGTGAAAAATGGCCGCATTGAGCAAAGCAATTTTCACGATTACCCGGCACTGCGGATGGCAGAAATGCCGAAGGTGGAAACGGTGATCGTCGCCTCGGGTGGGTTCTGGGGCGGCGTGGGCGAGCCGACGATCGCGGTCGCGGCACCGGCAGTATTGAACGCGATTTTCGCGGCGACCGGAAAACGCATTCGCGATTTGCCGTTGAAAAATCATAGTTTGAAGAAAGCGTAGTTATTCCCCCTCTTTGCAGAGTGGCACTTTGGCGAAAAGCAGTCATGTTGGCTGTCTCCCCGGCGCAGGCCGGGGCCTAATTTGAATTGCGCACCGTCCGCAGAAAATTGGACCCCGGCCTTCGTCGGGGAGACATTTTCAGAAATTTTCGCTTTGAACTTCAGCTCGCAAGATGGGTGGAGCGCAGCGATACCCATCACACCCACACGGCGCGACGTTGGGTATCGCTGCGCTCCACCCATCCTACGATCATCGTTACAAATCGGCACAGTCCGCCGCGCGCGCAGCGGGATAATTCGACGTTCCTGTTTGCCCGCCGCATCCTCGAATCAACCGCCAATTTTTCCACGGGATTCCATCCGATGAACAAACCTCACGCCTTCCGCACCCTCGCCGCCGCCGTTTCGTTGGCGCTCGCACACAACGCCTTCGCCGCCGGCGCGCCGAAACCGGCCACCCAAGTCCGCGCCGACATCCCCGCGCAGTACAAGTGGGATTTCTCGCCCATTTATCCGAGTTGGGACGCGTGGGAAGCGGGCATGAAAGAAACCGAGGCGAAGATGGATACGTTTGCGGCGATGAAAGGCACGCTGAAAAATGGCCCGGCCGCGCTACTGAAAGCCTACAAGGCGTTCGATGAAATCGGCATGCTGGAATACAAGGTCTATCGCTATCCGCAATTGCAGCGCGATGTCGATACCCGCAATCAGGATATTTCCGGCAAGTTTCAGCGTGTGGGCGCGATCTTCGCGAAGTTCGGCACGGCGACCGCCTGGTTCACGCCGGAGTTGCTGAAAATTCCGCAGGCGACAATGGAGAAGTGGGTGCGCGAGACGCCCGCATTGGCCACGTACAAATTCAGCATCCTCGACAACTATCGCCAGCAAAAACATGTGCTCGACGAAAAAGGCGAGAAGCTTTTGTCCTATGCGGCGCGCTTCAATCAAACACCGACCTCCACGTTTCAGGAGCTCTCCACCTCTGATATCAAGTTCTCGAAGGTCACGTTAAGCGACGGCAAGGAAGCTACCATCACTCCGGGCGTCTATCAATCGATTATTTCCACTAACTACAACCAAGCCGATCGCGCCAAAGCGGTTGAGGCTTTTTTCAAAACTTATAGCGCAACCGCAAACACCTACGCGGCCATTTACAACGGCCTGATGCAAAAAGGATGGTTCACTGCACAAGCGCGCAACCACCCGACCACTCTCGATGCCGCGTTAGATGGAAACGCAGTGCCACCGGCGGTCGTACGGACGCTCGTTGATGCCGTGCGCGGCGGCACGGAGCCGCTGCGGCGCTACGTCAAGCTGCGCAAGAAATTGCTCGGCCTCGACACCTACCATTTTTATGATGGATACGTTCCGATTTTCAAGATCGACAAAACGTATCCTTACAACGACGCCAAGGAACTCGTGCTGGCGTCGGTGGCGCCGCTCGGCACCGATTACACCGCGAAGTACAAGAAGTTTCTCGCCGGCAAGCAGGTCGATGTCTATGAAAACGAAGGCAAACGCAGTGGAGCGTATGTGGGCGGCGTGTACGGCGTCGGCCCCTACATGCTGCTCAATCACAACGACACGCAAGGTGCGTTATTCACGCTCGCTCACGAAGGCGGGCACGCGATGCACACTGTGCTCTCGTATGAAACGCAGCCGTTCGTCACCGCCGATTACACCATCTTCGTTGCCGAAGTCGCCTCGACCACCAATGAACGTTTCCTGCTCAACAAACTGCTGGAAACCACGACCGATCCAAAGGAGCGCTTCCTGCTTTTGCAACATGCCGTCGATTCCATCATTGGTACCTTTTACAGGCAGACATTGTTTGCCGACTACGAATTGCAAGCCCATCAACTGGTCGAGCAGGGCAAGCCGATTACCGCCGACGTGTTAAGTGACATATACCAAAAGCTGTTGAAGGACTATTACGGTGACACGGTCCTAATCGATGATTTTTACAAATACGAGTGGTCGCGGATCCCGCACTTTTTCAATACGCCGTATTACGTCTATCAATACGCGACCTGTTTCGCGTCGTCCGCGAAGCTGTTCAAAGACATGACCACGGGCGATGCGGGTGCGCGTGCGACCGCGACCGAGCGCTACTTGACGCTTTTGAAAAGCGGCGGCAACGATCACCCGATGAAGCAATTGCAAAAAGCCGGCGTCGATTTATCCCAACGCGAAACGGTGCAGGCGGTGGTGGATCAGATGAATGAATTGGTGGCGCAGATGGAAGCGGAGGCCGCAAAGATCAAGTAGTTCCGTTTCCAAATTCATGTCAATGGTTCATTGTCATCCTGAGCAACGCGAAGGATCTTGTTGCAACTAGTGTAGTGCTTCTTTCTGTTTGGCACTTATCAGTCCCCGGCGCAACCCTTGTGGTTCTTCCCCCTTTTTTAGGGGGAAGGTTAGGATGGGTTTTTCAGATGGCACATACGCACGCGTTCGACCCCCATCCCAGCCTTCCCCCTGCCCGGGGGAAGGGGCTAATTGGACGGCGAGAATAAGTCGCATTGATTACGAGGCACTACACTAGACTCTTCGCGTTGTTCTGGATGACAGCGTTTTATTTCGGAAAGAGCCGTGATTTCCGGAGGCGGCTACTCAACAAATTGCGCAATCTCCGCCAACGGCTTCCGCGCAATATCCGGCACCCGCGCACCCTCCGCCGGATATCCCACCACAAGCAGCAAGAACGGTCGCTCGTTGTTCGGTCGCCCGAGAATTTCATTCAGGAACCCCATCGGGCTCGGCGTGTGGGTGAGTGTTGCCAATCCGGCGTGGTGCAAGGCGGCGATCAAGATGCCGCTCGCGATGCCGACCGAATCCATGGGGTAGTAGCGTTTGGTTTTCTTGCCCTCGACATCGATGCCGTGGGCTTCGTAGAAAATCGCGATCAGCCATGGCGCGATGTCGAGAAAGGGTTTCTCCGCATCCGTGCCCAGCGGTGCCAATACGTCGCGCCACTCTGCCGTGGCGCGGCGGCCATAGAACTCTCTTTCTTCGGCCTCGGCCGCCGCGCGGATGCGCGATTTCAACGCGGCATCACCTACGACCACGAATTGCCATGGTTGCTGATTGGCCCCCGACGGTGCAGTACCGGCGGTGCGTAGACACGCCTCGACGATGGCGCGCGGCACCGCACGCGGCGAAAAATCTCGCACCGTGCGGCGACGGTTCATCTCTTCTTGAAACGCAATCGCCCGCGCGCGCATGTCGGCCGGCGCGTATTCTTTAAAGTCGAGTGGAATGCTGGTGTGGGTGTGCATGCGGCGCGTCCTGGATGTTTTTTACTGTCGGGGGCTGGCTGAATTATCCGATGGATGCGCCATATTGGGAGGCGGCGGCACGCTTTCCCGCCGGGAATTCTGCACTTCGTCCGATTTCCGCTGCCATTTCGAGGGTATGCCGGTAGGCTACGCACATCAACTTTCGTGGGGAGTAGCCTCGTGCTTGACATTCAACAGGTCACCAAACAATACGGCAAGAACGCGCCGGCCGTGAACGATGTGTCGTTGACGCTGGAGGCGGGCGTGATCGGATTGATCGGCCACAACGGCGCGGGCAAGACTTCGCTGATGCGCATGATCGCGACACTCACCCAGTCGACGCGCGGCAGGATACTTTTCGATGGCGTCGATATCACCCGCCAGCCTGATGCGATGCGCAAACGTCTCGGCTATCTGCCGCAGGATTTCGGCGTGTATCCGCATTTGACGGCGCTGGAGTTCCTGCAATACTTCGCCGCGCTGAAGGGCGTACGCGATCCGGCGCGCCTCATTCGTCTGCTGGAAATGGTCAACCTTCACGAACACCGCGATCGCCTCGCCGCGACATTTTCCGGCGGCATGCGCCAGCGTCTCGGCATTGCACAGGCCTTGTTGAATGATCCGGATATTCTCATCGTCGATGAACCCACCGCCGGACTCGACCCCGAAGAGCGCTTGCGGTTCCGTCATCTGCTTGCCGAGATCGGTTTTGAAAAACTGGTAATTGTTTCCACGCATATCGTCTCGGATATCGAAAGCATGGCAGACAAAATCGCCGTGATGCGCGACGGCAAGTTGATCGCCTTTGAAACGCCCGACGATATTCTGTTGAAAGCGCGCGGACAAGTCTGGCAAGCCGCCGTTGGCACCGAGCAATATGCGGCGCTCAGCGCAAGCGCCCAGATTCTGCACGCGCAGCGTCAAGGCAACGTGGTCACGCTGCGTATCGCGCAAACAGAATCGCCCTGTGCCGGCGCCGAAACCGTTGAGCCGAGCCTGGAAGAAGCGCTGATGACCTCGCGCTATCTGTCTCAAAAATTAGCGGCGTAGGCGAATGAGTCCGCGGATCATTGCCGCCGTCGTGTTGAACGATGTGCGGATGCGTGCGCGAAAGCTCTCCACATTGGTGACGCTGTTGATCGTCATCACGCTCACCTGGATGCTAGTCGCCGATCCCGATACCGGACGATCGCTGCTGGTCGTGGACAAGGCGCGCGCGATCTACGACAGCGCCACCCTCGCGCTCGGTAGTTCCATGATCGCCGCGTTTGTGTTCGGCCTCGTTGGTTTCTATTTGGTGCGCGGACGCACCCGCGACGATGTGCGGCACGGCGTCGGCGGCTTGATCGCGGCGACACCGATCGGCAACGGCGCGTTTGTATTCGCGCGCTGGCTGGGTTCCGTCGCCTATCTTTGCGCGCTGGCGGGCGCATTGATGGTGACCGCGATGGTGTTGCAATCGGTGCGCGGCGAGGCGCCGGTGCAACCCTGGGTTTTTCTGAAAACGTACACGTTGATTTTGCTGCCGACGATCATGTTCGTGGCGGCCGTTGCTGTGCTGTGCGATGCGTACTCACCGCTGATGGGCAAAGGCGGCGACGTGCTGTTCTTCTTCCAATGGTTCACGCAGTTTTCGCTGTTGCCCATTTCCATCGGCAGAACGCTGGACACGTTGGGGCTGCTCGGCGCGGTCGATTTTTCAGGCCTCGGTACGATCGTCATGCGCTTTCGGCAGCTCTATCAAACCAATAATTTCTCGCTCGGCGGAAACACATTCGATCCCTCGATGCCGGTCTTCACGCTCATCGATTTCTGGTCGGCTGAGATGATCGGCATGCGCGTGCTGTGTGCGGCGGTCGCGATGCTGCCGTTGTTGCCGGCGATCCTGTTGTTTCATCGCTATTCGCCGGATCGCGTCGATGCGGCGAAATGGGCCGGCGCGGGCAAGGGTTCGATTATTGTTGCAATCATCCACCGCCTGTCCCGCCCCGCGAAGGTTCTGGTTCGCCCGCTCTGGACGCTGGCACCGCGACTGCCGGGCTTCATCGGGCAAACCGTTGCCGATCTGGCGTTGACGTTGATCTCGAATCCGGTTGCGGTGGTGGCGCTGGCGGCGGTATCGGTGGTCGGAATATTCGTCGATGAGAAAAGTCTCGGTGGCGTGCTCATCGCCGGCATTTTTTGCTGGGGAATTCTCATCAGCGACATCAGCGTGCGCGATCACCAATCGGCCACCGAATCACTCACGGGTGCGGTCACGGGTGGTGCCGCACGGCGTTACTTGCGGCAGCTCGTGTTGAGCATTGCGTTGGGCGCGTTGTTCTCGGCGGTCGTGTTGCTGCGCTGGTCGATCATCAATTGGCTCGGTGCAATGGCGATTATCACCGGTGTGGTTAGTCTCGGCGCATTGGCGAGTCTGCTCGGTCGCGCAACGCGAACTGGCCGCACCTTTTTGTCGCTGTTCCTGTTCGGTCTTTATCTTGCCGTGCAAGTCAAACACTCGCCCTGGTTTGACGTGGTGGGTTTCAATGGCGCAGCGACGGTCGAAACAGTGGCGGCGAAATGCGTGATCGGCCTCATGCTGTGTGTAATCGGCGTAATGGTCAATCGGTGGCGTCAGGATTGATGGTGCCTCGACCAGAATCGACAATTTCCCACATTGGCGCGGACTTACGGACGAGACTTATCGGCGACTTGGCGAGAGTCCCGCGTTGACAACCGATTCCGATATTCGCGCGTTGGTTCCGGCGACGACGGCACTTTCTGGCCGCGCGTCATTGCTGAACAAACGACTGGAGAATCACCCATGAATTGGAAACTCGGCACGGCAATGGGCCTGACGGCACTGGCGTTCGCCAGCCACGCGGCGGCACAGATTACGTTCTACCAAGGCGAAGGATTTCGCGGACGGGCTTTTTCAAGCACCGGGCCGGTGCGCAATTTTGAGCGTTACGGATTCAACGACCGCGCCTCGTCGGTGGTCGTCGAGCGGGGACGCTGGGAGGTCTGTTCCGACGCGCGCTTCGAAGGCCGCTGCGTAGTGTTGCGGCGCGGCAGCTACGACTCACTCACGCGGATCGGCTTGAACGACCGCATTTCTTCGGCGCGCCCGGTGAGCGAAAAAACGCGTTACGAAAATGAAACACCGCCGCCACCGCCCACCCCGGTTTACGAATACCGCCAACGCCCGGGTGAGCGCACCTATGAGGCACCCGTGACTGCCGTGCGCGCGATTGTCGGCCCGCCTGAGCAGCGTTGCTGGGTGGAGCGTCAACAAGTGGTTGAAACCCGTCCCGGCGAAGGCCGCCCGGGCGAAGGCAACGCTGGCAATGCGTTGCTAGGTGCCATCATCGGCGGCGTGCTCGGCCATCAAGTCGGTGGTGGGCGGGGCAAGGATGCCGCGACTGTTGCGGGCGTTGTGGCGGGTGCGGCAATCGGTTCCGGCTCCGGTCGCGGCGATGGCACCGTAACCTATGACAAGAACGTGCAACGCTGCAAAACAGTTGCCAATGGACGCCCGGAATTTTGGGATGTGACGTACGTTTTTCGCGGTACTGAGCACCATATCCAGATGTCGGCGCCACCCGGCAGAACGATTGCGGTGAACGGGCGGGGTGAGCCGCGGCAGTAGTTTATCGGTGCGCGAGGCAATCGTGAACGCGGCCCCTCGGGGCCGCGTCGCATTGCGCGCGTGCCAACGATTGTGTTTCATACAATCGCGGGCGCAAATTACGTACCATGCGGTCGCGAAATGTTCGACTTGTCATCTTTTGGCGCGAAACCATTGACACAAATTTTGTCAAGATTAGAATTCGCTTCTCACCGATTTCATGATTCGACGCGCAAGTTCTTGATGCGTCGATTCATCCACCCGCTGTTGTTTAAGACTTGAGAAAGGAACCCATGACATCTCTATTTCACCCCTCGCGCTGACCTTTCAAGACACCTGGCTTGAGAGGCGGCACATTCTTCAAGCCAAGGCCATGTCTTACAGCGCCGGTCGTGATATCACGTCGTGCGGTTCGCAAAAAGCCCTGGTGTTACTTCCCAGGGCTTTTTTTATTTTCAGGATGAAACAACATGGGCATTCAAATCACGCTCAACAAAGGCCGTGTCCCGGAGAGGGTCTGTAGCGACCACGTTGACGCGGTAGTGGCGACCATACCGTTTTGGTCGAGGTGTCGCACACGCCGATTCAGGTGGCGTGCGTAAAAGCGACGTGGTCGACGGCGGCAGTGGAGGGGCTTCTACGCCACGGCGAAAAGTTCGCCGATGCCGCAATTGAACACCGTCAACATGCCTTCAATGACTTCCTTGTTGATGTGCTTGGCACTGCCATCGACGACTCGAATCAACTGCGGCAGCGAGATGGCGACGCCGATGGTGGCGAGGCTTCGCTGCAACGCGGAGACGGAACGAAAACCACGGTCAACCATGACCGAGCGCGCACGCAGCACGAGTTTCCTGACTTGAATTTTGGATTTGGCGGGTTTTTTCATAGGATCGATCCTCACATTATCGATGGCGGCATTCTAGCAAATACAACCGTTTTTTGAAACTAATCGTAATAATTTGAAATTATATTTCATAATATGGTTGACAATCTGAATTTCAATGATTAAGATGCGTGCATGATGAATAACACTCACTTCCACAAACCGACGACGCGAGATGCGTGGGGCCCCAATGCCATCTGCTTTATGCAGAGCGGCGAGCTGCATCTTGAATCCGACATTGTTTCCGGGAGGCCGAAGATTTAACCCTTCAGCCTATTGCTTCCATCAAGCCCGGATTCCTCTCGCGAGATCCGGGCTTTTTGTTTTGTGAAATTTGAATCGGAACCAACATGAAAAAGAATTCGAACAACGAACACTTGCAACATGGTTTGACGCTGATGAAGCCCAGCGAAGGCCGCATTGCACCGGCCCGCCTGGTGCGGCTTCAGCAACAGCAAAGCGGCGCGTTTCGTTACGACGAGGCGCGTTGGGGCGGTCTGCCTCCGCGCATCGCGAATGCGTATGCGCGCTTTGAAGACAAATCAAAAAATGCAATCCGCGAGCGGTCACTGATGTAGGACCGCCCGAACCTGCCCAGATATTGGGAAGCCCGGATTGCACCGCAAGGTCTCCGGACTTTTTTGTTTTTTGTAGCAGTCTTATCGCGCCGGCATGGCGACCGGACGCACGCGAAATGTTCTTGCAAAATTTGGATGTGGCAAATACGTTCCCATCGTCTAGTGGGTCAGGACGCCGGCCATTCAAGCAGGAGACGCCGGTTCAAGTCCGGTCGGGAATACCAATCAATCTCGCATTGGCGTAGTAGCCGCGCACTCGGTTTGGAGTGAGCCGGGGGTTTCGCAGACCAAACGGCTTTGGTCTGTGCCCGCCGAACCGCTCGCCCTATGTGGCGAGCGTGGGGCTGGTTTTCGAATCTCGCAGGCGAGACCAGGAAAGCTGTCGCAAGAATCCAAACGCGGCAGGGCTTTGGGTGCGGACTCGTTGTCCGCACCGCGAAAGCAAGAATATCTCCGTAACTCAATGGATCAGAGTGCGTGATTACGAATCACAACGTTGCAGTTTAAATCCTTCCGGGGGTGCCAATTCAGGGCGGGATGCCTGACGGGACCTCACAGCGGTCACTAGTCGAATTGACGACTGGGCGTTGATTCAATATTGGCGCAGTAACTAAGTGGCAAGAGTATCCGCCTGTCTAGCGGAGGGTCGTGGGTTCGAATCCCATCTGCGCTGCCAATCCGTAACGCCTTTCTAGCGGGTCTGGTGACAGCGCCGCTTTGAAGCAGCGGAGAGCTCCGATCGAAACGGGGGGCGGCAAGGGGTTTCGATGAAGTCCCTGCAGACTTCATCGCCTTGCGAACCGGCGAGACTCCGGCTCGCCGCGCACCAGTTGGGGTGTAGCTCAATGGAAGCGCCTTTGAGGCGAGGCTTCCTAGATGGAGCCAAAGCACCCCAGCCAACAGTAATGCCGCTTTGCTCCGTGGGAGAGCAATCGGTTGATAACCGATACGCCGCGGGTCCGATCCCAGCAGCGGCGACCAGCTGCGTTGCAGCAAACGGCAACTTCGCGAGTTGTGCGCGACTCGCATCGCGAAGAATTCGGGTTGCCGCCCGCACAAATCGACAAGACGATTTGCGGCGGGTTCGATGACACGCGGTGGACGGCGCAATGCTATCCACCGCAGTCAGAAAATTTCTATGGTGGTCTTGGTGTAGTGACAGCACATCGCGCTGTGAACGCGAGGGTTTCGGTTTGATTCCTCTAATCATCGCCCGCCCACTGCGCACTACACTATTTCCCCTCCCCACCCAAGTCACTCAATGGCGAATTGTCGGCAAACAAGAAGCCACATTTACCGGTGCGTTTGACTTGATACATCGCACGGTCCGCCAAACGCCGCAACGTGACGAGATCGGCGGCGTCTTCGGGAAAGATAGAGATGCCGATGCTGGCACCGCAGGGCATCGATTCGCCCGCGTAGATGACAGGCTGACAAATGCGGGCGATGAGTTTTTCGGCAACGGGAATCGCTTCGTCGCGGTGATTCAGTTTACCGAGGATGACAATGAATTCATCGCCGCCCACGCGCCCGACCGTGTCCGCGTCGCGCACGCAATCGCGCAGTCGCCCGGCGACGGTGCGCAGCAGCGCGTCGCCGGCATCATGGCCCCAGGTATCGTTGACGTGCTTGAAGCCGTTAAGGTCAACAAACATGACGGCCACGCGCGCGCCACTGCGCAACGCCGAGTGCATTTTCATTTGCAGCCGATCCTGTGTAAGTTTTGCCATTGGCAAGCCGGTGAGTTGATCCTTGCCGGCGAGTTCGGCGATGGTGTCACGCTGTTGTTCGACTTCGCGAACCAAATCGACAATGGTCGCCTGATACACGCCGAAGGCGGTGAAGACCAGAAACGGCATGATCGCAGCGGAAATCAACAGCGACATCCACGCCGAAACACTCGTCAGGTACAAATTCGCGTCGAAAGAAACCTTGAGGATGCCTTGCGTGAACAAAAACGCCGCAAGCAGCAACGCAACACCGGATGCCGCGACCACGATCACGCCGGTGCGCAGCGGAAAAAATGTGCTGGTCAACAGACTGCACATAATGAGGAACCACACGCCGGAACCGAGCAGCCCCATCGTGAATATCCCGCTCGCACCAATGGTCGCGAACAGCGCCAACAGGATATTGAGTTTGGCGGAATAGGAAATGTAACGGCGCGCGAGAAACAATGCGATCACGAGCGTGCCGATGGCCAAATGAAATGCATAGACGGGGTGCCAGCCGGTGACGTAGGCGCGCGCCACCGACGCGGGCGCGCCCACCAACGCGATGACCAGCATGCCGATCCAGAGGCGATCAAGAAAAGCGTGGCGAATTGCCTGTACGCGATCCGGCGGCGCAGCGGCACCGGGCACGCCGGCCTCAAATAAATTTTGCTTACGTGTCGACAACACCGCTCCCGCACTTGTTCCACATACGAGAAAGCATAGCAAATGATGGGGTCACCTCCCGCGGCATGGGTTTTCCGCCCAGGTGCGCAAGAATATCGTCCCGCACTTGCGGCCTCATTTGATCGCCGTTTTCGCGCGGTTCGGTCACCGCCATCCGCGATTCGTCCCGCAGGGGATGTGAATTCCTGCGCGAGGCCGCATATTCACGTCAACGGCGGCGCGTGTCGCGTCGTCAGTGGATCGGGAAAGGAATCGGCAATGAAGTTTGTCCTGTGGCTCATCCTGCTGGTGTTGTGCTGGCCGCTCGCGATCATCGCGCTGCTGCTGTATCCGATCATATGGCTGATCACATTGCCGTTTCGTTTGGTCGGCATCGCGGTGGAAGGCGTGTTCG
>JANPBQ010000301.1:0-8758 GCA_031430555.1 Betaproteobacteria bacterium
GGTATGGCGTTCCCGCCGGGCTCGGAGCCTTGATCGCATTGATGTTCGCCGCCGTAATGGGCTAGTTGCCTGGCAGCGAAGTGCGGCCAAGCGGTTCGGCTAGAGCGGTGCGCACATCACCACACCTTCATCGATCCAGCCCTCCCCCAACAGCGATACGGTGAGCGAACGGCTGGTGACGTAGCGATGATTCGAGTCGTTTTCGCGCCAGCGATTGTTGTAGAGCCGCGTTACCGCATGCGTGCCGGGCGGGCAACTTGATGATTTTCCGGCAGGTGCGCGGGTAATCCAGAAATCGATGCCTTCATCGATGGTGCCGTAGCCGCGCACCAGATTGCAATCGCCAGCGTCCGCCGAGAAAAAGTGCGTGTAGATCGACGGAAAGAAAAAGCGGCACACCGGCGCTTGGGTGGCGGCACGCAATTCGGTCAGGCCCGGCAGCGTATAGCCCTTGTAAGCATAGCCGGTGCGAAACCAGCCAAGTGAGGCAAATGGGCCGTCGAGCAGCGCTTTATCGCCTGACCGCCCGGTCTGAAAATAGCGGTTCAGCCTGTCGTTGCGGAATTCATCCACGCGCAATTCGCCGGGCAGAATCGCGCTCGGCGCGGTGTAGTCGATGCGCATGAAATCGTTCAACCCGCCGGCCACGTTGCGTTGCCGCGTCAGGCGATCCAGTGCGGGTCGGTCGCCATCGAGATGGGCCGCGAAGAAGGGAATCACCCAGCCGAAAACATCGTCGGCGTAACCGGCGTTATAAGTGTGCTCGACGCCGGCCAAGGCCACCAGATAGCGTGTGCCCTTGAAATTGTTCATCGCCTTTTCCATCATGAACATCGGCGCAGTGGTATCAGCCGTGCCGGAAATCGCGAGGTAGGGCGCGGTTACATTGCGCGCGGTGGCGTTGTCCTCGCCAAAAGCGGGCAGAAATATTTCACCTGCATACGGTACGTAGCCGACCGCTGCTTTGATGCGCGGATCTCGCACGGTCGGTTGAGACTTCAGACTGCTGAAACCGTTGGTAATTTCCGCGCCGAGCAGCCAGGTCATGGTGGCGCCGCCCATGCTGCCGCCGATGCCGCCTATGCGGGTCGCGTCGATGACGGCATTGAACTGCGGATGGGCCAACATCAGATCGACGGTGGCCTTGACGGCCAGCGGTCGTAGCGCCTGAAGCTCGACCACCCGGTCAAAATTGACGGCAACATAAAGCAGGTCAATCAAATCCTCAATTTTCACGCGGGAAAAACGCTTATCACCGTGAAATGGTGCCGTGACGATGTAGCCGTAGCTCGCGAGGCGCACCAGAAAATCGATCGATTTGCCATCGATCGGACTGCCCGCAAGCCCATGCGAAAACACCAGGAGCGGAAAGCGTCCGCAGTTGGCAGGTTGTGGGAAGATCGCGATGCACGGTTGCTGCGCTAACAGCGGAGCCTGGCCAAGGCGCTGCATGCGCGGGATGCGTTGGTTGTCGGGCAACAGATAGTCGGGGCGATTGTTGGCCGCCGTGGTCGGATAGCAGGTGATGACAACGAATTCAACAGCCGAATTGCGTCGCCGCGGGTAAAGGTCTTCGTTCGGTATCCGCGGGCGCACCACCAGCGTGTCGGCGGGTTCGAGCAGGATGTCGCCGATGTAATGATCATCTGCACCCGTCCAGAAATCGTCAAGCGGCACGCCAAGCTGCGCGACACGCGCCGTATCCTGCGCCAGATTTGTACAGGCGACCGGGTACGGGCCCGGCGCGATGGTTACCATCTCGATGGTGTGATTGGGCACTGCGGAGAATGCCGATCCCGCAGTGAGCCCACCCAGCAGTAGGGCTACATCGATAATGCGGAAGAATTGTCGGCGTAGGGGCATGCAGGACTCAGGTTGGGTGCGGCGGCAGGGTCGGTTGAGAAATGAGAACGGAAAAAACGCAAGCACAATGTTGATCGGAGAATCCATAGCGCGCCCGCCGCCAATTTCTGGCATTCTGTTGGACACCTTTCATCGACAAACGTTCCGACCGACGCAATGGACGACATCGCCACCTTGAAACGCATTCTCAAAACAAACCGCGTCATCGCAGTCGTGGGGCTGTCGGCCAATTGGTGGAGGCCGAGTTTCTTTGTCGCCAAATACTTGCAGGATCATGGCTACCGCGTGATACCCGTCAATCCGGCGTATCAGGAAGTGCTCGGTGAGAAATGCTATCCAGATTTGAAAGCAGTGCCGGAAAAGATCGATATGGTTGATTGCTTTCGCAAGGCGGCGGAAATCCCGGCTCTTGCCGAGGACGCCATTGCCATCGGCGCGAAATGCCTCTGGATGCAGTTGGGCGTCGTCAACGATGCCGCGGCATTGCGCGCGCGCGAGGCCGGGCTGGACGTGGTCATGGATCGCTGCGTGAAAATTGAACATGGCCGATTGTTCGGCGGGCTCAATTTTGCGGGCGTGAATACTAAGGTGATTTCGGCCAAACGCGCGGGTTGAGAAACGGCAGCGGCAGCAGGCCATCGTCATTCGTCAGGGTTTGCGGGCATTCGTCGCACGCTCACGTGAATTCAGGGCGGATTGCTTGACGGCTCTGTGGGATGCAACGAAGATGGGCCATGAACTTGGAGGCAATCATGCAGGACTATCTCATCTGGACCATTCTCGGCTTTGTTCTCGTCATCGTCGAATTGATGACCGGTACCTTCTATTTGTTGGTGCTCGGCGTCGGCGCGTTGTTCGCGGCGGCGGCGGCTTGGCTGGGTGCGCCTTTCCTGGTACAAGTCGCGGTCGCCGGTGTGATTACCAGCGTGGGTACATGGTTGGTGCAGAAATGGCATGCCAAACACCATAAAGGCGATGATCAATCCAATGCGATCGACGTCGGCCAGACGGTCACGGTTGTGAAATGGATCAATCAGCCTGAGGGCATGTTGCGCGTGAAGTATCGCGGCACGGAATGGGATGCGCGCATCAAACCGGGTGATCTCGCTGCCGCCGGCGTTGCCGAGGGCGGCATGCTGCATATCCTCGCGCAGGATGGATCCTGCTGGGTGGTCGGTAGCCAGAGGCAAGCCACCTAATGAAAGACCGCCTCATCATCGGTGCCATCGCCGCGCTGATTGCGTGGGGCGCGACGCATTCCAAGTGGGTCGCGCTGGCGGTATTTGGTGTGGCCGCCGGACTATCGGGAAAAAAGGTTGGCTGGCTGCAAGAAATCATCGATGGCATCAAGGATGAAATCGCCAAGCAAACCGGCAAGCCACGCGACACCAAAGCGGAGGCCCTGAGCGCGCAACGCAATCACGCGGCGAATGTCGCGACGGCGGCGAAAGGTTCCGACACCGCAAAGACCGATGCCAAACCGGCCGCCAAACACGTTGCCCACGAAATGCTGAAAAACCAGACCGATGCCGGAGGACGCGTTCTCCGCACCGACACCGTTTCAATGAAGTCGCATGTTCCCACCGCAATCGCCACCGTACTAGATCAACGCAAGGAGATTCCCATGTTTGCAAAAATGATATTCGCCGCCATCCTCGCCGCCGCTGCAGGTTATGTTTGGACGCCAAGCGTTGCGATCGGCGTGTTCCTCGCCGCGTTCTTTATCGCGCTCATCATCGAAGGTGTGCGCATCGTGCCGCAGCAAAATGCCTGGGTGGTCGAGCGGCTCGGCAAGTTCCACGAAATCCTCCAACCCGGCTTCAATCTGATTGTGCCCTTTGTCGATCGCGTGGCGTATCGCCATTCGTTGAAAGAGGTACCACTGGACATCGCCGAGCAGGTCTGTATCACCAAGGACAACACCCAGCTCGCGGTTGACGGCATCATTTATTTTCAGGTGGTCGATCCGCGTCTCGCGAGCTACGGCACCTCGGACTACGAGCTCGCGATTTCGCAATTGGCGCAGACGGCGTTGCGTTCCGAAGTCGGCAAAATGGAACTCGACAAAACGTTTGAATCGCGCGATGAAATCAATCATAAAGTCGTGAGTGTGTTGGATGAAGCCGGTCGCACATGGGGCATCAAGGTGCTGCGCTATGAGATCAAGAGCCTTACACCGCCGGAATCCATCCTGCGCTCGATGCAAGCGCAGATTACGGCTGAGCGCGAAAAGCGCGCCTTGATTGCAAAGTCCGAAGGTGTGCGGCAGGAAGAAATCAACATCGCCGATGGTCAACGGCAAGCGGCGATTCTGGCGTCCGAAGGAGACAAACAAGCGGCGATCAACAAAGCGCAAGGCGAAGCGCTGGCGTTGACGACGGTCGCGGAAGCCACTGCCTCGGCGGTGCGCCAGGTGGCCTCCGCCCTCGCGTCGGATGGCGGCATGGCGGCAGCAAACTTGAAAGTCGCTGAGAAATACATCGAACAATTCGGCAATCTCGCCAAGGCCGGCAATACGTTGATACTGCCCGCGAATTTGGCGGATGCGGGCGGATTTGTGGCGGCGGCGATGACGGTGTTGGATAAGGCCAAGTTGGGGCAAGGGCAGAAGTAGTGTCATCCCACGCGATCACGGCGATTTGTTTACTCGCCGCATCAATCTTCTATGCGGCGGGCTTTGTTGAGAGAGCGAACGGATTGGTTGCGATCGGGATGTGCTTTGAAGGCGTTTTCTGGATGCGGGTATTTCGGAAAAACAAGATTGCGTGTACTGCGAATGACAGAAATAAATAGTAAGTATCCCCAGCATTGGTGAGGTGTTCCGAACGTTTTTGCTCTGAAAGGCCCGCCAAATGGCGATCTTCATTGGCGATAGCTGGGAAAGCGTGGACCAACAAGGATTGTGCAGAAGGGAACAACATGCGTTGCCCCACCGACAAAACCCGTCTGCTAAAGAACGACAGCAACAAGCCAATTCATCAATGCAACGATTGTTCCGGCGTATTTGTTTTACGAGGCGACGGAGGACTTGAGGAAACCGCGCTCGAGGAACTTCCCGCGAGCCCGCTTGCGTGTCCTCATGACGGATCGCGACTTCGACTTCAACAGGCGGCGGGCACCACGATGCATGTGTGCGGCAAATGCCGTGGCGTGTGGCTTGACGGTGAGACTCAGTCAAGGCTCATGTCGATTACACCAGACTGGGTACGAGAGTCTCAACCCGGATCCATGACGCCGGGCGCAGTTGCCGCAGACATCGCGACGACAGCCGTTATTTCAATTTTGTTGAGTTAGTGTCACAGCGTTCGCAACAAACTGGCAAGGAGTACTCGATGAAACAATTCGCGTGGATTTTCATGTTGTGTGCGACCGCCTCGGCTAGTTTTGCAGGAAACCTCGAGGAGGGACTCAAAGCGCATGAACAAAAACATTACGCAGTGGCGATGCGAGCGTTTGAGAAAGCGGTGCAAACCGGCAACAGTGAAGCATCGCGGCGCTTGGGATTCATGTATTACCACGGCGAAGGCGTTGCACAAGATAGCAAAAAAGCGGTGGCATTGTTTGAACGCGCCGCGATGGGTGGCGACGCCCGGTCGGCCGCAAATCTTGGCACGATGTACGAGTATGGAATGGGCGTCGAGCAGGACGACATTCGGGCCGCGGCGTGGTACCGGAGTGCGGGGGAACTCGGTGATCCCCAATCGCAATTGGTGACGAGTATTACCCTCTATCAGGGAAAAGGTGTCGCCAAGGACCGCGTCGAAGCGGCGAAATGGTGGACCATTGCCATGAAAAATGGTCCAACGTGGGAGGCGAGATTTCGACCCACGATCGAATCCGCGGAAGCCAAACTTACCATCGATGAATTGACGGAAGGTCGACGTCGTGCGAGCGAGTGGATCGCGGCACGAGTTGCAAAACAATAATATTCATTAAAACTATTCAACAGCAGGCAACTTTGCCGCAAGAGTGCCGCTGGCCGCCCGAATGTTGGCCAGAATATTCGCGGGCGTGATGCTGCCAAACACAAGGCTCGTCACGCCCGGCGTTGCCAGGACGAAATGGAAATTTTCTTCAAGGCCGCCTACCGCGCCTAGATGCCCGGACGCCAATCCCTTCTTTATCAACACCGCCTTGCCGTGTGTGTATGCATAGTCGATGGTTGACTTTTCGGCAGTGTAATTGCGGTTGTAGGCGACCATCACCGCATCCGTTAGATCAACCGCGCGCTTTCCGCCTGCAATTGTATAAACCGAAACACCGACACTGCCAATTTTCCCCTCTGTTTTCATACGCAACAGCGTCGCCACGACGTCGGTCTTGTCGATGACATCGACATCCTGATGGTTTGCATGCACCAGCACGCAATCGAGAAACTCTGTCTTCAACCGTCGCAAACTCCGCTCGACACTCATGCGCGTATGTACCGCCGTGAAGTTGTGAGCGGACTTTCTATCGTCAAATTCTTCACCAGTTTTGCCGACGATGAAGAATTTTTCGCGGCGCGATCCCATCAATTTTCCGAGGCGTTCTTCCGCAGTGCCGTAGGCAGGCGCAGTATCAAGGAGATTAATACCGTGGTCGACGCAAAGGTCGAGAAGGTTGGAGATTTCATTGTCTGTCGGCAATTTGAAACCGTCGCCGCCGGGGTATTTCACGCCTTGATTGCGTCCGAATTTGACGGTGCCAAGTCCGAGCACACTGACCGATTTTCCGGTGGTGGCGAACGGGCGTCGCGAGAGAGGAATCAGGCCTTCCGCCATGCCGCACCTTCCCAAGGGTATTGTCCGATGGTCGGCACCGGCAACGCTGGTGTTTTTGTTTCGGGAGAAGGCGAGATTGCTTGTGCACGGATCCATTCCAAAATTTGATCGGACAGTTCCGGTGCCAGTGTCATTTTGGTCGGCCATGCAAACAAGTTGTTCCCATGCGCTTGAATACAGGCACCCGAGGGAAGCCGGCCACTTTCATCGAACGGCTCGGCGCGATCAATCGCGAAACTCGCCCATTCTTTTTGCTCCCATTCGACATCTGGAAAAATGGCGGACATTTCTGACCGAGCGAAAATGAGCGCTTCTGTTTCAGGCATACCCACGCTGGCTTCTGCGATGTTGCCGCCCAGGTACCAAACGTACTCGCCAACGCCGATCGGATGGCTGGTGATGGTCACACGCGGCTTCACGCCCCCTGAGGTGCCGTGCCCGTATATCGCGTGCGGCATCGCCTTCACCATGAATTGCCGCAACGGTCTGCATTGCGTGTGCCGCCCAGTGACATTGCAAAGTCTCAATGCGAATTCGTTGCCGGCACCGGCGGCAAAGATCACGCGTTTTCCCCGCATGGTGATGCCATCGACCACAACACTTCCATCGCTAAGTATTTCTGACAGTTCGCCGCGAAAAACTCTGTCGTGCAAATTTCTTGTAAGCGCCTCGACCAGCGATCGTGTATCGAGAACCTGCTCCTGCATTTCGTAAACCGGTTCACGCTTAAGAATGTTTGGAATTTGTTCCGGCGGCAGTTTGATCGATGGCCGATTCGACGTGGTTACTGCCGCATGCACCATCGCGACCGACATCAGTGATGCCGCCGGAAACATCAACTGAGTGCGACTCAAGAAATGCACGCCGGATAAATCTACATCCCCCGCACCCGAAAAGCACGCGTCCCAGCGCGCAGGCATTGCTGCCATCGATCGCGAGTGGCCGGTCACGCTGCCGCCAAGCCCATATTTCTGGCCACCGTGAATCATCCCCTGCGAGGCCAAGGTCTGCGCGCCGCCCAACGTGTCCTTCTCGATCAGGATCAAGTTGTAGCCGGCGCGGCGCAGCCGGTTCGCGGTGAAGAGCCCCGCGATGCCGCCGCCAAAAATGATGATGTCGTAGTGGAAATCCATGGCAACTATTATTGCATTCCCGCTACACTTCTCATTACGACCACCGACCGAGAACGTCATGCCCGACCGAAAATTTGGCTTTGAAACGCTGGCCCTGCACGCGGGGCAAATTCCCGACGCCGCTACCGGCGCGCGCGCGTTGCCGATTTATCAAACCACGTCGTATGTCTTTGATAGTGCCGATCACGCGGCGTCGCTGTTTAATTTGCAAACATTCGGCAACGTCTACACGCGTCTCTCGAACCCGACCACCGCCGCGTTCGAGGAGCGTTGTGCGGCGCTGGAAGGAGGCCGTGCGGCGGTCGCCACCGCAAGCGGGCAGGCGGCGGAAATGGTGGCGCTGTTGAATATTGTGGAGGCGGGTGACCATATTGTTTCCTCGTCGAAACTCTACGGCGGTACGCACTCGATGTTCAACGTGAATTTCAAGAAGCTCGGCATCGAGGCGACGATGGTGGATCCCGATGATCCGGAAAATTTTCAGCGCGCGTTGAAGGCGAACACCAAAGTGATTTTCTCCGAGACCCTCGGCAATCCGGCGATCAATATGGTCGATCTGGAGGCGATCGGACGCATCGCACGCGAAGCCGGCGTACCGTTCGTGGTCGATAATACCGCCGCCTCCCCGTACCTCTGCCAACCCTTGCAACACGGTGCCGATATCGTGGTTCATTCCGCAACCAAATTTATGGGTGGACACGGCACCACGATGGGCGGCGTGGTGGTTGAGCGCGGCGATTTCCCGTGGGGCAACGGAAAATTTCCCGGCATGACCGAGCCCTCGGTCGGCTATCACGGCGTGCGATTTTTCGAGACCTTTGGCGACTTTGCCTACACCATGAAAGCGCGCATGGAGGTGCTGCGGGTGTTCGGCCCGACCTTGTCGCCGTTCAATGCGTGGCAGTTGTTGCAGGGGATCGAGACCTTGCCCGTGCGCATGGAGCGGCATTGCGCGAACACGATGGCGGTTGCGCAATATCTCGAATCGCACCCGAAGGT
>JANPBQ010000302.1:0-3082 GCA_031430555.1 Betaproteobacteria bacterium
TCCGGCGAAACCACCGTCGACGGTTTGCTCGCGCGCGCGGACAAGCGCTTGTACGAAGCAAAGGACGGGGGGCGCAATCGCGTGTGTGGGTAGCGGCGCGCGGCGATTCGGTGTAATGGCGAAATAAAAACATAGGGCGCATCAACGATGCGCCCTTTGCCTTGCTGCTACTGCCTCACTTGCTCAGGCACGCTTTCTGCGCTTGTTTGTATTCGTCGCCTTTCAGCCCCTTGTTTTCCCTGGAGCATGCGGCTATCTTGTTTTTCTGACCGACCGGCTTGTCTGTCTTTTCGGCGGATTTGGCGGGTGCCAGAGACTGCGTTGACAACGCGGTGAAATGTGAAAATGTGAATCGTACCCAGTCACCATCGAATTCACCGTGGATGCCTCGCGTACAATTCTTCGCAATCCATTACATTGAGCATGCATGAACGGAAAGATCGAGCCCACGCGAGCGTTTGCGAGTGTGGTCTATTTGGGGATTCACGGATTTGCGGGCAAGAGCATCGCTGAGCAGGCGGCACTCAGTGCCCGCCTTGACTCGTCCATCGCGGCTGCCGTCATGGCGCTCGATAAAGCGGATTGCGTGGTGCTTGATTCCGCCGACGGCGCGGCGATCGTGGTACTCGGCAATCCGCGCGCGGCGTTGGATGCCGCCGACGCGGTGGCGGCTAGTGGCGGGGAAGCGCCGAAGGCGTTCGTGATCGGCATCAATCACGGCCCGGTTAAACTCGAAGGCGGCACGCGTAACGACGCGATGCTGCGCGGCGACGGCATCGACACCGCCGTCGCGATCGCGGCCTTGGCGCCGGCGGGCGAGCTCCGCGTCACGCGCGCTTACCGCGATGCGCTTGCCGTCGCTTCGCCCACCGACGCGGCCGGTTTCCATGGCGCGGGCACCGTCATCGACGCGAACGTGCGCACCTACGAATTGTTTTCGCGCGACCGGAATGCGTCAGCGCATGCGGATCGCCGCGTGTTCGTTTTCGCCGCGCTAGCGTCGATGGCGATCCTTGCCGGGGGCGTCGCCGCGCGCTTTGCGCTCGAACGCCTCGCTGCCGCGCGTCAGCCGGCGTCGCTGATTTTCGATATCCGCCCGCAGGGCGACATCTACGTCGATGGCGTACTGAAAGGCAAGGCACCCGGAATTGCCAGCTTGCAAGTTGCGCCCGGATCGCACACGATCGAGGTGCGGAACGGCAGGTATCCACCGTTTACGGTCGAGGTGAACCTCGCCCCCGGCGAGCAAATGGAAGTCAAGCATTCGTTCAGCGCGCCGGCGAAAAGAAAAGCGCCCGGACTCTTGGAAAGGCTCAAGTTTTGGCAATAGGCAATCTGGAACTGCAACAGTTGGGCCGCTACCGTATCCTGACTGAATTGGGCCGCGGCGCGATGGGCGTTGTCTACAGGGCCGAAGATCCGTCGCTTGGCCGCGTGGTCGCCTTGAAGGTGGTCGAGCTCGCCCCCGAAGCATTCGACTCAAAGGAATTCGAGGCGCGTTTCTATCAGGAAGCGAAGGCGGCAGGCAGTCTCAACCATCCGGGCATCATCACAATCCACGATACCGGGCGCGAGGGCAAATGGGCTTACATCGCGATGGAAGTCCTGGACGGGGTCGAGCTGCGTGCGATGATGGCGACCGAGCGGCTGCCGATCGCGCGCGCGTTGCAAATCGGCGCGCAAGTCGCCGAAGCGCTCGAATTTGCGCACGCGAATGGCGTCGTCCACCGCGACATCAAACCCGCCAATATCATGGTGCTGAGCGGCGACCAGGCCAAGATCATGGATTTCGGCATTGCACGAACCCGCGTCTCGGTGGTTGAGACGCAAGTGGGCGTCGTGCTCGGGTCGCCGCGCTACATGTCGCCCGAGCAGGTGCTCGGCCAGCGCGTCGATCATCGTTCGGATATTTTTTCGCTCGGTGTCATGCTCTTTGAAATGACCGCTGGACTCGCGCCGTTTTCGGGCAAAGATGTCGGCGAATTGATGTACGCCGTAGTGAATGCCCACCAGTCGCGTCCGAGCCAGTTCAATCCCGCCGTGCCGACGTTGCTCGATCTGATCATCGCAAAGGCGATGCAAAAGGATGCCGCCGCCCGCTATCAGAGCGCGGCCGAATTGGCGGCGGATCTTGCGCTCTGCCGCGAGGCGCTCGCCGAAGCGCCGGCGATTTCAACGGCGGTGGGCGAATCCACGTTGCCGCTCGGCGAAGTAGCGACCCATCACAACACCGCAACGAACGCCGCAACCACCGCTCCAGATGCCAACGCCGGCGTTGATTCCGTACCCACGACAGGCAACGGTGCACGCGCGGCCACTCACGCGGACGTCGCCGCACCGGCCTTCGCCAGCGCGGGTGGCCATCAGGCGGCGGGGTACGCCGACCAGCATGACGCCACCACCCTGCCGCTGGCGGCAACTCCCTCGGCGCGAAAGGAGACCGCGCCGTTGCTATTCTCGCGGCGTTTCAATTCGTCGGCGGCCCTTGCGCGGCTGTCGGCACCCTCGCGGGAAGACGAGAAGGTGCTCGCAGATACGCTGTCGGCCGCGCGGGTCCGGATGGGCGTTTTCCGCGGCAAGCGGAACCGTATCGCAACGGCGATGATTGGCGTGTCCATCCTGGGCGCAATTGTGATTGCGCTTTATTGACTGTCGCGCGCTCAAACGCGGCATGGAATGGCAGGCATGTAAAATTCGCGCTTGCGCCCGCAGGCTTCGCATGAGCGGTGCCCCTCGGTTCAACTGATATTTCCTGATAGACACTCATAGACGCACTCAAATGCGGCGCAGATGTTCTGTTCATTTTGCTTGGTGCCATCATGGTCCTGGCGATGCATGCGGGATTCGCTTTTCTCGGGCTTGGCAGCGCGCCAATTCTGTGACCGCCTGCGAATGGCCAACCATCAAGCCCGGCATCACGTTGACCATGAGCTTCGGACTCGTCGAATTCTCCGGCGAAACCACCGTCGACGGTTTGCTCGCGCGCGCGGACAAGCGCTTGTACGAAGCAAAGGACGGGGGGCGCAATCGCGTGTGTGGGTAGCGGCGCGCGGCGATTCGGTGTAATGGCGAAATAAAAACA
>JANPBQ010000303.1:0-6570 GCA_031430555.1 Betaproteobacteria bacterium
TTTCGCCACTTTCGCGGGATCGAAATCGGCGAATGCCTTGCGATAATTTTCGCGTTTTGCCAAGATCGTTGACCATGACAGGCCGGCTTGCGCGCCTTCGAGAATCAGGAACTCGAACAGCGTGCGTTCATCGTGAACCGGCACACCCCATTCGTGATCGTGGTAGTCAAGGTAGAGCGCACCAAGGGGTGAGTTTTCGCACCAGGGGCAGCGCGTCAGGAGTTTTGGCAAATTCATCGACCAACGTAAAAGGTGCCGCGCCCTTGCGGCGTCCGGCGACAAAAGGGAGTGATCTTGACCGTCGTAGGCCTCATTTATTTACTGAAGTGCGTAGGTGATGAGAGTTTTGCAGCCCGTTCTTGTAGTGCCGATGACGAACTTCGTACGCATGACCACGTCAACTGCTGATTTTTCAAATACACCGCTCGGACTCGATCCCACAAGCGCAACATTTACAGCTCTTCCATTGCCGTCGAGGTCGTAGCTCACGAGCGCCCAACCTTCAGTTCGACTGCGAAGCGCGGCAGGTGGAAACTTTGGCATGCCCGCAACTAACGTCTCTGTTGTACATAGTTCGGCCTTGTCTATTGAAGGTGCCTTCAGGCGCTCTGTCTGAATCTCAGCGTGAGAGTTGGAATTTGACTGACTGTGCGCGGCTGTAGCAAACACAAAGCTAAATACGGCGACGACAATTGGCTGGGTTGACATAAGAGTTTGATCCTGAGGCCTAACCCTTGATATAACTTTCAAGCTGCGAAATCGTGAATTCATGATCGGCGATGATGTCGTTCATCAAATCGCGGATCGACAACATGCCGACCACGGTATCGCCATCCACGACCGGCAAATGTCGGATATTCTTTTCACTCATGATCGCCATGCATTGCCGCGTGCGGGTTTGCGGCGTAACGACCAGTACGTTTGAGGTCATGATGTCGCGCACGGTGGTTTCTTTTGAATTCTTGCCGAGCAATGCGATCTTGCGGGTGTAATCGCGCTCTGAAAGTATGCCGACCAGTTTGCCTTTGTCCATCACCATCAGCGCGCCCACGCCTTTTTCGGCGAGGATCTTGATGGCCTCAAAGACACTGTCGTTGGGGCCTAAGCTCCACAAAGTATTGGGGCGATTCTTGAACAGTTCCGAGACGGGTTTCATGGCGCACCTCGCTTTCAAAAGTTGCGGTTGCAGACTTTCATTTACATGTTCGGATAATTCGGCCCGCCGCCGCCTTCGGGCACCACCCATTTGATATTTTGCGTCGGATCCTTGATATCGCAGGTCTTGCAATGCACACAATTTTGCGCGTTGATTTGCAGCGTTTTGCCGCCACCGGGCGCCTCGACAAATTCGTAAACGCCCGCCGGACAATAACGTTGCTCAGGGCCATCATACCGCTGAAGATTGATGTTCACCGGAACGGATGCGTCTTTCAAGGTGAGATGCGCGGGCTGGTCTTCTTCGTGATTGGTGTTTGACACAAAGACCGAAGAGAGCCGATCAAAGGTCAACACGCCGTCGGGCTTCGGATACGCAATCGGTGTCGCTTCGGACATAGGCACAAGCGTTTCGTGATCGGCATGTTGGTGGTGCAGTGTCCACGGTGCCTTGCCGCCAAACACTACCTGATCGATGCCGACCATCAGGGTGCCGGTAAAGAGGCCTTTCGACATCCACGGTTTGAAGTTGCGCGCTTTGTACAATTCTTCACGCAGCCAGCTTTTCTCAAAGCTCGCCGGAAAATCGGTGAGCACATCATGCGCGCGTCCGGACTTCAATGCGCCGACCGCCGCATCGGCCGCCAGCATGCCGCTCTTGATAGCGGCGTGGCTACCCTTGATGCGCGAGGCATTGAGAAATCCCGCGTCGTCGCCGATCAAAACGCCGCCAGGAAAAGTGAGCTTCGGCAGCGATTGCAATCCGCCCGCCGCGATCGCGCGCGCGCCGTAGGCGATGCGCTTGCCGCGCTCGAAAAATGTCCGGATATCGGGGTGGGTTTTGTAGCGCTGAAATTCCTCGAACGGCGAGAGGTACGGGTTCTTATAGCCAAGTCCCACCACGAAGCCGACCGCGGCCAGATTGTTTTCCATGTGATACAAAAATGATCCGCCGTAGGTATCCGATTGCAACGGCCAACCCGCCGTGTGAACCACCAGCCCCGGCACGTGTTTTTCGGGGGAGACTTCCCAAAGTTCCTTCAATCCCAATCCATAGACTTGCGGATCGCGTCCTTCGCGCAATTTGAATTTATCCTGAAGCTCTTTGCCGAGGTTGCCCCGGCAGCCTTCGGCGAAAAAGGTGTACTTGGCGTGGAGCTCCATGCCCTGCGCGTAGCGACTGGTGTGTTCACCTTGTTTGCCGATGCCCATGTCACCGGTGGCGACACCTTTGACCGAACCATCGTCATTGAACAACACCTCGGCCGCAGCGAAGCCCGGATAAATTTCCACGCCCAGCGCCTCAGCCTGAGTGCCCAACCAGCGGCAGACGTTGGCGAGGCTGACGATGTAGTTGCCATGGTTTTGAAAGCATGCTGGCAGCATCCAGCCAGGCGTGCGGATCGACGATTTTTCCGAGAGGAACAAAAAGCGATCTTCCGTCACCGCCTGATTGAGCGGCGCGCCGTCTTTTTTCCAGTCCGGCAGCAGTTCATTCAGCGCAATCGGATCCATCACCGCGCCGGACAAAATATGCGCGCCGACCTCCGAGCCTTTTTCGACGATGCAAACGGTGATGTCGGCATTCTGTTGTTTAAGACGAATCGCGGCAGCCAGCCCGGCCGGGCCAGCACCGACAATTACCACGTCGTATTCCATCGATTCCCGGTCGCTCATATCGCTGTTTATTTATTTTGTGAAGGTTGGCTTTATTATCCTAGAAACGCGAGACGCGGAACATAACATTGGCGCGCACAGCAAACTCACTATCTCCACAAAATTGTTGTCATCCCCGGACTTGATCCGGGGATGACAATTCAGACATTGGCAACCCATATGCAAAATGAAAGTGAGTAATGGAAAAAATCTGGCTCGGATTGTTGGCAGTGGGCGGCGGATCGGCGATCGGCGGCTGGCTACGCTGGGGACTCAGCGTTTGGTTGAATCCACGCCATCCGCACTTTTTCTGGGGCACATTTGCCGCCAATGCGATCGGCGGGTTGCTCGTGGGGATTGCCGTCGCGCACTTTTCGCGCCATTTGGAATTGGCACCGGAATGGCGGCTTGCCATCATCACCGGGTTTCTCGGCGGACTGACGACGTTCTCGTCATATTCTGCGGAAGTCGTCGGGCTGATCGAGCGCGGCGAGTTGGCTTGGGCGGGCATTGTTGCGGTGTCGCATTTGGCGGTATCGCTGTTGCTGACCGCGTTGGGGTTCTGGCTGTACCGGCAACTCGCGGCATAGCAGCCCGGCGTTTCTCAATGGTCGGGATGTTCCAGCCCCGCATTCAACAACATCCGCGCTTCAAAAATCACCTCCGACGCGGTGAGCCCAAGTGGTGCCATGCCGTGCGACAGACACGCATCCGCCGCCGCGCCGTGCAAGTACACCGCTAGTTTTGCGGCATCGAGCGCCCCGAGACCCTGCGCGAGAAACGCGGCGATCATGCCGGAGAGTGCGTCGCCCATGCCGCCTGAGGCCATACCGGGATTGCCTGACGTATTGATGAAATAGCGGCCATCGCTGGCGGCGATCACGGTGCCGGCCCCTTTCAGCACCACGACAGCATTAAAGCGTTTGGCGAGCGCGATTGCCGACGTCACGCGATCGGCTTGCAGATGCGCGATCGAGACATTCAACAATCGCGCCGCTTCGCCGGGGTGGGGCGTTAAGATGAAAGTCGAGTACTGGCGCGGCGTTTGAGGCATTTCTGGCGGAAACAGCGCGCCAGTGCTGGTGTTTTCAGCGTTTGTGCTAAGCGCTGCGGCGAATCCGGGCGTGGTTGCGATCAGGTTCAATGCATCGGCGTCGAGAACCGTCGGCAGGCGGCGAGCGAGGGCGGCTGAAAGCAGCCGAGGCGCGGATTTATCGACACCTAGTCCCATGCCAATTGCGATCGCCGTCAACGATTCGTCGGCCACCAGATCTTCCGCTTTACGCACCATGACTTCAGGATTCAGTGCATCGAACGCAGGCACGTCTTTCGCCGCGACGCCCAAAAACACCTTGCCCGGCCCCATATAAAGTGCGGCGCGCGCCGCCAATATGCCGGCACCGACCATGCCCTCGGCTGCGCCGATGATGCCGACATTGCCAAACGTGCCTTTGTGCGAGTGATTCGACCGCACCGGAATGCACTCGCGCACGCCGTCAGCCGTCAGCAATTCGCCCGAACCCATATCGGCTGCGGACACGCCCAGCATATCCAGATGTACTTCGCCGGCGAAGTCTTTGCCTTGGGCCGTGTACAGGCCGGGCTTCAGGCCGAGGAAGGTCAGCGTGTGATCGGCAATAATCGTGTCGCCAAGTGCGACGCCGGTGTCCGAGGCGAGGCCGCTCGGCACGTCGATTGAAAGTATCTGCAACTGGGTTTTTTCATCGCCGACGTCGCGGCGCATCGCGTTGACGCGATCGATCACGACGGCGAATACGCCCGCCGGTGCCCGCGCAAGTCCAATGCCGAACAGGCCATCGATAATCAGATCGAATGACTCATTGTCCGGAAAGACCGCGCGAATATCGCCTTTACCGCGCCTGTATTCGGCATGGGCAGTTTTCGCCGCACTGTCGGTGAATTTTTGCTCGCCCAGCGCCAACACCGTCACGCGGTGCCCGGCTTTCTTCAGCGCCGCCGCCGCCACCCAGGCGTCGCCGCCGTTGTTGCCCGGCCCGGCCAATACCAGGATCGCAGCCGATCGCTTTCTTGCAACAATTGTCAGCGCAAGTTTCGCGACTGACGCTCCCGCACGCCGCATCAGCGATGTTTTGGGATGCTTCGTCGCATGCGCCGCTTCGATGGCGCGAATTTCGCCGGTGGTATAGAGGCATCGTTCGGGCGCGTGACTCATGGCGTGAGCACCGTATCTTTGGCGAGTACTGCGGTATCAGGATAGTCGAGGCTGTAATGCAATCCGCGCGATTCCTTGCGCGAGATCGCGCAGCGCACAATCAATTCGGCCGTTTGCAACAGATTGCGCAGCTCGATCAAGTCATTCGAGACGCGGAAATTCGCGTAGTACTCGTGGACCTCGGCTTTGAGCAAATCGATGCGGTGCAACGCGCGTGCGAGGCGTTTATCGGTACGCACGATGCCCACGTAATCCCACATAAAACGCCTGAGCTCGTCCCAGTTGTGCGAAATGATGACTTCTTCGTCGGCGTTGGTGACGCGGCTTTCATCCCAATCCGGCAGCGGCGGAATATCGCGGATCGGCGCATTGCGCAGATCTTTCTCAACGGCCTCGGAAAACACCAGACACTCGAGCAAGGAATTGCTGGCGAGACGATTGGCACCATGCAGGCCGGTGCAGGTGACTTCGCCGATAGCGTACAAGGCGTCAACATCGGTGCGGCCGCGCAAATCGACCGCCAATCCGCCGCAGGTGTAATGTGCCGCCGGCACCACCGGAATCGGATCGGTGGTGATGTCGATGCCGAGCGACAGACATTTTTCGTAAATATTCGGGAAGTGTTCCTTGATGAAATCCGCTGGCTTGTGGGTGATATCGAGGTGCACGAATTCGATGCCGCGCTTTTTCATTTCAAAATCGATGGCGCGCGCAACGATGTCGCGCGGTGCCAATTCCGCGCGTTCGTCGTGAGTGAGCATAAAGCGCTCGCCGTTCGCGGGAATCTTCAAGTGGCCGCCTTCGCCGCGCACCGCTTCGGTGATCAGGTACGATTTCGCAGCCGGGTGGTAGAGGCAGGTCGGATGAAACTGGATGAATTCCATGTTGGCGACCCGGCAACCCGCGCGCCAGCCCATCGCAACACCATCGCCGGTCGCGACATCGGGATTCGAGGTGTAGAGGTAAACCTTGCCGGCACCGCCGGTCGCGAGCACCGTGAATTGCGCGCCCAACGTCGAAACTTTTCCGTCGCGGTTATCTAGCACATAGGCACCGTAACAGCGGTTGATATCGCCGGCGGCAGGTTCGATATCGATCTTGTGCGACATGATCAAATCGACGGCAATGTGATGCTCGATCACTTCGATATTCGGATGCGATTTTAATTGGCCCGCGAGGGTTTTTTGTACCGCACGGCCGGTCGCGTCGGCGGCATGCGCGATGCGCCGATGGGAATGCCCTCCCTCGCGCGTCAGGTGCAATTCGGCACGGGTACCTGTGGCGTCTTCACGGGTGAACGGCACGCCTTGTTCAACCAGCCACTCGACAGCGCGCCGACCGTTCTCGACGACCATGCGCACCGCTTCGTCCTTGCAAAGCCCGGCACCGGCGACGTGGGTGTCGCGGATGTGGTTTTCCGGCGAATCGTCGTCCCCAAGCACGGCAGCGATGCCGCCCTGCGCCCAGGCGCTCGCGGCATCGAGCAACTCGGTTTTGGTCACTAAAGCGACTTTTTTGGTCTCCGCCAGGCGCAAGGCGAGCGACATGCCGGCGAGCCCGCTGCC
>JANPBQ010000304.1:0-3330 GCA_031430555.1 Betaproteobacteria bacterium
CGTTTAACCGCGCAAATTCTTCGCGCGCCGTGGCGGAATTGTCGCGCATCGATTGGATCAGATGGCTGGTTTCGCTCCAGGCCGATTGCAAATCGACACGTTTCTCGGCAAGCAATGGTCTGGTGGCGCGGATCACGCGCAACTCATCATGCGTGTTGGGATGGCCAATCACATGGCTCATCGCGCCTATTCCCGCGTCGCGCAATACCTGCATCACGTCGCTACGGTCGGCCTTGCGGATTTGCAGCACGGCGCCGAGTTCTTCGCTGAACAGCGCCGCAAGGGTGGCATCGGCCTCGCCGAGTTTTTTCGCGGTGACGCTCACATCGTAGTCATCGACATCGGCTTCGCGCTCAGTGTAGGTGAGGGTATCGAGATAGACGGTCACGCCGACATGCGACGCGAACATCATTTCTGCCAGCGTGACCAACAGGCCACCGTCGGATCGATCGTGATAGGCGAGAATTTTTCCGTCGCGCGCCAATGTGCGAATGCCCGTAAAGAACTGTTTCAGGTGCGTAGGCTCATCGAGATCCGGTGCCGTGTCGCCGACCTGGGCGTACACCTGCGCGAGCGCCGAGGCACCGAGCCGGTTGCTGCCTTGGCCCAGATCGATCAATACGAGTTCGGTCTCATCCCCACCGCGATCGAGTTCCGGCGTCAACGTTTTGCTCGCGTCCTCGACCATCGCGAAGGCGGAAATCACCAGTGACACCGGAGCCACCACCTGTTTTTTTCCAGCGCCTTCATCCCACGCCGTCTTCATCGACAGCGAATCCTTGCCGACCGGAATCGAAATACCCAGCGCCGGGCAGAGTTCCATGCCGACCGCATGTACCGTCTCGTAGAGCCGCGCATCTTCGCCCGGAAATCCGGCGGCGGCCATCCAGTTGGCGCTGAGTTTGATGTCGCCAATCTCTGCCACATCGGCCGCCGCGATATTGGTGATGGCTTCGCCGACCGCCATGCGGCCCGATGCGGCGGCGTTGATGAGCGCGATCGGTGCGCGTTCGCCCATCGACATTGCTTCGCCTTGGAGCGTCTGAAAGCCCATCAGCGTGACCGCGCAATCAGCCACCGGCACCTGCCAGGGCCCGACGAATTGATCGCGCACCGTCAAGCCACCGACCGAGCGATCGCCGATGGTAATCAGAAACGATTTATCGGAAACCGTTGGCAGGCGCAGCACACGATAGACGGCGTCTTTCAATTCCATCGCCGTCGTGTCGAGTGGCGGGTGCGACGTTTTTACCGACACCGCATCGCGATGCATGCGCGGCGGTTTGCCGAGCAGCACATCCATTTCCATATCGACCGCGTCGTTGCCGAACAAGGGATCGGCGACCACCAATTGCGGCTCACTCGTGGCCGCGCCCAGTACGGCGAACGGGCAGCGTTCGCGCTCGCACAGGCGCTGAAACAGTGAGAGCGACGCCGGCGCAATCGCGAGTACATAGCGCTCCTGCGACTCGTTGCTCCAGATTTCGCGCGGACTCATTCCCGGCTCTTCCGACGGAACCGCGCGCAAATCAAAACGCGCGCCGGCACCGCCGCCATGCGCCAATTCCGGCAGCGCGTTCGAGATGCCGCCGGCACCGACATCGTGCAGGCTGAGTATCGGATTCGCGTCCATCATGTGCCAGCAGGCGTCGATCACCTCCTGGCAACGGCGCTGCATTTCCGCGTTCGCGCGCTGCACCGAATCGAAATCGAGCGCCTCGGTATTGGCACCGGATGTCATCGAAGACGCCGCACCGCCGCCCAAACCGATGCGCATGCCGGGCCCGCCGAGCTGAATCAGCAGTGTTCCCGGCGCGAGCGTTCTCTTGTGCGTATGGCGGTGCGAGATATTGCCCAAGCCGCCGGCAATCATGATCGGCTTGTGGTAGCCGCGCATCACACCGTCAGCCAATTGCTCATAGGTGCGGAAATATCCGTTCAGATTGATGCGGCCGAATTCATTGTTGAATGCCGCCCCGCCCAGCGGACCCTCGGTCATGATCGCGAGTGGGGACGCGATGCGCGCGGGCTTGCCGTAATCGTGTTCCCACGGCTGCCGATGGCCGGGAATATTCAGGTTCGATACCGAAAATCCGGTGAGCCCCGCTTTGGGTTTGGCACCGATGCCGGTGGCGCCCTCGTCGCGAATCTCGCCGCCGGAACCGGTCGCGGCACCCGGCCACGGCGCGATCGCGGTCGGATGATTGTGGGTTTCCACTTTCATCAGGATATGCGTTTCATCGTCGTGAAACGAGAAGCGTCCCTTCGCATCCGGAAAAAAACGTGCAATCGTGGTGCCCTGCATGACGGCCGAATTATCCGAGTAGGCGACCACGGTTTTGCCGGGTGCCAATTGATGCGTATTGCGGATCATCGCGAACAGGCTTTGCGATTTCGCCTCGCCGTCAATTGTCCACGAGGCGTTGAAAATCTTGTGGCGGCAATGTTCGGAATTGGCCTGCGCGAACATCATCAATTCGACATCGGTCGGGTCACGCGCGATGCGCAGGTAGTAGTCCAAAAGGTAATCGATTTCATCCGCCGCCAGCGCCAAACCCATCTCGGCATTGGCGCGCTGCAACGCCTGCACGCCTTCGGTCATCAGCGGCACGCGGGTGAGCGGTGCCGGGGATTGGGCGACGAACAATTCCGCCGCGTCGTCGAGTGAGGGCCGCACCGTTTCCGTCATCGGATCGTGAATCGCGTTGATGATGGCGGCACGCGTCTCGGCGCTCAAGGGGCTATCGCTGCGTACCGAAAATTGCGTTCCGCGCTCGATCCGCTGAACAATGTCGAGCCCGCAATTGTGGGCAATGTCGGTCGCTTTCGAGGCCCACGGTGAGATGGTGCCGATGCGCGGAATCACCAGAAAGGTTTCACCTTCGCCGGCCGGCGCGGACTCGCCGCCATACGTAAGCAATTGGCGCAGGATCTCAGACGCGCGTTGATCGAGCGCACGGGCGGATTGAACAAAATGGACAAACGCGCAATCGATGGAACGTATCGTCGGATGCGAAGTCATCAACGATGTGCGCATTTTTTCGAGACGAAACGCCGACAGGGCGGATGAGCCGCGTAGCACCGACAATTGCGGTGACGCGGCGCTTGCTGCGTGGGGAAAAACCATTGGCGGGGCCGCGAAAAGAGGGAGTGGCCGGAGGTGAAATTATACTTGAGGCGACTCCCGCGGCGACGACCTTACTTCCAATTGAGTGCGACACGAATCTTGCGAAATTCATCAGCGTCGAGGCTATCCGGCCACAACGCAATCACCTTCGGCCACCAGCGCCGCCAGACGGGATCGTCGGGCAGGCGATAGCGCATCGCCGT
>JANPBQ010000305.1:0-20966 GCA_031430555.1 Betaproteobacteria bacterium
TCGGCGGCGAGTTTCACCGGCAAGCCCCAACCGAGTCAGGTCATCAACATCGATCGTCTTGCACGCAGTCCGAAAGACTCGGCAGCGACTGTTTCAACCGAAACCTGAACTGCAGCGAGTCCTCAATGGGTGCGGCGGACGCAATACATGTCGTGTCCCCGACGCCGCGCGTGTCGGTTGTGGTCGCCGCACGAGAGCCGCCCGACACGACCGAACAAGCCCTTCTTTCGCTGGCCCGGCAAATTCAAGCCGCGGAATTCGAGGTTCTTATTGTCGACGGCAGTGATGATGGAAAGCTGGAAGCGCTCGCGAAACGATTTCCGGGGTTCCGCCACATTGCGTTGCCCGGTGGCAATCTTCCCGAATTGAAAGCCGAGGCGATTCGACAGGCGCGCAGTGAATTTGTTGCCGTGCTCGACCCCAGTGATGCCGCCGCGCCAAACTGGATCAGTGAAATACTTGTCGCATTCGATGATGCAAGCGTGTCGGCAGTGGGCGGCTCGGTGTTGCTGTCAGGCCCGAAGACCGCCGGTAACATCGCAGCCTATTTGTTCGAATACGGTGCGTTCAATCCGCCTATCGCAGACGGCGAGACATTGGGTGACTTGCCGGGAAACAATGTCGCGTATCGCCGCAGCGCGTTGATCGACACCTGTTTCGATATTCTGGCGTCGGAAGGGTTCAACAAGCCGTTTTTTCACGAGCGTATTCGCGCGTGCGGCGGGCGGCTCATCATCAGGCCCGGCATGCGCGTAGACCATCTTACGCACTATTCGTTGGCGGACTTCGGTGCGCGGCGCTTCCATTACGGACGCTGCTTTGGCGCAGTGCGTGCGAGGAGAGCTCCATTGGGAAGCAAGGTTCTCTACCGTGTATTTGCCCCGGCTGTTGTGCCGCTGCTGATTGTCCGGCACTTTGTCCGCAACGTACGTCACGCGGAAAATCGGCGTCTTTTAGCCGTTGCCGTTTTTCCACTATTTGGCATTTGCGTTTTCTGGGGCATCGGCGAATGGTTGGGTTATTGGTTTGGTGCCGGGCGATCCTGCAAAAAATTGTTTTGAATCACCATGGCGTTTGTAACGAAAGTCTGTCGGTTCATTTTGGCATCAAGGGTATCCGCAAATCCGTCCTTCAATTACAATCACTTACACGTCCACAAAGAGACCGCACTTGATTGCGCAAATAGGTGAACCGAAAAAAGTAGTTGCCCTTCCGGTCGGTAACCCACCACAGGCCCTGCTCAATCAATACGCGGCAGTCCGGTTTGGCTGAATCCAATATGCATCAGGGAGATAAAACTTGAATTCTGAGCGCAGCAAAGACAATCGAATGATCGTCATTGGCGGCGGGCCTGCAGGCTTGACGGCGGCGCTGGAAGCGACGAATCACGGCGCGATTCCCCTTGTGCTGGAGAAAGACCACCAGGTTGGCGGTATCGCCCGTACCGACCAGTACAAGGGCTACCACTTCGACATGGGTGGTCACCGCTTCTTCACCAAGAACAAGGAAGTCAAAGCACTGTGGAAGGAGATCATGGGCGGCGAATTTCTGCGCCGTCCCCGCCTGTCGCGCATCTACTATCAGCAAAAGTTCTTCAACTATCCCCTGAAGCCGATAAACGCGCTTACCGGTCTGGGTTTTGTGCAAAGCATATTGATCGGATTCAGCTATATCCGCTGGCAACTGTTCCCTTATCGCCGCGAAGAGACCTTCGAAGAATGGGTCACCAACCGCTTCGGTCGGCGGCTGTTCATGATCTTTTTCAAATCCTATACCGAGAAGGTATGGGGGATTTCGTGCTCCGAGCTGAAGGCCGAATGGGCGGCACAGCGCATCAAAGACCTGTCGCTGAAAACGGCGCTGATGAGCATGATCGTCAAACCGGGCTCAAAGATTACCACCCTGATTGAAGAATTTGACTATCCGCGTCTCGGCCCCGGCATGATGTGGAAAGCTTTCACGACCGAGATCGAGAAGCGCGGCGGTGAGGTGCGGCTCAATCAGGAAGTCGAGCGTATTGAGCGCACCGGCCAGCGCATTGACGCGGTCGTCACCGGCAAGGGCGATGCTGAGACGCGATTGGTCGGCAGCCACTTCGTATCCAGCATGCCGGTCGCGGAATTTATCCGCAAACTCGATCCGCCGGCCCCAGAGTCGGTATTGCAGGCGGCGGCCAAACTGCATTACCGGGATTTCCTGACCGTCTGCCTGATCGTCAATAAACCCGACCTGTTCCCTGACAACTGGATTTACATTCACGACCCAAGCGTTCAGGTGGGGCGCATTCAGAATTTCAAGAACTGGAGTCCGGACATGGTGCCGGATCCGGCCAAGACTTCGCTCGGGCTGGAATATTTCTGTACCGAAGGTGACGCGCTGTGGACAACGGCCGATGCGGATTTGATCGAGCTCGCCAAGCGCGAAGTAGATCGCACCGGGCTTGCGAGTTACGCCGACGTTGAGGATGGCTGTGTAGTGCGAGTCGCCAAGGCGTATCCGATTTATGACGCCGACTACGGCGATTACCTGGGTCAGGTCCGCGAGTTCGTCGACGCGCTGGAAAATTTCCACACAGTGGGTCGCAATGGCCTGCATCGCTATAACAATCAGGATCACGCAATGCTTACGGGGCTATTGGCGACGCGCAATCTTTTGGCCGGTGAGCAAAATGATCTATGGAGTGTGAACGTCGATCAGGAGTATCACGAGGAGGAACGCGAAGAAGCGGGTGTCACGACGACCATCCCGGCACCTTCGATGCCGGGCTTGGGGGCCTGGGTGTATGCCAAGCTGGATCGGACAGCTTCAGGGCTGGCGGTGGGCGTCATGGCCGGCGTATTGCTGTGTTTGGCGACCTTGATTCTGGTGGTAAAGGGCGGGACGGTCATTGGCCCGACACTGGGATTGTTAGGCCAGTATTTCCCGGGCTATCAGGTAAGCGTGACGGGCAGTTTCATTGGTCTGGCTTATGGGGCGGTGGCCGGCTTTGCCGGTGGCTGGTTGTTTGCCTTCCTGCGCAACGCCGCCCTGTTCACCAGCCGCGCCATTCTTTATCATCGGGCGGAACGTAAAGTCCTTCGACAAATGCTCGACTACTTTTGAAATCATTCATGATGAGCAAGCAACCAACACAGGAACATATCCATGACCAGCGATAACGAAGACACCGTAATTCAAACTCGCTTACTCTATTTGAACGCGGTGGTGCAGGGCGTCACGACCGGCATGTTCGTCGGTTTGGGCCTGTTCGCTTTGACGATCTGGCTGGTGATAAAAGGCGGCGACACCGTCGGGCCACACTTGTCATTGCTGGGACAGTATTTCATCGGCTACAGCGTCACTTGGGGTGGCGCATTTATCGGGATGATCTATGGTTTCATCGTCGGCTACGGCATAGGCTATGCATACGCCCGCATTTATAACTGGGTGGTGGACAAAAAATCGCCGCGCACTGCGGCGTGAGCATGCCTTGAGTTCATTGGACTTGTTGAGCGTAAGCCGATGAGTGCGTCGGATCAGGCCGCCGACGCGTTCAAGCAACGTGACGCAGGCTCATACGACACCGTCAGTGACAGTTTTGCGCATTTCACGACGCGCTTTTCGCAGCCCATTGCGGAGCGTATCGTCGAAATGGCCGCGTTTGCTCCTTTGTCGCGCGTGCTCGATGTCGGCACCGGTACCGGCATCGTGGCGCTGGCGGCGGCGCGCCGCCTTGACACAAAGGGCCACGTGAACGCGATCGATTTATCCGCCGGCATGCTGGCGACCGCAGAACGGCTTGCCTCAATTGATACCGCCGGAACACGAATTACCTGGCAAAGCATGGACGCTGAGGGGCTTGAATTTAGCGACAACACTTTTGATGTTGTCTTGTCTTTGTTCGCGTTATTGCACTTTCCCAATCCACTCGGGGCCTTGCGCGAAATGCGGCGAGTACTAAAGCCGGATCAGCCGCTCGTCCTCGCGGTGGGTAGCAGCCCCTCCATGTCCACCTTTACCGGCTGGAGGCATGCGCTGCAAATGCTGCCAACTTTGTTGCGCAGACGCTTGGGTCTGGAGTTGTCGGCCCCCGCCTTTCTGGACGCAATGGTCGAAAAGTACCTGCCGCACAGTCATGCTGACGAACAATCCGCATTGGCCGGCCACGGACACGGACGGGTTGATCCCGTGCAGGAACTGGCACGTCAGGCGGGCTTTAACGATATTTCCACGGAATGGGTTGGGTACAATCACCCAATTGCAACGGCAGAAGAATTCTGGGAATTGCAACGCACTTTTTCCAGCCTCGCGAGAAAGCGCATCAACGAGGCACCACCGGGCAAGGTAGATGAAATGCGAGAAGCCTTCATGGCAACCTGTCAACGCGTCTTGGCCGGTGGCGGCAAGCTCGTTTATCCGGTCGGCGTTCTGATTCTGCGCGCCCGAAAACCCGGCAGCAAATAATTTTTTCGCGCGGTTCGCATCTTGCGCCGGTCGCATGGAGAACATTTGATGAGCAGAATGCGAACAGCACTCTTCGGATTGGGCTTGGTGGTGGAAGATATCCACTTGCGCGCTTGCGCCGCATTGCCCGAACTGGAATTGGTGGCCGCCTGCGATCCACGCACCGAGCGTCGCACATGGGCCGAACAAAAAGGCGTACCTGCGACCTATCCGGATGCGTTAAGCCTGTTGGAGCGCGAGAAGCCCGAGTTGGTGATTATCGCAACGCCTCCCGACACGCACCGCGATATGTGTTTGCTGGCCCTCGCGCATGGCGCACATGTGTTGTGCGAAAAACCCTTTGTCACCCGAACCGACGAGGCGGACGATGTGGTGAAAGCGGCTGCGGCAGCCGGTCGGATCGTGGCGGTCAATCACGAGTATCGCTATCTCGATATTTACATGAAAACCAAGCAGGCGATTGATCGCGGCGAATTCGGTCGCCCTTACCTGATTCAGGCATGGCAGCAGATGTTCCACCCGCCCTACAAGGAATCCAACTGGCGCTCGAAACTGGTTCAATCCACGCTCAATGAATTTGGCAGCCACACACTGGACCTGTTTTCCTATTTCTTCGATAGCCACGCAAACACCATCACCGCGCACACCCCCAAAGTGCGCAAGGACACCGACGCGGACGTGCTGGTGCAGGCGACGCTGCGTTATCCCAACGAATGCATGGCGACCATGCTGTTGAATCGGGTCAGTCGCGCGCCGAGGCGCTATCTCGAAATGCGCATCGACTGTGAGGAGGCATCGCTCAGATTGTCCTTCGGCGGCCTCGCGCGCGCGGCGGTGGAATGGTCGGGAGAAGTGGGGCACCCGGTGTTTCGTGCCAGTTTTGTCAAGGGCGGCGAGGCGCGGGTCGAACAGGGCGGGCGGTCGCGGATTCTCGCGGTCGATAAAGTCGAGGCACGTCCGGTCGCCACTTCCCGGGTGCTGCAAAAATTGATCGCCGATATTCGCACGGGACAACAATCACTCGACAGCGTAAATCATGCGCGCGCTTTGGCACGCACCGTCTTCGGCGGCTATGCGTCGGCCACGCGCGGAGAGACCGTCAATCTGCAAACATTTGCGCCGTGACAATTGCGCTGTCGATTGTTGTCGCAAGCTCCAACGCGGTTGTGAGTATCCGCGATTGTCTCGGTTGTCTGGTGCGGCAAGTCGATGCAAGCATTGAATTGATTGTCGTGGACAATTCCAGCGACGGAAGTACCGATATTGTGCGCACTGATTTTCCACAGATTCAACTGATGACACGGCCAACGAGCGCCCTCATCAACGAATTGTGGTCGGCGGGAATACGGCAATGCAACGGCGCGATTGTGGCGATTACCACGGCGCACTGCATTCCATCGAATGATTGGATCAAACAGGTGCTGGAGGGACATTTGGCGGAAGCGGCGGGTGTTGGCGGCACCATCGATGGCGACCCTTTGAGCAGCCTGACCGATTGGGCAGTATGCTTTTGCCGCTACAACCATTTCCTGCCGCCGCTAACCGCCAGTGAAGTCGATGATATAGCCGCTGACAATGCCTCCTATAAACGCGCGCCGCTGTTTCGCCATGAAGCGCAGTGGCGCGACGGATTTTGGGAGCCGCAATTGCATCGCGCGTTGGCGCAGGAAGGGCAGGTGCTGCGGATCGCGCCGGCGATGCTGGTTCGGCATCGTCATTCCTACAATTTTTCGGGATTCATGATGCAGCGCTTTTTGCACGGCCGAAAATATGGCTCGTGGCGTGCCTCAACGTTGGGATCCGTAAAACGCGCATTGATGCTGGCCGCCTCACCGTTGATTCCCTTTGTGCTGTTGCAGCGCACCACCCGGCGCGTCCTGCAAAAAAGGCGAAACCGGTCGAAATTCTTCGCGGCCCTGCCAATGATTGCGGCGTTTTATATCGCATGGGCCTGTGGCGAGACGGCGGGTTATGCAAAAGGCCTTGCGCGATGAGCGTCGCGATCCTGACCTATCATTCATTGGACGACAGCGGCTCGGTCATTTCCGTGGCGCCGAAAGTGTTTGCGACACAGATGAAAAGCCTCGCACAGGCGGGAATACGCGTGGTGAAACTCGACGAAGTCCCGCATCTGCTCGAGCTTGGTGAGTCCGCCGTGGCCATCACGTTCGACGACGGTTTTCGCAATTTTCGTGACCATGCGGCACCGGTACTTGCGCTGTACAATTTTCCGGCGACGGTCTTTCTGGTGACCGCGCATTGTGGCCGCGACAACGGCTGGCCCACACAGCCTGCGGATGTCGCGCTTCAACCGCTATTGAATTGGGACGAGATCAAATCGCTGCATACCGCCGGCATTCAGTTCGGCGCTCACAGCCAAAGCCACCCATTCTTGACGCAACTTCCGCCGTACGCGGTCGTGGTGGAAATGATCGACAGCAAGCGCGCTGTCGAAGCAGCATTGGGCGAGCCGGTCGAATCGTTCGCCTATCCCTATGGCGCGTGCAGCACACCTGTCCGAGAGCTTGCGCGCCGCCATTTTCGCGTTGCGTGCGGGGTTCAATTGGGTTATGCCTCGGGTAACAGCGACCGTCTGGAACTCGAGCGCCTGGACATGTACTACTGGCGCAATCAACCCGACCTGAGCGACTTGTTTTCGTTGCGCACCCGCGCCTACGTCGGCGTGCGCGCCAAAATGCGCGCCGTGCGCCGACTGTTTTCACCGCAATCGGAGAGCAACCAATATCAGCACGGAAAATCATGAACGACCTGAAATTGCCGGATATGTCGGTGGTGATTCCCTCGGTAAACAGTTGGTCGGATTTGCGCGGCGCATTGGACGCTGTTTATGCGCAGCAGGGCGGCGGCATCATCGAGGTATTGGTTGTTGAGCGGACAGGGGAAATTGTGCGTGCGGCCATACGGGATTCATTTCCAAATGCAACGGTAATTGAAGTCGCGTCGCACGTGACCATCCCGCAGATGCGTGCCATCGCTTTCGACGCGGCAGAAGCCGAGATCGTTGGCGTGATCGAGGATCATGTCATCGTGCCGCCGGATTGGGCGAGACGCATGATGGACGCGCACGCGACGGGCGCGCAGGTTGTCGGTGGCGCGGTGGACAATGCCGCCACCGGAACCATCGTGGATTGGGCGGCCTTTTTGTGCGAATACAGCCACTGCCTGAATCCGCCGCCCAATGGCCCCGCGCAGTGGCTTACCGGCAACAACGTCACCTATCGCAAGAGCTTGTTGCAACGCTTCCATGGCACCCTGCGCGAAGGGCGCTGGGAGGATGCATTACACGACGCCTTTAAAGATGCGGGAATCGCGCTAATCAGCTGGCCCGATATCCGCGTGGGCCACAAGAAACATTACAGCGTCGGCGAATACACGTCGCAGCGATATCTTTACTCTCGCGCCTATGCGGCAATGCGCGTGCGGAATGCACCTATCATCAAGCGACTGCTTTTCGGCTGCGCCACGATTGCATTGCCGCCGCTGATTTTATGGCGGGTGATATCTGAAGTCATCAAATCCGGGCGCTATCGACGCGAGTTGTTTCACTCACTGCCGTTGCTGGCGGTATTCGCGGTTTCTTGGGCATTGGGCGAAGCGATGGGTTATTGGTTCGGTGACGGGGGGGCGTTGGCGAAGGTTCGCTAGACAAACGACGGGGTGAATCGGTCGATTTGTTGCGTCCGCTGAAAATTCAGTAAATCGATGCCTCCCGCCTATTTAACCCCGTTAGCCGCCAGCCAGCCTGCCTTTTCCACTGTCTCAAACCATAGCTGCGCCATGCGCTGCTCACCCTTCACCGTGAAGTGGCACCAATCCGTCAGGAACTCTGGCGTACCCGGAATCCCCTTGGCCGATTCGGTCAGCGCAATACCCTCGGTGCGTGCAAGATCGCGAACCATTTCGTTATAGACAGGGAAGCTGCGGCGTATTCCTTGCGGTCCGATATTTTCAAACCAGCGTCCGACCGCAGGCACACCCAGTTTGACTTCGTCCTCGCTGTATTGGCCGGGCAGCCCGGACTCATTCAATCCATGCACAAATGTGCCGATGGCGACCTTTAATCCGGCGCGTCGAGCATCGTCGATGAGTCCGGAAACATTGCTCTTGAGCATGCGGATCGCGGCAACGTCGACATCATCGTGCTTGGTTTGCGAAGATCGGCTGAACAGATTCATGCGCGAGCGGATTTCCATCAGCACATATGAATAATCGACGAGCCGGTCAAAGCGACCGGGTGGCGCGATGCTTAGTCCCCGCCCATAAATAAGCTTCGTTTCGACGTCGGGTACCCAAGACCAATTCAGGTCATTGTTGCCGTGGTAAATCAGGATCGCGTCCGGTTGCAGGCGGGAAACGCGCAACATGAAATTGATCCGCTGTTCAATCGATGTGTAACCCGGCACGCCCGCATTGACTACTTCGATTTGCCGGCCCGGGTACGCGGATCGCAGCTTTGCTTCCAGCAGCGCGGGCCACGCATGCTCATGGGAAACCGCGCCTTTCCAGCCGAACGTGGACGATTCCCCCAATGCGAAAATGCGAAACGTGCCTGGCGGTTTGGGCATCTGGATTTCGGGGCCGCGAAATCCCAGACTGTTGACGTCGACACTAAACGGGCCAGACTTGAAGCGGATACCCGGTATCAGTGCGCTGCGCAGATACGGATTGCCGTCGGCGTAACTGGCCGACCGGCGCGGCATGTATCCTGCATATTGCTCAAGCAGCCTTCCCGCGATCTCACCCAGCAGAAACACGCAAACAAGCGGCACGACGAGCACCAGCAGCTTCGTCTGGCGCGACCAACGGGCCCCCGGTACATACGTTGCACTATTGGCAGTATTTTTCATTCGCGACCATATCGATTGCATTCGGAAAACGTTGTGCCACTAACGTGTCACTGACCGAGGGGCCTTTGACGCGTATTCTCGATCGCCTTACCAACGAGCCCAAAGGACAAGCCTCTATCGCGGACATCACAAAATTTCATCACTCAACTTGCAAGGGAGTCTATCAAATACACAACGACGCCGTCCGCCAGAAAACGGATCGGTTGAAACTGTTCATGCGCAACTTGCGAGAAGTGGCGGACCGCTTTGCTGATTGCTTGGATTTCTCGGGGCACCAAGTCGCGAAGGCACGCAGGTACAGACGGCACAGATTGCGACCGGCTATGGCGCTGACGGTTTGAAACGTACGGTTTTCGACGGGAACAAGCGGTCGCGCAATGCCAATGACGGCTTATCCAGCAGGATGCCGAAGGGCACAGCAACTGCCAATGCCATCAGGACGTAAAGTACAAATGCGCAAAGCCAGCGAAGCTCCGGAGGCAACCCCGCGAATGCCCCGGATTTCAGTAACGCGGCCACCGGTCGGGTTGCATCGATGTGCCACAAATACATCGGGTAGCTAAAATAACCAATGAACGCGATGGCGCGTGCGACATGACTGTTCAGCCACACGCCAAGCCGGCCTGCACCAACCTCGGTGTAAATCAGAGCGAGCAAAAAACATCCGTATGCCACATAAAGCATCACAAAACCCAGTGGTCCCACCATCCTGCTTCTGCCGATGACCAGCGCGGGATACAGCAGCAGCAAAACCGTTCCGAGAAAAATCAGTTTTCCCCGGTGCCTTGCGGCGAACGCCAGCTGTCGCGGTTTGAAATGATAGAAATACGCCAGCATCACGCCGAAGAAGAGGGAATCGATACGCAGGTGTGTGGCGAAATGCGGGTTATAGGGTTGGCGGTCGGCATAGGCAAATACCCTGAACAGCGCGCACAGAATGAATATGCTGGCCGCGACATACGGCAGTGCCGGTATCGAGGTAAATTTTGACCCCTTACGCGAAGTCAACAACAAAAGCAGAAAGGGAAGCGCAAGGTAAAAATGCTCCTCAACGGCCAGGCTCCAGGTATGTGCACGCGGCGAGCCAAAATAGTTCTGCACATGGAGCAAGTTCGGCAACAGCGTCCGAACGCTGCCGAAAAGCGATTCACGGTCGATGAAAATAAGCCAGAGAAAAACAAACCCAATGAAAACGAAGTATGAGGGCCAAATTTTGAACCCGCGACGTATCAGAAAGCGGCCCACATCGAGATGCCCCGTGTCGCGCAATTCTTTGAAGAGCAGCCCACCGACCAAAAAACCACTCAGCACGAAAAACAGATCCACACCGGTCGGCCCCAAGTGGCGCAAGTAACTTAACGCTGGTTGCAATGAACCTGAATCCTTCGGGCCGACGAGATTGTGCGTGAACAGCACCAGCAGGATGGCGATGCCGCGAAGTATGTCGAGCTGAACCATTCGCGTTCGGTCGCGTTCCATCGAAACCCAGTTGCCGAACTTCACCGTGATCCTCGATTTTCTTGATCGTTGAAAACCCGCATGGCGACGGACAGGAGATTCAATCTCCGCAGTGCAAGTATCACAGCCGATGGCAAATCCGGCAAGCGCACGTGAGCCGATCCTGACTCACGTGCCTTTGGAAGAAAATGGTCCAGGATATCAATCGGGTTCGCGCGGATTTGCAGTTGTCCTGCGCCATCGTTGAGGCACTGCGTTGGCGCAATCCGTCGTTATTCGACGTCGTTGCCCTCGAAGATTACCTTGCGCGCGGCTCACCGGTCGCGTCGCGTGAAACGCGTGGTTTCGTTCCTTTCTTACCGTCGGTGCCGTTGGAGAATTCACGCACAGAAAAGAGTCGTAGATCGCCTATTCATGCGGATTTCTGGATGAAATGCCGTCGAAAGGCGCACCAGTGCTTGACTTTCATTTTTTGTATCACGTTCGCCGCCCACTTGCGCCATCTGCTTCGATGATGCATGAACCAATCTCAACCTGGCATCGAAGGCAAAAACGCCTGTGCGATAATCCGGCAAAAGCGGTTGAAGATCGCATGCGCATGAATTTGGCCTCGCACGTTAATCCAACCTGAGACGTATCCCATGAACGACGCCCGTTCGCCCAACCCTCATCAAGCCGATTCGGTTGCTTCCGTTCCGGCCGGGGGCAGCGACAAGGCGTTTGGCATCGTCTTTTGCGTGGTGTTTTTGCTGGTCGCGCTCTACCCGCTGGTGGGAGGTTCGCCCATTCGGCTTTGGTCATTGGGCGTTGCGGCGCTATTTCTGGCTGCCGCATTTTTGGCGCCTCGCCTGCTCGCGCCCCTGAACGTAATCTGGACAAAATTCGGGCTGCTGCTGCATCGCATCGTCAGTCCGATCGCATTATTGATCGTGTTCTGCCTAGCCGTCATTCCCACCGGCCTGTTGATCCGTTTGCGGGGCAAGGATCTATTGCGGCTGCGCCTTGAGCCCGACGCCAAGACGTATTGGATCGAGCGCGATCCGCCGGGACGCGCGGATCAACAAATGAAAAAACAATTCTGAGGAACGGGGCATGATTTCATTCATTCGCGAACTTTGGGATTTCTTGCGGGCACGGAAGAAATTCTGGCTGTTGCCGATATTGATTGTGATGGCGTTGCTCGGCGCGTTGATCGTGCTGACGCAGGGCTCGGCGATCGCCCCCTTCATCTACACCCTGTTCTGATCCATGCACATCCTTGGCATTTCGGCCTACTACCACGATAGTGCCGCCTGCCTGCTGCGTGATGGTGTGGTCGTGGCCGCTGCGCAGGAAGAACGCTTCACGCGAAAAAAACACGACCCGGCGTTTCCCGCCAACGCCGCCCGCTATTGTTTGCGCGAAGCGGGAATCGATGCGAAGGAAATCCAGCATGTCGCGTTCTACGACAAGCCGTTCCTGAAGTTTGAGCGCCTGCTGGAAACCTACATTGCCATGGCACCAAGGGGATTTCAATCATTTCGCGTGGCCATTCCGGTCTGGCTTCGGGAAAAATTGTTTCTCAAGGATTTGCTCAACAAGGAATTGAACAAGCTCGACGACGATCAGGACTGGCTTTCAAGATTGTTGTTTGGTGAGCACCACATGAGCCATGCGGCGAGCGCGTTTTTCCCCTCGCCGTTTGAATCCGCCGCCGTATTGACGCTCGATGGGGTGGGCGAGTGGGCGACTTCTTCGCTGGCCATCGGCAGCGGCAACAAACTCGAAGTCCAGCGTGAAATTCATTTTCCCCATTCACTCGGCCTGCTTTACTCGGCATTCACTTATTACACCGGATTCAAGGTCAATTCGGGTGAATACAAGCTGATGGGTCTGGCGCCTTATGGCGAAGCGAAATACGTCGATCAAATCTACAAGAATTTAATCGATGTCAAGGACGACGGCTCGTTCCGCCTCAACCTTGACTACTTCGACTACTGCACCGGCCTGACCATGACCAACCAACGCTTCGCCGATTTGTTTGGCGGTCCCGCACGATCCGGGGAAGAACGATTGACGCAAAACCACATGGACCTCGCCGCCTCGATCCAGAAAGTCACCGAGGACATCATGCTGAAACTCACGCGTGCGGTGGCCAAACAAAGCGGGCAGCGCAATTTGTGTCTGGCGGGCGGGGTGGCGCTCAACTGCGTGGCCAACGGAAAAATTCTGCGCGATGGCGCGTTTGAAAAAATCTGGATTCAACCCGCGTCGGGCGATGCCGGCGGCGCGCTGGGTGCAGCACTGTCGGCGTATCACGGCCTGCTCAATGGGCCAAGAACGGTTTCTGCGGACAGGGATTCGATGCGCGGAAGTTATCTGGGGCCATCGTATTCACAGGCGGACATTGAAGCGGGCCTGACGGCGGCGGGTGCCCGCTTTGAAACGCTTACCGACGAGCGACTCATTTCGCAATGCGCGCAGGATCTGGCCGATGGCCGTGCGCTGGGCTGGTTTCAGGGACGAATGGAATTCGGTCCGCGTGCGCTGGGCGGGCGCTCTATTCTGGGTGACGCCCGTTCACCGACCATGCAAAAAACGCTCAATCTGAAAGTCAAATACCGGGAATCGTTTCGCCCGTTCGCGCCATCGGTTCTGCGCGAGGATGTGGCGGACTGGTTTGAACTCGATGGCGACAGCCCGTACATGTTACTGGTCGCCGATGTCGTCAAGCCGCGTCGCCGCGCGATGACGGACGCCGAGCAGGCGCTGTTCGGCATCGACAAACTCAATGTGCCGCGCTCGGAGTTGCCCGCGGTCACCCACGTCGATTATTCCGCCCGGATTCAGACCGTGCATCGCGACACCAACGCGCGCTACCACGCGCTGCTCGCCGAATTCAAACGCGTCACCGGCTGCCCGGTCATCATCAACACGTCATTCAACGTGCGCGGCGAACCGATCGTATGCACACCGGCCGATGCGTTTCGCTGCTTCATGGGGAGCGAAATTGAAAGCCTCGCGGTGGGTAACGCGTACCTGCGCAAGGCCGAACAGGATCCCGCGCTAAAATTGGATTACAAAAACGCGTTTGAACTGGATTGATGTGGCGCAGAGCGCATTGCGTTCGCTCCGGCGACAATGTCACCAACAGACATTTGTCACGCGGATCACCGATACCTCCTGCGGCGTTGGTTGAAGCCTTGCGGCGAATTTTCTTAGATCGCTCATTTGCTTGTTTCTAACGTCGATTCTCAAGCAGCCCAAGAAATGACACAGCCGCAAATCCTCATCACCGGTGGTGCCGGATTTCTTGGCGCGCATATGGTGCGCGCCTTTCTCGACGCGGGCAAAACCGTGCGCGTGCTCGATGTCGCGCCGCGACCCGATTGGGCCAATGATGTGGATTATGTTCAAGGCGGCGTTTGCGACATCGATACGGTGCGGCGTTCCGCACACGGCGTCGAAAGCGTCGTACATGCTGCATTTGCCTCACCCCGCCAGTCGCCGCAAACCCTTCGCACGGTAAACGTTGATGGCACACGCATGGTGTATGAGGCTGCCCGCGACGCGGGCGCGCGCCGCTTCGTACTGATTTCGTCAACTGTCGTTGAAAGGTCGCCTCGACGGCATCCTTTTCTGTCCGGTTCCGGCATGTCGCGGCTCGATGATTACCGTGCATATCGAACGGAAGCCGAATCGTGGTTGATGCAACAGCAAAACGGCCCGTCGGTGGCCGCAGTGCGGCCAAAAACATTTCTCGGCCCCGGCAAGGTTGGCGCGTTCGCCATGATGTTCGATGCGATACGCAGAGGCGACACGGTACCGGTGCTGGGCACGGGGTCAAACCGCTATCAATTGCTGGATATTCGCGATATGGCCGAAGGCGTGCGCTTACTTGAGGGCAGTGAGAGTTCGGGCGTATTTCACTTCGGCGCGGAACAGTACGGTACGGTGCGCGATGACCTTCAAGCGTTAGTCGACCACGCACGAACCGGCGCAACGCTGCGTTTTATGCCCGCGCCTTTATCGAAAACGGCGTTGCGCATGATCGAATTGGCCGGGCTCACGCCGCTTTCCGAGTGGCACACTTACAGCGCCAGCGGGCGCGACGGTGTCGCCGACATCGGGCGCGCGCAACAAGAATTGGGCTGGCATCCGACGCGCAGCAACGTACAGGCGCTGACGGAGGCTTATGATGCCTACACCACCGCGTTCAGCTCGGCGGCCGGCGTGGTCACCACGCATCCGCTGCCGATTTCGCACAAAATTTTGCGAAGTGCCTTTCGATTGCTGGATCGTGGATGATGTTTTGGATCGCCGCATGTCAATAGGAAAATAAATGGGGGCGCGAGGCTTGCGGGCATTACGCATCGGTATCGACGGCGGTTGCTGGTCCAACTGGCGGGGCTATGGCCGCTATACGCGTAACCTGTTGTCCGCACTTGCCGCACGCGATGACGGCAATGAATACCTGATGTTCATGGATCGGGAAAGTGCTGCCGCGAATGACCTGCCGACGGGCTTCAAAGCCGTGGTCGTGGAATTGAGCGAGGCACCGAGCACGGCGGCATCAGCCGACGGCCGGCGCAGCATTATCGACTTGCTGCGCATGTCGAGGGCGGTCGCGCAGCACCGTCTGGATGCGTTCTTCTTTCCCTCGGTGTACACCTATTTCCCGTTGATTCGTCCGGTGCCAACCATCGTCGCGATTCACGACGTGATTGCCGAACGTCATCCTGAAATGATTTTTCCCAACCAGCGCGCGCAATTTTTTTGGCGCGCCAAGCTTGCGTTGGCGCACCGTCAGGCGCGGATGATTCTCACCGTATCGGATCATGCCAAGGCCGGTATTTGCGAGCAGTTCAAATTACCGGATCGCAAAGTTCGGGTGATTCTTGAAGCGCATGACCCACTGTTTCGCGCCCTCGCTGACGCGCGCGATCCCGCAGAAATACTGCCCGGTCATGGGCTTACGCCGGGATTGCGGTATCTCATCTATGTGGGCGGATTGAGTCCCCACAAAAATCTGAAGGTGTTGATCGAAGCGTTTCGCCGCATTGCGCCGCGCTTCCCAACGCTTCGCTTGCTATTGGTGGGAAATTTTTCCGGTGATGTGTTTTTTTCCGTCTATGCCGAATTGAAACGTCAGGTCGAACAGAACGATTTGTCGAACCAGATTTGCTTTACCGGGTTTGTTGATGACACCAGCCTGATCGAGCTATTGAATCGCGCGGAACTGCTGGTGATGCCGTCGCTGGAGGAAGGTTTTGGCTTGCCCGCGTTTGAAGCCGCCGCTTGCGGGACGCCTTCGGTGGTGAGTGAGGTTGGCCCGGCGGCATCGCTACTGAAAGATGCGGTCATCGCCTTTGCGCCGCACGATGTCGATGCACTCACCTCCGCACTCGACACCATTTTGGCCAATCCCGCACGTCGAAAGCAGATGGCGGCGGCCGCCTTGGCACGCTCTGCTGAATTTTCATGGCGGCGCGCCGCGGCAGAATTCTCCGCGCTACTGCAAGAGGTCGCGCGTTGAAATTTTGCATGATCACGTATAAAACATTGTGCCCGATGCTGGTTGAGTCATTCAGTCAGGGCACGCCCGCCATTGGGTGCGATCTGGGCGTATTGCCCGAATTAATTGATCAATTGAAAGCCAGACGCGAGAACAACCAAGATGCCGTTGCGTAATTGCGTGCAATGAAATCGCCTTGAGGCATACTGTCTCCGGGCACACACAATTGTCATGGAAACACAAGCATCGGCGATGCCCTGACGCTGCGTGCCAGGGCATGGAACGCATCAGAATTAAGAAAACGGAAGGACACAACGCAATGGGAAGATTCCAGACAAAACGCGTACTCGTCACAGGCGGCGCCGGTTTTCTCGGCTCGCACTTATGCGAGCAACTCGTTAACCGGCATTACGATGTGCTGTGCGTGGACAATTTCTTCACCGGCAGCAAGGACAACATCCGGCACTTGCTCGGCAACGCCCACTTCGAGTTGATCCGTCACGACGTCACCTTTCCGCTCTACGTTGAAGTGGATGAAATTTACAATCTGGCGTGCCCCGCCTCACCCATCCACTATCAATACGACCCGGTACAAACCACCAAGACCAGCGTGCATGGTGCCATCAACATGCTGGGATTGGCCAAGCGCGTAAAGGCGCGGATCTTGCAAGCCTCCACCAGCGAAGTTTATGGCGACCCGGAAGTACACCCGCAGACCGAGGACTATTGGGGGCGGGTCAACCCGATTGGAATGCGCGCTTGCTATGACGAAGGCAAACGATGCGCGGAGACATTGTTTTTTGACTACTACCGGCAATATAAAGTGAGCATCAAAGTTGCGCGCATTTTCAACACCTACGGCCCCGGCATGCAGCCCAACGACGGTCGCGTGGTGTCGAACTTCATCATGCAGGCATTGAAGAACGAGCCGATCACGGTCTACGGTGAAGGCCAGCAGACACGTTCATTTTGCTATGTCGATGATCTGGTCGATGGCTTGATTCGCCTGATGGAAAGTCCGGCGGAACTGACCGGCCCCGTTAATCTGGGCAATCCGGGCGAATTCACCATTCTCGAATTAGCGCAACAAGTCATCGCGCTGACGGGATCAAAATCGACCATCATTTTCAATCCCCTGCCCAGCGACGACCCTAAACAACGCAAGCCCGACATAACGCTTGCACGCACGCAATTGGAGTGGGAACCTAAAATCAATTTGGCCGCCGGGCTTGGCGACACCATCGACTATTTTCGACGCGTGGCACGCGTTGAATGATCGCCGATTAAATGGCGTTGTGTTGATGCGCGTCCCGGTTTCGTTCGATCGGGGCGATGGCGGCAAAAAATAGAAACGGGCGGATTGGGTGGATGAATACACAACGTAGCGAACCGATGCGGCGGATTGCAACCCACGTGTTACTTGGCGTCGCCAGTTGCCTGTTGGTGTGGGGGTTTCTCCGGTATATGAAAACTACCGATGTGAAATTCCAGATCAGTATGGCAACCGCCTATGGTTCGCTTTTTCTGCTGGCCTGGTCGTTGGCCATCGGTCCGTGGAATGTGTTGTTCCAAAAGGCAAATCCGCTTTCAAGTTATTTGCGGCGCGACATCAGCATTTGGGCCGGCATTCTTGGCCTGGTCCATGTGGTCGCGGGCATTCAAGTGCACATGGGCGGGAAAATCTGGCCTTACTTTTTTCCCGGGCCGGAGGCGCGGTTCAATTTTCCATTGCGACTCGATTGGTTTGGCCTCACCAATTACATGGGGCTGGTTGCCACCGTTATTCTGGTGATGCTGCTGTGCCTTTCCAACAACGCGTCGATTCGCGCGCTCGGCGGAACGCGCTGGAAATTCCTGCAACGCTGGAACTATGCGGCCGCCGTGCTGACAATTTTCCACGCGTGGGTGTACCAGTTCATTGAGAGTCGCTATGTCGTGTATGTCGTGGTGTTGACCATCATGGCGCTGTTCGTTTTCAGCCTGCAGCTCGCGGGGTTTCGACGCGCACGTGGCAAGTCGCTGTTTTGAACGGAACGAACCGATGCGATCTACTTTCATACCGCCGATGACAGGAAACCGGGATGGCCCGATGGAGTTCGGCAATCCGGGCCAGTTCGCTTGGTTGATTGTCGGCCTGTTTTTTTTCGCGCTGCTGCTTCGGCTCACCAGCTTCACCGGACTGATCGCCTCCGACGATCTGACCTATTCCCGATTTGCGCAACAGATCGCGAGCGGTCAGTACGTTCTGGAATATCACCATTATGCAATCCGATTTTTCGTGATCCTGCCAGTGGGTCTGGTCTACGCAATGTTTGGCGTCAGCGAATGGAGCACGATCATTGTGCCGCTGCTGACCTCGACTTCTTCTGTGGTGCTGTTGGCGCTGATCGCGACGCGGCTGTTCGGCGCGCGCGCGGGGCTGATCGCCGGGCTGTTATTGGCGACCTTTCCACTGCAGCTTTATCACGCCACCATTTTGGTGCCGGAACCGATCGTTGAATTCTACGTCCTGCTCGCGGTGCTTATCTATGTTCGGACCGATGAGAACGCCAGCGTGGCAATGGGCGCATTGGCCGGGGTGCTCATCGGTATCGCCTACCTAACCAAGGAACCGGCCCTGTTTGTGGCACCTGCGTTATTCATCGATGCCGCATTGCGGCACCGCTGGCGGCAGGCGTTTGGTATTGCCGCCGGCGTGGTCTCGGTGATTGCACTCGAACACGCGTATTACCTTGCAATGACCGGTGACCTGTTGTTTCGCCCACACTCGATGGTCATTCACAACCAATACGTGGCGGGCGGCGGACGCGAAATTTCTCCCGACTTGTTCAAACCCGGTCTACTCCGTCGGCTTTTCATTGAGTATCCGCGCATGATGCTGATACCGGGGTTGGACTTCGGCATTCATTCGCTGGTTGCGCTAGTCCTGTCGACGCTGGCGATGTTCCGTTTCCGCAAAGATCGCCGCGCTCATTTCCTGTTGCTCTGGGCGGTCGTGCCCTGGCTTTATTTGAATTTCGGCACCACCAGCTTTACCCAATACATCCCGATTCCCGCCGCGCCGCGTTACATCGATTTCACCTATCCCCCGTTGTTCCTGCTTAGCGCGTGGCTGCTCGCCGATGCGCTTTCAAACACCCGCGCATCAAATGCGGCACGTCAAATCAATGGGCGCGCACGATTGATTTACCCGCTACTGGCGTTGGTCATGCTGGTGGGTGCCGGCTGTGGTTTTGCGACCCGCGCGACTGGTTACAAGACCAATCAAGTCGCCGTACTCAGAACCATCAACGAGAAGATCAAACAGCGCAAAATCGACCGCGTCTGTTTCGATGTGGCACCCGACGCGGGTGTAAACGCGCGCTTGCCGCGCGCCATGTTCGTCCTGAGCGCGGGCCAAGTTCCGGTCTGCGAAAGTGCCACCGGGCGGATGGTGATTCGCACCGATCAACTCGGGGTTCCCTACGTGGCAATGCTTGAACCGTGAACCCGCCATGCGGGCCGGCTAACCGAGCCGCGCCCGCGCGCGCTGAGCAGCGAGCCTCACCTGCGCCGGCGCAGTGCCGCCAATGTGATTGCGGCTCGCCACCGACCCTTCCGGCGACAGCACGCCGTAAACGTCATCGCTGACCAGCGCCGAATATCCGCGTAACACCTCCAGCGGCAATTCCGCCAAATCCTTGCCCAGCGCCTCCGCCTCCTTGACCGCACGCGCGACAATTTCATGCGCGTCGCGGAAGGCCAGGCCTTTTTTCACCAGATAGTCCGCCAAGTCGGTGGCAGTGGCGAAGCCGCGTAACACGGCGGCGTGCATCCGCTCAGGTTTTAGTTCAATGGCGGCAGCCAGATCCGCCATGATGGCGAGCGAATCGCGTATCGTATCCACCGTATCGAACAGTGGTTCCTTGTCTTCCTGATTGTCCTTGTTGTAGGCGAGCGGCTGGCCTTTCATGAGTGTCAACAATGCCACCAGATGGCCATTGACCCGCCCGGTTTTGCCTCGGATCAGCTCCGGCACGTCGGGATTTTTCTTTTGCGGCATGATCGAACTTGAATAGCAAAATCGGTCAGGCAGGTTGATGAAGCCAACACTTTGGCTCATCCAGATAATGAGTTCTTCAGAAAACCGCGAGAGATGCGTCATCACCAACGCGGCAGCGGAAACGAACTCGATGGCGAAATCGCGATCCGATACCGCATCCAGCGAATTTTCGCAAACACCGTCAAAGTCCAGTTCCTTGGCGACGAATTCTCGATCGATTGGATAACTGGTGCCGGCGAGCGCGGCGGCACCCAGCGGCAGGCGATTCACGCGCGCGCGGCAATCCAACATTCGTGCCTCGTCGCGCGCCAGCATTTCCACATAGGCCATGACGTGATGCCCGAACGTGACTGGTTGCGCGACTTGCAAATGGGTGAAGCCGGGCATGATGGTGTCGGTGTGCTTTTCCGCCAAACCAACCAGCGCCCGTTGCAATGCGCGCAGCAGGCCAACCACGCTGTCGATCTCGCCGCGCAACCAAAGACGTATATCCGTAGCGATCTGGTCGTTGCGCGAACGCCCGGTATGCAGCCGCTTGCCGGCGTCGCCGATGGCGGCGATCAGACGCGACTCGATGTTCATGTGAACATCTTCCAGGTCGATGCGCCAGTCGAAACTTCCCGCAGCGATGTCGGCGGAAATGGTGGCCATGCCGCGTTGA
>JANPBQ010000306.1:0-8242 GCA_031430555.1 Betaproteobacteria bacterium
CGGCCTCAATATCGGCAGCCGCCCCGCATCAAGAAAACCCTCACAGTCGATTGCCGACCTGCGCGCGATTCCGTGGGTGTTCAGTTGGAGTCAATGCCGACTGTCGATTCCCGGCTGGTACGGATTCGGCAGCGCACTGAATCACTGGATCGAGCACGCACCCGCGGGCCGCGATGCGGCGCTCGCGCAATTGCGCGAGATGTATGCCGATTGGCCATTTTTCCGGACCGTGCTTGGCAACATGGACATGGTGCTCGCAAAAACCGATCTCGCCATCGCCGCGCGATATACCGAACTGGTGCCCGATCGCGAACTGGCCGCGCGAATTTTTTCCATCATCAAAACCGAATGGCAAACGAGCGTGGACATGCTGCGCGCCATCACCGGCGCCACCGCATTTCTCGAAGACAATCCCGCACTTGCGCGCAGCATCCGCAACCGCTTTCCCTATCTCGATCCGCTGAATCATCTGCAAATCGATCTGCTGCGCCGTTATCGGGCCGGGCAAACCGACGATAAAACCAAGCGCGCGATTCATCTCACCATCAACGGATTGGCGGCGGGGTTGCGGAATAGTGGATGAGCGTGGACACGAAACAAGCCCTGCGGCTTGTTTCGTGCCTCGCGAATCCGAGCCGCATGCAGGCGCGAGGTGGGGGAGGCTGGACACACAATAGGCCCTGCGGCTCATGGCACTACCTTAAAAAATGTCGCCCCGGATTTAGTCCGGGGCCCAAGTTATATGAAGTCAAATTGGACCCCCGCCTTCGCGGGGGCGACAGTTTCATGAATTTCGCAAGGGGTGGCACCCGACGAGCGGCTGGACACACAATAGGCCCTGCGGCTCATGGCACTACCTTAAAAATGTAGCCCCGGATTTAGTCCGGGGCCCAAGTTATATAAAGTCAAATTGGACCCCCGCCTTCGCGGGGGCGACAGTTTCATGAATTTCTCCTCGCAATCACAATATCCTTCGCTGCGCTCAGGCTACAGTGCCTGTTTAATGTGCGCGCAAAACAGACGCTTCCCACGTTCAACCCAACAAATTCGCAATCTCCACCAAATTTAAATCCGGATCGCGAATATACACAGACAGTAATTTCCCCGTGGCACCGGTGCGTTGGACCGGCCCCAATATCACTGCAACGTTTTCGCGTAAAAGGTGCGCGCGAACGTCATCCATCGGCGTAGCGGTGATCAAACAAAAATCGGCCGAACCCGGTGTGGGCTTCAGCACATTCGGATCCGGTATCGCGTCGGCCTGATGCAAGTTGATCTTTTGATTGCCGAACGTGAGCGCGATCCTCGGTGTACCCATCGATTCGAAACTCGACACCTGCATGCCCAGCACGCGCGTATAGAACGCGCAGGTCGCGCCGAAGTTGGCGACAGTCAAAACGAAATGATCGATGCGGTCGATGGCAATCACGCTGATATTATGCACGCATGAAAGCGCCACTGTCCAAGCTACCCAACGTCGGCACCACGATTTTCACCACCATGTCGGCACTCGCGCAGGAGACGGGTGCGGTCAATCTCGGCCAGGGTTTCCCGGATTTTGCCTGCGATCCGCAACTGCTTGCGCTGATGAACGAGGCGATGCAGGCCGGCTTCAATCAGTATCCGCCGATGACCGGCATCGCCGCGCTGCGCGAACAAATCGCGCACAAGGTATCCGAACTTTATGGCCAGCATTACGACGCCGGCACGGAGATCACCGTCACGGCCGGTGCCACGCAGGCAATCCAGACGGCATTGACGGCGATCGTCCATCCCGGTGATGAAGTGATTATTTTCGAGCCGGTGTACGACAGCTACGAGCCGGTAATCCGCATGAACGGTGGCGTGCCGATTTTTGCGCGGCTAAATTTTCCCGATTACCGTCCCGACTGGAACGCGGTGCGCGCGCTCATCACGCCGAAGACCCGCGCGATCATGATCAACTCGCCGCACAATCCGACGGCCACCATCTGGTCGCGCGAGGACATGGATGCACTCGCGAACATGCTGCGCGGCACCGACATCCTGCTCATCAGCGACGAAGTCTACGAGCACATGGTGTATGACGGCGCGAAACATTTGAGCGCGGCGTCGTTTCCCGACCTGGCCGAACGCGCGTTCGTGATTTCATCCTTCGGCAAAACCTATCACGTCACCGGCTGGAAAATCGCCTATTGCTTAGCACCAAAGGCGTTGATGAACGAATTTCGCAAGGCACATCAGTTCGTGGTCTTCACTGTGCATACACCGTCGCAGCACGCGATCGCGGCGTACATGAAACTCGGCACGCATCATCAGCTTGCCAATTTCTATCAGGCGAAGCGCGATTACTTTTTGGCGCGGGTGAACGCGTCGCGTTTTCATTGGCAGCCGTCGCACGGCACGTATTTTGTCGCGGCGAGCTACGCGCATCTTCCCGAATTTGCCGATTTGTCCGAAGCTGAATTCGCGATGATGCTCACGCGCAAAATCGGCGTTGCGTGCATTCCGGTGTCGGCGTTTTATCACGACGGCGAAGATCATCGCGTGGTGCGGTTTTGCTTTGCAAAGAAGGAAGAAACGCTGGCAGCGGCGGCGGAGCGGTTGGTGACAATCTAAGGCGAGCTACTTGAAAATGGCTCGTCATCCCGGCGGAGGCCGGGATCCAGCCCCCCAACTTTACTTCTCTTCCGACGTAACAAATTTCATGAAATTGAATGGACTGGGTCCCGGCCTTTGCCGGGATGACGGCGTCTAAATGACCAGTATCACCCGATAGTCATTCACATTGGTGCGTGTCGGACCGGTAACAACCAGGTCGCCCAGCGGCGCGAAGAAACCATACGCGTCATTGGCCTGCAACAACCGCTTCGCCGACAATCCTGCCGCCGCCGCGCGCGAAAGCGAATTCGGCGCGAGGTACGCACCAGCGTTGTCTTCAGAGCCGTCGATGCCATCGGTGTCGCAGGCGAGCGCGTGAATATTTTCGCGGCCTTCCAATTCAACCGCGAGCGAGAGCAGAAACTCACTGCAACGCCCGCCGCGACCGGGTGTCTCGGCATCGGGACGAATCGTTACCGTGCATTCGCCGCCGGAAATCAGCGCGACCGGCGGCTTCAGCGGATGATGATATTGCTGTATCTGCTTCGCGAGCGCCGCATACACTTTCGCCACTTCGCGCGCCTCTCCGGTGACGCTGTCGCCCAGGATCATCGGGGTGATGCCGTGTTGCTGAAAGAAGGCACCCGCCATGGAAAGGCTTGCATGCGCGGTCGCGATCACACGGTTGTCCACCCGCGCGAACACGGCGTCGTCGGGCTTCAGCGTTTCGGCAATTTCGCCGCGTGCGCCGTTTGACAAATGACGCGCGATAGAAAGCGGCGGCGTAATGCGGTAGGCGTGCAGAATATCCAGCGCATCTTGATACGTCGAGCTATCCGGCGCGGTCGGGCCCGATGCGATCGCCGACGGATCATCGCCAGTGACATCGGAGACGATAAGTGCTGTGACACGCGCTTTGGTCAACGCCGCGAGACGGCCACCTTGGATCAGTGAAAGATGTTTGCGCACGACATTCATTTCCTGAATCGGCGCGCCGCAATTCAGCAACTGCCGCGTGACCGATTTTAGGTCCGTCATGTTGATGCCTTCGGCCGGCAGCGACAACAAACTGGAACCGCCGCCGGATACGAGCACCAACAACAGATCGTGCTCGAACAGCGAGCGCGCTTTCGCGAAGATTTCCTTCGCGGCGTGCTCGCCTGCATCATCCGGCACCGGATGGCCGGCTTCGACCACGCGAATGCGTTTTAGCGCGTCATCGCCCTCATAGCCGTGCGCGTAACGAGTGATCACGATGCCTTCGAGCGGCTGGTCGGCGGGCCAGGCATTTTCCACCGCCTTCGCCATCGCCGCGGCCGCCTTGCCCGCGCCAACGACCAGGGTCTTGCCCTTCGGTGGCGGCGGCAAGTGGCGTGGCGCGATCAGCAACGGGTCGGCCGCCGTCAACGCGGCGCGAAAACTCGCAAGCAACAATTCGCGCGGCAGCATCAATTATTTTCCTCCGCCACCCGCCGCGCGCTTTTTGCCGGCGGGCGGCGCCAACGGCGGTGCCAGCAGCGGCGCAAGATAGCGGCCAGTGAAACTGCGCGGATTCTGTGCGACATCTTCCGGCGTGCCTTGCGCGATGATTTCGCCGCCGCCGTCGCCACCTTCGGGTCCCAGATCGACCATCCAGTCCGCGGTTTTGATGACATCCAGATTGTGCTCGATCACCACCACGGTATTGCCGTGATCGCGCAAACGGTGCAGCACTTTCAATAACAAATCGATATCGTGGAAATGCAATCCCGTGGTGGGTTCATCGAGAATGAACAGCGTGCGCCCGGTATCGCGCTTGGATAATTCCAACGACAATTTCACGCGCTGCGCTTCGCCGCCAGAGAGCGTGGTCGCACTTTGTCCGAGACGGATATAGCCGAGGCCGACTTCCAGTAACGTATTCAGTTTGCGCGCGACCACCGGCACCGGTTTGAAAAATTCGAATGCCTGCTCGACCGTCATTTCCAGCACTTCGTGGATGTTCTTGTGCTTGTAATGCGTCTCCAGCGTCTCGCGGTTGTAGCGTTTGCCGTGGCAGACATCGCAGGGCACGTACACGTCCGGCAGAAAATGCATCTCGACTTTGATGACGCCATCGCCCTGGCAGGCTTCACAGCGCCCGCCTTTGACGTTGAACGAGAATCGTCCCGGCCCGTAACCGCGCGCGCGCGATTCAGGCACGCTTGCGAACAAGTCGCGGATCGGTGTGAACAAGCCTGTGTACGTTGCTGGGTTCGAGCGCGGCGTACGGCCGATTGGCGACTGATCGACGTTGATGACCTTGTCGAAATGATCCAGCCCTTCAATCACTTCGAATGGCGCGGGTTCATCGGAGGCGGCGTAAATGTGATGCGACACCGCCTTGTAGAGTGTGTCGTTGATGAGCGTGGATTTGCCGGAGCCCGAGACGCCGGTGATGCAGACGAACGCGCTGACCGGTAAATCGAGGCGCACATTTTTCAGGTTGTTGCCCGACGCGCCCTTGATCGTCAGTTTTTTCTTGAGATCAACCTTGAAGCGTTTTTTCGGAATCGCGATTTGTTTTTTTCCGGACAAATATTGCCCGGTCAGTGATTCCGAGGCGCGGCGAATTTCGTCCGGCGTCCCTTGCGCGACGATCTGGCCGCCATGCACGCCCGCACCCGGCCCCATATCGACCACGTAATCGGCGGCGTTGATGGCGTCTTCATCGTGTTCGACCACAATCACCGAATTACCGAGATCGCGAAGACGTTTCAGGGTTTCCAGCAAGCGGTCGTTGTCGCGTTGATGCAAGCCGATCGACGGCTCATCCAGCACATACATCACACCGGTGAGGCCCGAACCGATTTGCGAAGCGAGACGGATGCGCTGTGCTTCGCCACCCGAGAGCGTATCGGCCGAGCGCACCAGCGAAAGGTAGTCGAGGCCAACATTGTTCAAAAAAGTGAGGCGTGCGGAAATCTCTTTCAAAATCCGCTCGGCAATCGCCATTTTTTGCGGTGGCAGTTTCACCTCGTCAAACCAGCGGCGCGAATCCTTCAAGGCCATCGCCGAAATCTCGTGCAGGTTTTTATCGGCGACGCGCACATGCCGCGCTTCGATCCTGAGGCGCGTGCCTTCACATTCCGGGCAGCCCTTGGTGGAAATGTATTTGGCCAATTCCTCGCGAACTGCCAGCGAATCGGTTTCGCGGTAGCGGCGTTCGAGATTCGGCACGATGCCCTCGAACACTTCTTCGCGCAAAATCGGTTTGCCGCGCTCACCCGGATATTTGAAGGTGATCTTTTCCTTGCCGGAACCCTGAAGAATCAGTAGCTGAACTTCGGGCGACAGTTGGTCGTAGGGCTTTTCGAGATCGAATTCGTAGTGCTGCGCCAGCCCCAACAGCATCTGAAAATAGAATTGGTTGCGTCGATCCCAGCCTTTGATCGCGCCGCCTGCAAGCGATAACCCCGGATAGGCGGCGATGCGTTTCGGATCGAAGAAAGTGATTTGTCCGAGGCCGTCGCACTTCTGGCAAGCGCCCATTGGGTTGTTGAACGAGAACAACCGCGGCTCCATTTCGGAGATCGAGTAATCGCAGGAAGGGCAGGAGAATTTCGCCGAAAACGGAATTTCCTTCGCGGTATCCATGTTGACGGCAATTGCTTTGCTCTCGCCCACGCGCAGGCAGGTCTCGAACGACTCTGCAAGGCGTTGCTTCAACGCCTGCGCGGAACCGGGCGTGCCATCGGAGGTGATTTTCAGACGATCCACCACCACTTCGATGGTGTGTTTTTTCATTTTGTCGAGCTTCGGAAATGCATCGATCTCGATCACTTTTCCATCGACACGCAATCGCACAAAACCTTGCGAGCGGAATTCTTCGACCATATCCAGATGTTCGCCCTTGCGATTCACCACCACCGGGGCCAGCAACGTGAGCTTCGTGCCTTCCGGCATCGCGCTGACGGTATCGACCATTTGCGAAACCGTCTGCGCTTCGAGCGCCAAATTATGCGTTGGGCAATACGGCGTGCCGGCGCGCGCGAACAACAGGCGAAGGTAATCGTGAATCTCGGTGACGGTACCGACCGTCGAGCGGGGATTGTGCGACGTCGCTTTTTGCTCGATCGAAATCGCCGGCGAGAGGCATTCAATCAAATCGAAATCCGGCTTTTCCATCAATTGCAGTAATTGCCGCGCATACGCGTAAAGCGACTCCACATAACGCCGCTGACCTTCGGCATAAAGCGTATCGAAGGCGAGCGACGATTTCCCCGAACCGGACAATCCGGTGACAACCACCAGCGAATGCCTCGGCAAATCGAGGTTGATATTTTTCAGATTGTGGGTGCGGGCACCGCGTATTTTGATGAATTCCATGAATCTCTTTTGAAGAAGGCTGTCTAAGGCATTGATGCGTAAGGGTTGCGAATTTGTCGCGATGCACGCATTGCGCGATGCAAAAGGCAACCGATCATTTTACCGCTTTCGTGTTTCACCTTGCATCCCTTTTTTGCGTCACAATGCGCACGCGGTTGCCGAACCAACATGCGCCGCAATCATCGGGAGAGCACCAATGCCTCTCCGCCAATCACAATCGTCACAAGGAAGGAAAGTCTCATGGCATCCGTCAACAAAGTCATTCTGGTCGGCAATCTCGGACGTGATCCGGAGACCCGCTATACCCCCGACGGCAGCGCCATCACCAATGCTTCGATCGCGACGACGGAAACGTGGAAGGACAAGAGCGGCGAAAAACAGGAAAAAACGGAATGGCACCGGCTGGTGTTTTTCAACCGGGGCAATTACAAGCTGGCTGAAATCGCTGGCGAGTACTTGAAAAAAGGCAGCCAGATCTATGTCGAAGGCAAATTGCAAACGCGCAAATGGCAGGATAAGGATGGCGTAGAAAAATACACGACGGAAGTCCAGGTCGATACCATGCAAATGCTCGGCTCGCGGCAGGGCATGGGTGGCGATACGGGTGGCGGTGGCGGCGCGCCCGGTGGACCCTCGTCAGGTTCGAGCGCGAAACCGAGCGGCGGCCCGAAGGGTGGCGCGGCGAAGTTCGACGATATGGATGACGATATTCCGTTTTGAGTTTTTGGTTTTGTTTCAGAAAAAAGCCCGCAGTTGCGGGCGTTTTTCATGGCACCGTGATGCAATTCTCAAGGCAGTTACTTATTTGTCTGCATCTCAGCCCCAGGCTTGATCCGCGGATGACCTTAATTTGGCAATTTCGGCACTGGGTACTTCTATTCACCCGTTTATTGTCTCCCCGGACTTGTTCCGGGGCCAAATTTTCATCGCAACTCAATCGGTTACAAAAATTGGGTACCGGACCGGCGCAACCCTTGTGGTTGTTTGCCGGTACGACAGGAGTTTTTATTAAACCGGCAATTAAATATGTTGAAGCGCGCCCTTTCCCCGCGTAGGCGGGGATCCAAGCTTTCTGCAATTCCGCTACGAAACTTGGCCCCCCGCCTACGCGGGGGAAGGAAATAATTGAAGTCAGTTCAACATGTTTAATTGCCGGATCAATAGAAGCCCCCCAATCACTAGTGTCCCAACGTTTCCTCGAAAGTTCGGTGTAAGTTGATGATTTGTTTATCGATATTGGGTCATTTTTTTGTCCACGATGTCGATTTTGGGTTGGCATTGGCCCATTCTCGGAGACCTTTATTCGTCCTCGAGG
>JANPBQ010000307.1:0-42770 GCA_031430555.1 Betaproteobacteria bacterium
GGGATAATCCTCGACGCTAGACTGAGGCAGCTCCACGACGTTTCTTTGTCATGCGGTATCCAATCCGCGCATATCAGACTGATCAATCGTCGTCCCGCCGCCCGCTCTGCGTTCAGCACATGGCTTCAACAAGACCAACAGGAAAAGATCAACCAAATCAGCTACATTTGACAGGTCAATACATATCAGAGTTTAAGATCACGAAGTTCGCGACAAATCGCCAATCGCTTCGTAGATGCGGCAGCGAATACGAAGCCCTACTTTTCTGTACGCGCCACCAAAATTGAATTTGGAGAACTATGGAAATCCGAAGTCTGTACGCGAATCGCAACGCACAGAGCGACTTTGTGAAGAACGCGATCGAGCGGCTTTCCGATGATTCGGAAAATGTCTACATTGCGGTCGCATTCTTCACCGAAGCTTCAGTGATAGAGCGATTGGTGGAGAAAGGATGTAACGTTCGCTTGATCGTTCGTCTTGGGTTTCCAACAAGTCCGTTTGCCCTTGAGCGATTGATCAATAAGAACCCCGAGGTGTTGATTCGATACTTCACCTCTCATTCGTTCCATCCAAAACTGTATCTATTTGGGGACCACACGGCGCTCGTGGGCTCGGCAAATCTCACCCACAGAGCAATCATGTCGAATCAGGAAATCGTCGTATCACTCAAGTCACAGGAAGACTCCCGCGTCACGGAACTTGTATCTATCTTTGACGGCTACTGGGCAGAAGCCAAGGTCCTATCCGACACGTCTCTCAAGGATTACAAACAACTCTATACGCAGTTCGCCAAGTTTCAGACTGAAGCCGAAGCGCTCGACCAGCGCATCTTGGACAAGCTCGGGAACCTGGCCCCAAGCAATATTGACTGGGCCAAGAAGAAAGGTTCGAAAGAAAGCATTTTCCTGGACGATTTCCGAAGAACCTATCAGGAATGCGTGACTGCGTTTAGAACAGTCCAGCGAATATACGAGAAAACCGGGTATCGCAAGGTTCCGGAAAACGTCGTTCCGCTCCGCTTGGAGATTGACTCATTCGTTAGCTATATTCGCGACAAGCACGCAAAAAAGGAGGCTTGGAATACCGAGCCGCTTCGTACGGGTAAAGCGCAAGAAGAGTGGATACGCAGTTTCATTGATGGATGGCGGGAAACGTCGTGGCCGCACTATGAAGTCAATATCGCGCAGGAAAACTACCCGCGAGTGCAGAATGTGTTTGGGACAGAAGCACGAATTCGTAGTGTCGACGACGATGATCTTATCGCCGCGCTTAGTGACTTGCACTCATTCCATGATCGGCTCCAATTTTTTGAAGGTGGTCTCAAAACACTCTGCAAGACGTTTCTGAAAAAAAATGATCCCACACGAGTGCGTAACAGTTTTGCTCATTTGCTCTTCGGCGCAGGGAGTATCGAAGAAAGAATGGCGGCATTGCTATTTAATCCAGCTTACAAGCTCGACGAATTTGGTCGCGCAAACGTACAGGAGTTGGTCGGCTGGTGCGGTATTGATGATCGTCCCGTGATTAACGGGCGTACGACAAAAATCCTCAAGTACTTGGGATTTAAGGTCATACAGCTCGACCCGTCAACAGCAGTCCATGAAGCGGCTACAAGCGTTGTAAACGCGCAGGCGTCTGTCGAAGAATGAGTCGCTGTCTGCGATAATTCACGAATAGTCAAACAGGAGTTCTAGATGCCGGAGTTGGTCTTCAAGGGTAAGGAGTACGTTTACAACCACCACCTCACGGTTCCGTACCGCCCGCTTGTTCCGGACGCAAAAAAATCTGTCGGCGCGGGTGACCTATCGGGCAATCTCATCATTCAATGCGACAACCTTCACGCGCTGAAGAGTCTGCTGCCCCGCTATGCGGGCAAAGTGGATTTGATTTTCATCGATCCCCCTTACAACACCGGCAACGAAAACTGGGCGTACAACGACAACGTCAATTCGCCCATCATGAAAGAGTGGCTGAAGTCCAACCCCGTGAATGGCGAGGACATGCTGCGGCACGACAAATGGTTGTGCATGATGTGGCCGCGGTTGGTTTTGTTGCGGGAGCTATTGAGTGAGCACGGAAGTCTATGGATGACGCTTGATGACAATGAGGTGCATCGGGCGCGCAGCGTGCTTGATGAGATTTTTGGTGCCGAGGCATTCGTCGCGTGTTGTGTTTGGCAAAAAAAATATACGGTCAGCGCAGACCACAAGGGGATTGCGCCCATGCACGACTACATTCTCGTGTACCGAAAACCTGAATTTGAGCGTGGAAAACTAGAGCGGACTGACGACGCAGATCGGCAATACAAGCATCATGACAAAGATGGAATTTTCCGCCTTAGTGACTACACTTGTAATAAGACTGCCGACGAGCGACCAAATTTGTATTACCCGATTGCGAATCCCACGACGGGCAAAGAAATTTGGCCTTCGCGCAGTCGAGTTTGGGCTTATCGCAAAGAGCTTTCCCAACAACACAATTCTGACGGCCTACTATGGTGGGGAGAGGACGGTCGTGCGACTACACCATATTTCAAAAGGTATAGGCATGCGTTGAAAGATGGCGGCAAGTTGGTACCCGGGACATGGTGGAGTTTTGAGTTTGCCGATCACACGGATGCGGCAAAAAAAGAGCTCTTGCAAATTCTGCCCGATCTGAGTGGACTTGATAACACCATGACGCCGAAGCCGACGAAGCTGATTGAGCGGGTTTTGGAGATTGCTTGTCCTGAAAATGGGCTTGTGCTCGACTCATTTGCCGGTTCTGCGACGACCGCCCATGCCGTGCTCAAAGCCAACGCCAATGATGACGGGAACCGCAAATTTATTCTGGTGGAGGGAGAAGACTACGCCGACCGCATCACCGCCGAACGCGTGCGTCGCGTGATGAACGGTTACGCCTTCGTCGGCACACAACGTGAAGAATTGTTGCGCGAAAAAATTACCTGGAGCAAGTTTCAAAAATCTGATGCACTGCTGAAACAAATAGAATCGATCAAAGCGCGCGAAGGATTCGCTGATGGCGATCTGGCCGATCAAGGTGCCACGGTCAAAAAGCGTTTCGACAAAATCAGCGTGAAAATTGACGGCGGCGAATTGCGCGTCGAAGGAGAAAAGAAGATCTCCAAACGGGTCGCGGGTTTGGGCGGCGAATTTACCTATTGCACATTGGGCGAGGCCATCGACGCAGAGAAAATTCTCTCCGGCGAAACGTTGCCAGATTTTCTGAATCTTGGTGCCTGGCTTTACCACACCGCGACAGGCGGAACACTGGACCCGACAAAAATCGATCCCGCTAATTTCTATCTCGGTGAGGCGCTTGGCAGGCATGTGTGGTTGATCTATCGCCCGGAAATAGCGTTCCTTAAATCAATCGACGCTGCTTTGACGCTGAGTTTTGCCAAGTCGTTGCGCGAAAAGAAACCCGGGAAACCGCATCTTGTTTTCGCCGGTGCCAAATTCCTTTCCAACAAGCAGCTACTTGAGAATGGGGTTGAGTTTGCATCATTGCCGTTCGGTATTTATCGGGAGGTTTGAAAGTGAGCGAAGATCGAATCGAACGCTTTGAGCTTCAGCGCGAGTATTTCGAAAAAGCGCTCGCGCGGCTTCAGGACGTGTTGAAAGAAAATGAAACTGACATTGTTCGCGATTCCATCGTCCAGCGTTTTGAGTTCACCTTTGAAATGGCGTGGAAGACAATGTTTCGTTTTCTCGCCGACAAGGGAGAATCATTGTCCAAGAAGGCATGGAACGTGATCCCTGCCGCGTTCGAAGCGCGCTTGGTGACCGATGCTGACGTATGGGACAAGCTGCGCGAGTATCGTAACGATTCGAGCCATGAATACAACGAGCGACGTGCAATCGAGATTGTCGCGTATGTCCGCACACACGGCGCGCCCGCATTTGTGGCATTGGCGGCAGAACTAAGGAAGCGTTCTTGAACGAGTTGGACATCGTGCGCCGGGAATCGGGCATCGCCCCGACAACTCTTGGAAAGCTTGTTCGATTGTTCGAAACGACCGCAGGGATTGATGCGGTCTGGTTGTATGGCTCGCGCGCAAGAGGAGATCACCGGCACGATTCCGACATCGATCTTATGGTGGATGCAGCGCGCATGTCCGGTGCAGATTTTTCACGGTTGCGCGGGCGGCTTGAAGAGCAGGCTCTTATTTATGCGGTCGATCTATCGCATTGGCAGGATGCGCAGGACACACGCTTCCGTGAAAAGGTAGAACGTGATCGAAAGGTATTCTGGCAACCACATGTCGGCGAAAGCATGGTTCCGGATGTGGGCGCGCTTGAACTGAAGAAATTTCAGCGCGAAACACTGACCAAGTTAGCTGAGTATGTCGCGGAGTTGTTACGCGAGCGCACTAGTGCCGACCGCATCGAAATTTTTCGGGCACAGGAGCCATCGATTGAGATTCCGGACTTTCCGAAGAAAGCATGGGAAACGCTTGCTGCGCGCGGGCACCTGCCGCCGGGGCATTCGGCAACTGCCTACTCAAGTCGTTTTGACGGTGCCAAACGACCGATCCCGAACATATGCCTGAAGATTCCGACCGGCGGCGGCAAAACCATGCTGGCGACTGCGGCCGTCGCTCAACTACAATCGACCTACTATCGATCCCACAGCGGCCTTGTACTCTGGATCGTTCCGAACGAGGCGATTTATGCACAAACCAAGAAGGCGCTGACAAACCGCGACCATCCATATCGTCAGTTGCTTAATGTGGCGGGTGCCGGGCGCGTAAAAATTCTTGAGAAAGACTCGCCCATTTCAAAGTTGGATGTCACCTCGCACTTGTGTGTGATGTTGTTGATGCTTCAATCTGCGGCGAGACAGTCTAAAGAGACGCTGCGGTTCTTTCGGGACCGTGGCAGCGTGCATGGGTTCTTTCCGCGCGAAGACGATATCGAAGGTCATTGGAAAATATTGCAGGTCGTACCCAATCTGGATGTGTACGCATCATTAGGGATGACCAACGCGCAAGCTGCGCGTACCAAAGGCGCCATCATCAAGGACTCACTCGGCAACGTAATGAGGGGACTACGGCCGATCGTGGTTATCGACGAAGGTCATCACTCATACACGGATAACGCCCTTAAGACCATCGACGGATTCAATCCGTCGTTCATTCTTGAGCTTTCCGCAACACCGCGGTCGGCGAAGAAGCCTGGTGAACACGGCGCAAACATTCTTGTTGATGTGCGAGGCAGTGATCTAGAGGCCGCAGAGATGATCAAGCTGCCAATCAATGTTGATGTACGACCTTGGCCGGATTGGAAAAATTGTCTTACTGCCAGTGTGACCAAGCTGAATGAGTTGCAGGGTGAGGCGGAAAGACTAGAAGGCGAAACCGGCAGATACATTCGCCCTATTTTGCTCGTGCAAGTCGAAAGGACCGGAGCGGATCAGACGGAATCCGGTTTGATTCACGCCAATGATGCAGAAAGCTATTTGTTGCAGATTGGTTTCAAGCGTGAGGAAATTGCACAGAAAACTTCGGAAAAAAACGAGCTCGCTCAGCCGGAAAATATTGAGCTGCTTTCGCCTGCGTGCAAGATTCGCGCAATTATTACCAAGCAGGCCTTGCAAGAAGGCTGGGATTGTCCATTCGCGTATGTACTATGTGCCCTCGCGGCTGGCCGCAATCCGGGTGCAATGACACAATTGGTCGGGCGAATTTTGCGGCAACCGAATGTCGCAAAGACCGGACGTCCTGCATTGGACGAGTCCTATGTTTATTGTCACGATGCGGAAACTGCGACCGTCGTAAAGAGTATTAAATCTTCACTGGAAGAAGAGGGCATGGGCGACCTGCTTTCGTCAGTAAAGACCACGGGCGGAGATTCCGGTTCAAGCGCAAATACGAAAAAAATTGGGCGACGTAAATCTCTGGAGGCTGCGCGCATTTTTCTTCCAAGAGTTATGTGGCGCGATGGCGTATATCGGCGAGAGCTCTCTTACGACAGTGATGTTTTGGGAAGCATTGATTGGGCGCAGATTGACCCTGCGATGCTTGCGCTGGAGTGGGCGCCGGACGCCAAGAGGCGCGGCGAGCAGCAATTCCAGATCGGACTTGATATTCTTGAGCGAGGCGCGACGCCAACTGAACAACTGACGGTGCGGCCCGATACGCCGGTGGATCGGGTATTCGTTTCGCGGGCGATCGGTGACCTTGTACCAAACACTTGGCTGGCTTTTTCGATCGTTGTCCAGGTTGTAAATCGTTTGACGCAATCTGGGCAAACCGAGAGCGATATCGGCGGGTCGGTGCCCCTGTTAATCGAGCAACTCCGGACAGATATTGCGCGACAGCGAGATGTGTTGGCGGAAAGTGTATTTGCGGAAAAAGTGAAGTTGGGGAAAATTGAATTCGGGTTGCACGCTGACACAAGTGCCTACGAAATCCCTCTCCAACTGGAGATTGAGTTACCCGCAAAGCCGCGTGCACTGATTCGTGGAGAAGACGGCAGGCCAGTCGAAAAGAGTCTGTTTGATCCGTTCTATGAATCGATGGTCGATAACGAATTCGAATCAGATTTCGCGTGTTACCTCGACGGAAAGAATGCCGTGAACTGGTGGCATCGAAACGTTGCCAAGTCGCAATATGGACTGCAAGGTTGGAAGCGAAACAAGGTCTATCCGGATTTTGTGTTCCTTAAAACCGAAAGTGACGGAAAACCGATCCTTGTTGTCATGGAGACAAAGGGAGCCCATCTGAAAAATGAAGACACCGACTATAAAAAACGCCTGCTCGCGAAGCTGACCGCCGCGTTTTCTGGTGAGAAGCTAATTCAGGCAGGCGAGCTGGAACTTACCGATGCGAAAGGCACGAAGGTCATCTGCGATTTGGTATTCGATGAAAACTGGAAGAACTCATTGAACCAGGCGCACTTTTCGAGTAACAGGGAAGGATGACGCCTGCGATTGGACTGAGGAGCGGAACAATCGGGACAGACCACGACTATTCTTTGGCTTGCGTCTCAAACAATAGCGAAGACGAGTACCTGGCTGGACGCAAAGAAAATGTGTGCCACAGTTGGCAATTAGGCGAAAGGCCTGTGAGTCGTGTCGCGCAGTACTTCAACTTGGGGAAACACAATGAGCTTATCGCCGCGAGACCAGTTGTTGCAGCGGGCATTGAAGCCGTCGGACTTCAAGCCGAATGGCCTGTATACCGACCCGAAAACGTACGGCGTCTATCGACTGACGGGCAAGGCGAAAGCGGGCAGAGCCTTTCGCTACGGGAACCACCCGGTTCGCTACGACGAACTGGTCAACGAGTATGGTGCCGCCGAAGTGATAGTGGTCTTCTTTGCGCGCAGCGACGCTGAAGAACTTGCGGCAATCGAAAATGCGCGCCGCAAGTCTTGAGTGGAAGGGTGGGCATGCTGATAGTCGGTCTTGACGCGGCCTCCCAGCTCAAGAACTTCGGTTTCGCTTTGGGGCGATGCAAAGCGGGAAAAGTAAAGATTCTTGCCGCTGATCTGCTGGTCGATGGCGTTTCCGTGTTTCACGATTGCATTTCGGATCATGTCGGCAAGAACGAGCCCATTCTCGTTGCGATTGATGCGCCGCTTGGCTGGCCGGCGCCATTGAGCGAGATGCTCAAGACGCATGCAGCGGGAAAGGTTGTTGCGCACAAGAAAGACGCACTGTTTCGCCGCCAAACTGACGAAGTGGTAAGGGGCATCACCCGAAAAGCGCCGATGGAAGTGGGCGCGGACAAAATTGCTCGCGCGACGCACTCGGCGCTGGAGGTGCTGCATCACCTGCGCTTGGCCACTGGGCGCGCTTTGCCGATGCTGTGGACGTCACACGGCGAAACGGGAGGCGTTATCGAGGTATATCCTGGGGCGATGTTGAAGGCGATGGGGATCAGCGCGACCAAGTACAAGGAGCCTCACCAGGTTGAGGCGCGCGAACAGATCGCAACATCACTTCACGCCATTGCGCCTCGCCTCGGCAAGTACGTTTTGAAGAAGGCGGATGTCTTCGATGCGTGCCTTTGTCTCATTGCGGCCAGCGATTTTCTCGCGGGACGCTGTCGGGCGCCAACGGCTGCGGAACGCCCGTTGGCCGAGAAGGAGGGATGGATTTGGGTGCGGACGCCAGGCGCGAAGTAGTGGAGAGTTTTGATGACTGATAGCGTGCGGTTCGTCCTCGCATTGAGTGTGGGCTGCTTGAGCGGGAGCTTACCCAGGCAATCTCACTTGGCCTAGAAGAAATGTCTCTAAAATCGTTTCTCAAAGGCATTTCTGGAGAGCTCCAAAGCACCCTCGCCCAAAAGGTGTTCCTGGATTCCAACGTCTACGAAGACATCAACAACATCACGCTGCCCACGGCGAACGGCACGACGCAGATCGATCACGTCATCGTGTCGCGCTTCGGCATCTTTGTCGTTGAAACCAAGAATATGTCCGGCTGGATTTTCGGCGACGAGAAAAGTCCGCAATGGACGCAGTCGCTGCCCGGCGGCAAGAAGTTCCAGTTCCAGAATCCGCTCCACCAGAACCACAAGCATGTAATGGCGCTGCAGGAATTCCTGGGCATCGCGAATGAGAAATTCTTTTCGGTGGTGATGTTTTGGGGAGAGGCGGAGTTCAAGACGCCGATGCCTGCCAACGTGATGACGCACGGCTACGTGCCCTACATCAAAAGCAAACTGGATGTGTTGTTTACCGGCGAGGAGATGGACGAGATCATTCTCGCCATCAAGACGGGCAGGTTGCCGAAGACCTTGGCGACAGGGCGGGAGCATGTGGCGGGGTTGAAGGAGCGGTTTGCGAGTACGACCACTTGTCCCAAATGCAATGGGGCCTTGGTATTACGGACGGCGAAGAGTGGAGCGAATGCGGGATCGCGGTTTTATGGGTGTAGCAAATATCCTGCGTGTCGGTATGTGAAGAAGCTGGAGGGTTGAAAGATTCGAGTGATAGGAACGCTCCGCGGCGTGGTTTCGGTGCGGCTTTTATTGACGGCCGATGTCCCAATGCCGCCACGAAATTGAAATTCCGAAACCTAGCACTGGTGCGCCTTTCGGGCCACAAATGCTCGAAACGCCCCGCTAGTGCTAGAGTCTCAACTTCAAAATGAACGTTTTCTGACCGATGGCCAAAGTATTCCCCGACGGCTGGCGCGAACTCGCCGCCACCGGCGCTGCCGAACGCGAACGGCAGACGCTCGCCCTGCTCGCCGCCGGTCTCGATGACCACTACACAATCTATCACGGTGTGCACGGGACGCACGTCGAGCGCGGCCACTACGCGAGCATCAGTGAGATCGATTTCGCCATCGTCGGGCCGACCGGCAAGGTCCTCCTGATCGGGCAGAAGGCCGGTGTCCTCGCCGAGAAGTACGGTGGCCTGACCAAGACCTACCCGGAGAAAGAGAAGAACGTCGCCTCGCAGATGGCGCGCTCTGCCTCTACTCAACAAGGCCCTTCGACAGGCTCAGGGCGAACGGTTTTTAAATAGGGCCAGGTCACCTTTCTCGATTCCCTGCTCTACTGCCCGGACTATTCCGTGAAGCAGCCCGGTACGGCAGGCATCGATGCGGCGAAGAAGGATTTTCTGCTCGCGATCATCCGCGCGATCCTGCCCGGGGTGACTATGGGCGCAGCGTTTTGGACAATCCAGGCATTCGTTCAACGCGTGCAATTGCCTGCGCAACCGTGAGAATGGGGATGCCGTCGATGCTACGCAAGGTGAGTAGATCTTGATCGCCTGAAACGATGGCGTCCGCTTTCGCCGTGATGGCACACGCCAGTACCGCGTCATCATCAATATCTCTCGAAATGCGCGTGATCAACTTACTTGCCGTGACGCGGTGCGCGAGGCGCTGATATTGTTGAACCAACTCTGTGGCTGACATCCCCGTGGCGGCAACTCGCACAGCGAGTTTGGGCCGCTGCAGCACGTCTGAAAATTCTTCGATCAATAACTTGCTTGCAAAGAGTTGCACAACGCCATCGGCCGCGAACTCTATAAGTTTAGTAGGATTCCCCGGCCAGAGTAGAGCCGAGACCAGGACATTCGTGTCCAGCACAACCCTCATGCAGTCTTGCGGCGCGCCGTACGAACCGCTTTCACCTCAACCTGAATCGCCGTCAATGACATCGCGTTGGTTCCAGTTTTTGCGCCGCGTGCGGCACCGGCGACCAGAGCCAATCCGGCACGGCGACGAATAGCCTCACGCAGTAGCTTTGACACGGAGGTAGACGTGAGCAGTCCCGCGGCCTCGGCTTCGCGCGCCAAGCGGTCGGGTAGTGTGAGTTTAAGTTCAAGTGACGTCATGAATGGCTCCGTTTTCGTATCCATTGGCAACCGTTACACAGATCGCTACTTTCGGGTGTGCGTACCTGCCGAATAGAGGGATTAAGTGTAGCGGAGTTCCCGCAGGTTAACCAATAACATTGGTGAGGGTTTAATGCGGACAAAGTAAAAAACTCCCCCTACCCACACGCACGCGCGGTTGAAATAGGTAGGCTATTTTCCGCACTTGGAAGTGCGCTTCTTCCAATGGTCTGTAAAACTATCTGCGCTGGTGAATTGCCCGGTTTTTGCATCGCGCGCAAACGGCTGGCGGATGCCCTCAACGGCGGATGATGTTTTGGCGGACACCCACAAGCCGGCAGCCGCTTCTTCGGAAGAGCGCAGGAAACGATTGGACTTGACCAGTTTCATAGATTTTATCTTGCTCTCCGCGAGCGATTTGCGGGGACGCCGTGGCGTACATCGAATTGTCTCTGGACCTCCACCGCGCTGGGTGGCAGATGGCCTTGATTGCCGCCTCATCTCATTCACCGCTCAGCTATCATGCCTGCATCCCAACCCAATGCGGCGGGCCTGACCGATGGCCAAAGTATTCCCCGACGGCTGGCGCGAACTCGCCGCCACCGGCGCTGCCGAGCGCGAACGGCAGACGCTCGCCCTGCTCGCCGCCGGGCTCGATGACGACTACACGATCTATCACGGCGTGCACTGGACGCACGTCGAGCGCGGCCACTTCGCGAGCATCAGTGAGATCGATTTCGCCATCGTCGGGCCGACTGGCAAGGTCCTCCTGATCGAGCAGAAATCCGGCCTCCTCGCCGAGACGCCCGGCGGCCTGACCAAGTCCTACCCGGGGAAGGAGAAGAACGTCGCCTCGCAGATGGCGCGCTCGGCCGATGCGCTGCATAGCCGCCTGCGCCAGGCGTGCGGAGGCCAGAGCACCTTTGTCGATTCCCTGCTCTATTGCCCGGACTATTCCGTGAAGCAGCCCGGCACGGCGGGGATCGATCCGGCGCGGATCGTCGATGCGGCAAAGAAGGATCACCTGCTCGCGATCATCCGCACGATCCTGCCCGAATCGGGCGAGGTGCTGCCGGCGAAAGAGAAGATCCAGCGCTTTTTCGGCGATATCCTGCAACTCGTGCCGGACGTGAATGCGCTGGTCGGCGAAGCGCAGGCGCTCACCACGCGCCTCTCCGGCGGGCTCGCGCAATGGGCGCGCAAGATCGAATGCGATCCGTTTCGCCTGCGCGTGATCGCCACGGCGGGCTCGGGCAAGACACAGCTCGCGATGGCGGTCTACCGCGATTCCATTGCGGCCGGCCGACGCCCGCTCTATGTCTGCTACAACCGCCCGCTCGCCGGCCACATCGCACTGATCGCCCCGGCCGGCGGCGAGGTGGCGGCCTACCACCAGTTGGGCGATCGCCTCCGCCGCGCCCGCGGGGAGCCACCCGATTTCGACCAGCCCGGCGCCTTCGCCCGGATAGGCGTTACCGGAAGGCAAGATCAACATGACCGTGCGCGCAAATAAGGGCATTTGCAATTTTCTATATACAAATGGGATATAGGCGAGTCGCCAGTTGGCTAGCCTTTGCAGGCGGAGTGGATCGGCCTCACCTTTATGTTCATCTTTCGAAGTCGTTCATCTTTTGTGAACAACAAGAAAACTTGAACAATTTCCAACTTTCGTTCAGAATACATCCATGTTCACATAATATGAACGCGTGCGAAAGTTGAACAAATGAACGAAGCCGACATCATTGTTGCTGCCTTGACGGGCCTGGCGCCGTTAGGGCTCAAGGCTACCCTGCAGAAGGGAAACATCCGCGCGGCGCGCCCGCCGGCAGATGCATTTGCACGTATTGCGAAGGGCAAGGTGCAGGTGGACTATGTGATTGAAGCAAAGCGCGCCGCCACGCCGGCAACGCTCGGCGCGATACTGGCGCAGGCAAAGGCGCAGGCGTTGGTACACGGCAAACCGGTCATTCTCGTGACGGACTATGTGACGCCGCCGGTCGCTGATCGTTTGCGTACCGCCCAACAGCAATTTATCGATGTGGCGGGCAATGCCTATCTCGAAGCGCCCGGGTGGTTTGTCTTCGTCGTCGGTCGCAAACCAGTGAGGACAGGCCCGCCCGCACATGCCGCCAAAGGTGCGACACCGGCAGGCTTGAAGGTGGCCTTTGCGTTGTTGTGTGATCCGGCGCTTGCCAATGCGCCGCATCGCACCATCGCCCTGGCGGCGGGAGTTGCGCTCGGGGCGGTGCCCGGCATTCTGGCGGATATGCGTGCGACCGGCCAGCTATTCGTGGTCGGCATGGTCAGGCGTTTGCAGGCCAATAAACGCATGCTCGATCAATGGGCCTTTGCGTACGCACGCACGCTTCGCCCAAAAACGCTCACGGCTACCTACACCACACAAAATTTCAAAGAATGGCAAAAATGGACGCTCGATCCCAAGCAAGTGAAATGGGGTGCCGAGCCCGCAGCGGCCTTGCTCACGCGCTACCTCCGGCCGGGCATCCTCACGCTCTACACCGAAAAACTGCCGGCCAAAATCATGATCGATCATCGGCTCAAAACCGTACATGTGCCGACCGATGCAGCATTGGTGGAAGTGCGTAGACCCTTTTGGGGTGCGACGCTGACCGCTGGCCCGCGCGAAGATACCGTGCCGCCGGTGCTGATCTATGCGGACCTCCTTGCGACTGGTGATGCGCGCTGCATCGAAACCGCGGAAAAAGTGTATGACGACTATCTTGCACAACTTCTCCCGGCAGCGTGATCTTGAGCTGCATGCGGAGGCGATCCACGCCGTGCAGCGCGTGGCGGCTGCGCTAGGTGTTGACGTCATGATTGCGGGCGCTTTCGCGCGTGACTTGCACTTGCGTTACGGTTATGGCATTGCGCCCTTGCGGCAGACCGAAGACATCGACATTGCGCTGGCGGTACCGAACTGGCAGGCTTTCGCTGAATTGCGCAAGCAGTTAATTGTCGAAGGTGGATTTGCGGAAGCCTCGGGAATCCAGCATCGGCTTCGGTATCGTGGCAGCAACATGGAATTGCCGATCGACATCGTGCCATTCGGGGGTTTGGAAAGCGCAGACCGCATGATCGCCTGGCCCCCATTGGGCGACGAAGTAATGGACGTGTTTGGCTTTCGTGAAGCGTGCGATGCCGCGGTCGCTATCATGATGCCGGGCAATGTCGTGATCAACGTTGTGTCCCTTGCCGCGCTTGTCGTATTGAAGTTGAATGCGTGGCAGGCACGTCATTACACCGCCCCACGCAAAGATGCCTACGACCTGCAGTTCATTACGAATCACTATCTCGACGCCGGCAATCGTGATCGCCTATGGGAAGAGTTCGCCTCATGGACAGAAGCCGATGATTTCGATTACGAGCTGGCAGGCGCCCGCATGCTGGGGCACGATGTTGGCGCGATGCTCACAAAAGATGGCCGCACGCGCGTAGCGAGGCTACTACTGCAACAGACTGACGAGATCAGGCCGGCGCAACTCGCCAATGAAATGAATACGAACGACCCTGACCGCGCAGTCGCACTACTGCGCGCGGTGCATCAGGGCCTCACGGAAAACGAAACCAAATGAATTCCTCTCCATCGTCCAGAAATTGCGAAACTACGCGCCGTAATGCGTGAAGACGGGAAGGCTCGCGAAGCCGGGCCAGTGCAAAGGTGTCAGCTTCTGCGAAAAGAAATCCACACTCGATTGATCGCCGCCGAAAGGCGTTACCGGAAGGCAAGAGCAACATGACCGTGCGCCTCTCAAAATCCAAACTCATCGCCTTTCGCCAATGCCCGAAGCGCCTGTGGCTGGAAGTGCATCGCCCGGAGTTGAAGGTTTATGACGAGGCCACGCAAAGTCGCTTTGACGCCGGCTATCGCATCGGCGATTTCGCGCAGGCCCAGTACCCCGGTGGTGTGTTGATCGCGCCTGACAACAATCTCACCGTTGCGCTCAAGGAAACCCGCGAGCAACTGGCGAGTTCACCGCGAAAGGTGTTGTTCGAAGCGACCTTCCAGGCGGAAGGCATTCTGATCCGCGCGGACTTGTTGATCCCGGCGAAGACCGGGTGGCACATGGTGGAGGTGAAATCCTCGACATCGGTGAAGGATTACCACATCGAAGACGCCGCGATTCAAAGCTGGGTGACCCGGAAGGCCGGCCTGCCGCTTGCCAATACCTCGCTCCAGGTGGTGGATAGCAAGTGGACTTACCCCGGTGGCAACGACTATTCGGGTTTGTTGAAACTGGAGCCGATGGACGAGGTTATCGCGCCCTTGCAAACTGAGGTGCCCAAATGGCTTGCCGCGGCAAAAGGCGTTGCGAGCGGCGCGGAGCCGGCCGTGAAAATGGGCCGCCAGTGTCGTGACCCGTTCGATTGTGCATTCCAGACTTATTGCGCATCGCTGGCGACGCCGGTCCAGTTCCCGATTTCCTGGCTGCCAAGTCTTCATCACACCAAACGAACGAAGTATGAGAGTGCCGGCTACCTCGACCTGCGAGAGGTTCCCGTCGAGGAACTATCCGCGAAGCAGCAGAAGGTGTTGACGGCAACGATCAACAATGAAGTCTTTTTCGAGCCGCTGACCGACGCCGAGAAGAGACCGCTCGCCGGTACGCGCTACTACCTGGATTTTGAGACCATCGGCTTCACGATCCCCATCTGGGCGGGGACGCGGCCGTATCAGCAGGTGCCGTTTCAGTGGAGCTGTCATGTCGAACAAGCCGATGGCGCACTCTCACACGAGATGTTTCTTGATCTGACCGGCAACGATCCCTCGCGCGCGTTTGCGGAAGCGCTCATTCGCACGCTCGGAAAGCGCGGGCCGATTGTCGTTTACAACCAGGCTTTTGAGAAAGGAATCATGGGTGCGCTGGCCGCACGATTTCCGGACCTGGCAATCGACCTGCAAAAGATCATCGGCCGCGTCATCGACCTGCTGCCGCTTGCCAACGAGCATTACTACCATCCCGGCATGAAGGGTTCATGGTCGATCAAGGTGGTTCTGCCCGCGATTGCGCCGGAGCTGGATTACGCGAATCTTGATGAAGTAGCGGATGGACTAGGCGCGCAGGCTGCCTATACCGAAGCGATTCATCGGGACACGCTGCCGGAGCGCAAGGCGCAGTTAGAGAAGGCGCTGCAGGAGTACTGCACGCGGGATACTGTTGCGATGGTCAAGATATTGCATTATTTTTGTGGTTTGGCGGGGTGAGTTTCTCGACATCGCGAAAGAGGAATTATTTTCGGTCGTGATGTTTTGGGGAGGGCCTGAGGGGGGGAAATCTGTGCGGTTTGCTTTGTCCGGAAATTAGTAACCCTTGGGATATAAATATCGCATTTTCTAAACTTGACGTCAGTTTGAATATGGCGTAATTTATAAACTATGGGTACCCAAAGATACGAAAAACTGAACAAAGTTCAAGACCTGCTGATGGAGGGGCAGGTCGTGCCTGCGTCATGGCTCGTTGAGCATGGCTACTCGGGCGCACTACTGAAGAAATACACGGCGGGTGGCTGGCTTATCTCTCCCGCACGCGGCGTGTACCGTCGCCCGGGTCCTCCGCTGCAATGGCAACATGTGGCGGCCAGTCTTCAACGGCTCTCCGAGTTTTCACTTCACATCGGTGGACGTTCGGCACTCATCCAACGGGGGCGCGCACACTATCTGCCGATGCGCGGCAACGAAACAATCCGGCTCTACGGTTCGGACACACTGCCGGCTTGGGTCAACGCTCTCGGTGTGCCCGAACGCTTTGAGGTACGGAGTGACGCAATGTTCGGCGCAATACGTGTCATGCGTGATGACAATACCGGCGCGCTTGCCGTCAACAAGCTCGATGCTGCCGGGCTCTTCGACGATAAATGGGGCGCGTGGAACACCCCACTCTGTTACTCCTCCGACGAACGGGCCATCCTTGAACTATTGCAAGACGTGCCGAACCGCGAATCGGTGCACGAGGCGGATGTGCTGATGCGGGGTCTGGTCAATCTTCGTCCCGCGCTTCTCTTGAAACTCTTGAAAGCGTGTACCAGCATCAAGGTGAAACGGCTGTTTCTCGCGCTCGCCGAGCGGCATGGGCACGCGTGGTTCAAGCATCTTGATCATTCAAAATTCACGCTCGGCAAAGGCAAGCGAATGTTGGTGCCTGGGGGCACGTTGCATCCCAAATACATGATCACACTCCCGAGCGACCTTGATGATCACGCGCGATAACCCGTATTTTTCCCAAGTGTCGCTGCTGGTGGGTGTGTTGCCGTTTGTCGCGCTTGAGGAGTGCTTCGCGCTGACGGGTGGCACGGCAATCAATCTGTTCGTACGCGACATGCCACGCTTGTCGGTTGATATTGATCTGGCATTTCTCCCGTTAAGTGACCGGGTGACCGCGTTGAAAGAATCGGGGGCGGCGCTCGGCCGAGTTCAAGCGGCGCTGCAAGGTGTATCGCGGCCATATTCTGTTCGTGTGGCGAAACTGGAAGAGGGGCATGCCTCTCGCCTCTTGGTCTCCGAGCGCGGCGCCACAATCAAAATCGAAGTGTCGCCGGTATTGCGCGGCACGGTTTATCCGGAAACTACCCTCAGGATCGTGCCTGCGGCGGAGGCGATGTTTGGTTTCGCGGAAGTGCGCTCGCTTTCGTTCGAAGATTTGTACGCAGGCAAGATTGTCGCCGCGCTGGACCGCCAACATCCGCGCGATTTGTTCGACGTCAAACTGCTGCTGGACAAAGAAGGTGTTTCAGCAAAGTTGTTTCGTGCGTTTCTGGTTTATCTCATCAGCCACGGCGAATCGATGGCGCGCGTCATTCATCCGCGCCCTAAACCGCTCAAGGACCTCTACGAAAAGCAATTCAAGAACATGAGCGCGATTGAGGTCTCGCTTGAGGAATTGGAGGCTGCCAGATTGGCGCTCGTTGCCGCCTTGCACGCACACATTGATGATTCGGTTAAAGCGTTTCTACTCTCGTTCAAGCGTGGCCAGCCGCGTTGGGAACTGCTCGGCGTGGATCACGCGCCAGACCTGCCAGCCATTCGCTGGAAGCTGCACAATCTCGCGCGCATGAGTGCAACCCAACGCAATGCGGCGATCGCCGAGCTTGAACGCGTGCTGAACACGATTTGAGTAAAGCGTGAATCGCGGCGAACAACCACAAGGGTTGCGCCGGTCCGGGGCCTCGAATTTAAGGGGCCAGGCACCCATGGCGCTACCTTAAGTTCACGTCAAGTGCTAGGTGCTACAAATTGCGAAAATCATTAAACTGTCGCCCCCGCGAAGGCGGGGGTCCAATTTAACCGCTTATCACTTGGGCCCGGAATAAATCCGGGGTGACAATCCTAAGGTAGTGCCATGGGGGCCACGCACGCATTTTAGTAAAGTCCGCTACCAGCTTGCCGTTCCAGCCGATTTCGTCCCGGAAGCCCCACCAGCGCTTGTTTCACGGCAATCTAGCAGGGAATAAGCAAGGTCGTTTGCTATATGCAAATAGCATATGGGCGGCACACAAGTCGGTTTTGTACTCTATATTCACTATTCTCGAATTAAGAATATTGACAATGCCGCCCATAAGAAAGTACCATTGAAAGCTGATATTCTTAATTCAAGAATAAAGAACAATGGCCAAAGTCATCAACCAGCAATCCGCCCTCAAGCCCCAGGACCTCTTCGTGCTCCTCGCATTGCTGAGTCGCGGCGATGCGCCCGGCAACTACGCTGAACTCGCCGCCGCAACGGGTTTGGCGGCATCCGCCGTTCATGCCTCGCTGAAGCGCGCGGCGGAGGCGCGGCTGGTGAGCGCGCATGAGGGTTGGCCGGTGGTGCTCAAATCACAGTTGAAAGAATTTGTGTTGTACGGCGCGAAGTACGCGTTCCCGGCGGTGTGGGGTGCGCTCTCGCGTGGCTTGCCCACGGGTTATGCCACGGCCCCGCTGAATACGATTATCGTCAGCTCAACCGATCCCGTGCCGGTATGGCCGCACCCGAACGGGCCGGTGCGCGGGATGAGCCTGGCGCCGCTTTATCCGTCGGTGCCGGAAGCGGCGATGCGTGACGAGAAGCTCTATGCGATGCTTTCGCTATTCGATGCAATTCGCGCCGGGCAGGCGCGCGAGCGCGAGGCAGCGAAGGGATTGTTTGAGGACTACTTCAAGTGATCGCGAGTGACCCTAATGTCGCGAAAGTGGAGTTAATCACGAAAGCACTCGGCCCACTGCGTGAGCGGCTGGTGCTGGTGGGTGGGTGCGCGGCGGGATTGTTGTTTACCGATCCCGCTGCCGCGCCCGCGCGCGTGACCTACGACGTTGACCTGCTGGCGGAGGTCACCTCCGCCGCGAATCGCACGGAGGCGATTCGGTTCCGGTGGCGCAATCCAAAACACTTTGGATTGCGAAACCCCACCTCCACCCCGGGCGCAGCGGTTTTTCGCAAAGCGAAAAACATCGCCGACGCCTTTCGAATCCTGACGAAAGCCAAACTGTTGGCTTTCTCCGGGCAAGAAATGAAAAATGCCACACGAAGTGGCATTTTTGAAAGTTGGCGCGCCCGGCAGGATTCGGTCACGTCCCGCGACCCCAGCGCAGCGGTTTTTCGCAATGCGAAAAACATCGCTGACGCCTTTCGAATCCTGACACGAGCCAAACCGTTGGCTCGTTCCGGACGCCAAAATGAAAACGCCACCCAAAGGTGGCGTTTTGTTTGAAACTGGCGCGCCCGGCAGGATTCGAACCCACGAACCCTTGGTTCGTAGCCACAGGGTGGATACCCTTTTCAAACTTAATGCAACTTGTCCGCCCACTATTTCCCCTATGACAGTTGATTACTTGAGCTTTACGGGCTAACATGGAATTTGACGTTATTTGTTAGCCCGTGTTAGCCCGGTGTTAGCCCACTCAGAACCAAGGGGTCTAAATGATCAAGCGAATCCACTTCACAAAAGCCACACTTTCCGCCCTCCCTTTGCCGGAAAAAGGCAAGCGGGACACGTATTACGACACGCAGGTTCAGAAGCTCGCCGTTCGAATCACCAGCGCGGGCACACTCAGTTTTTATGTCGTCAAGCGCGACGGCGCGGTTATTTCATGGGTGAAGCTCGGCACGTACCCCGATCAGTCGCCAGAGGGCGCGCGCAAGGCCGCACAGATCACGCTCGGCGACTTCGCCAAGGGCATCAACCCGGCAGCCGCCAAGCGCGCCGAACGCCAGCAGCAGACACTTGGTGAAGCCTATACGCAGTATTGCGACCTGCACCTTAAACCGCAGGGCGCAAAGACCACCGCCGACATTCATGCGATGTGGGAGCGATGCCTGGGCACCATGCCGGATGCACCGGCAAAGAAACACGGGCGCAAGCGTCGTAAACATGCGTCAGGCGTGGACTGGTCAAAGCGCAAACTTGACTCCATCGACAATCCCGCCGTTCGCACCTTGCACGCCAATATCGGCACATCGCACCCGACCATGGCGAATCGTGTGATCGAGCTGCTGAGTGCCATTTTCAATAAAGCGATCGAGTTTGGCTACCGTGGAGCCAACCCAGCCGACGGGATCAAGCCATTCAAAGAAAACAAGCGAGACCGTTTCATCGGCGGCGGTGAGCTGCCGCGATTCTTCACCGCGCTGGCTGAGGACACGTCGGAAGATTTCAAGCATTTTGTTTTGTTGTCGCTGCTGACCGGCGCACGACGCACCAGCGTACTGTCGATGCGTTGGGCGGATCTGGACTTGCAGGCCACCACATGGCGTATTCCAGACGGCAAGAATGACGAACCGCAGGTGATCGCCCTGGTACCCGAGGCCGTCGCGGTTTTGCAAGAGCGGGCACCGAAGCGGACGAAAATCGTTGATGGGGCGGAAGTACAGGTCGTCCATGTTTTCCCGGCTCCGTCAAAGACCGGCCACCTAACGCCACCCAAAAAGCGATGGCCGGCGCTGCTTAAACGCGCTGAGGTTGGCAACCTTCGCATTCACGATTTAAGGCGCTCGTTGGGCAGTTGGCAGGCGATCACCGGCGCATCGCTGGTCATCATCGGCAAGGCACTTGGTCATAAATCCGCTGGCACCACGCTGATCTATAGCAGGTTGGACCTCGACCCCGTGCGCGCATCGCTCGATACAGCGACCTCTGCAATGCTCCAAGCTGCTGGCGTCAAGCAGACCGGCAAAGTCAAACAGATTCGCAGGGCGAAATGAAAAAGCCGACGGAGGCCGAAAATCGGAAACGCTACGATTCAGGAAAGATCAAGCTGATCGCCATCGTGCGAGCCGACATCGAGGATGACAAGCAAATAAACCCGACCGGGGAACGACGTGCCTTTAACGCCCTGGTCCGTGCCTCTGAAAAGTATGTTGAGCAACTCAAGCGCGCAGGCGACCAAGACGACGATGAGCCCGTTGAGACCTACCAAGAATTGATTTCGCGTATCGAAGAGGTGGCTGAATCGGCGCGTGCCGCTGCCAAAGCAGTTAAGCGAAAAAAGACCGCGCTACCGAATGCCGCGCGTGGCGTGTTGATCCTCATGCGTTTGTGTGGCTTCCCGCCTGCATTGCTTTCCGAAAAAAGCGAAGCCGTCCGCGAGTTGGCCGACGTGTACGAGCAAGCACGCCGGGGCAGTGTCACAGATATGAGTCTTTCCACCGTAACGTATCGCCATGCGCTGTCTAAGGCGCTAAAAAAACTTGACGATCCCTATGATGGCGACGGGCGCGACTGGCCCGAAATCTTCAAATAGCCGTTCCGCGTTTTCTGTGTGAAACGCAGAATTCGTTTAGCCTGTTTTGCCGTTTTTCATAGGGAGAATCTGCACTACGTGCAGGCCATTCTTTCGCCTATTTTCTGCACTCGATTTACGTTGATTGCCGCGAGCCGATGGGCTTATCTTGATGCTCTATACCGCAGCCATGCGGAATTTACTGGAGTGCGCAAGATGAAAGCAATCGACACAGGTGACCCACTTTTAAACACGCAGCAAGTCGCCGAAATCCTCGACCTCGAACCGACGACACTTGAACTTTGGCGGCATCACAAACGATACGATCTAGCCTATGTGAAAGTTGGGAGAAACATTCGATACCGGCGCAGCGAAGTTGAGCGGTTCATCGCGTCCAATACCGTTTCCCGCTGAGTCCGCCATGGCCGCCAACGTTGCGAAACGTCGCCGCGAACCTCATTTCCGCCGCCGGCCGACCCAGGCCGAAATCGCCCGCTCGCTGAAAGAGACGGCAGCACTGTGGCGACCTGACGATCCGCCAAAACAAAAGGCCGGAACGGGCGAGCACCCGGAACCGGCCAGTCAAACAAACACCATGAATCCGCAGTATGCGCTTGAAAAAAAAACGCTGCTATGAGCACGCTCGACTTTCGCGGCTGGCATGAGCTTCACCGGCAAGCGGTGCTCGACATCGCCAAGCTCGCGGCGGCCGGCGCTTTGCCTGTCGAAGTGTCCGGGATGTTGCTCGCGAGCTTCACGAACGCGAACCGCAATATGAAATTGGAAGCAATCCGGTGCAACCGCCGCTTTTTCTTTCCCGTGCCCGTCGCGCCCGCGCCCGTCGCGCCGGACCCAGACGACGATCAAATCGATGAACCGCTGCGAAGTCGCCGGAAGCGGCGCGTTTCAGGAGGTGAAAATGGCACGCGCTAGAAACATCAAGCCTGGCCTGTACAAAAACGAGGACCTAGCCGAGTGCTCAGTGTGGGCACGCCTGATATTTCCCGGCCTGTGGATGTTGGCTGACCGAGAAGGCCGGCTTGAGGATCGCCCGAAGCGCATCAAGGGTGAACTTCTCCCGTTTGACAGCCAGGATGTTGAGCCATTGCTCGAAGAACTGGATCGTCACAAATTCATTCTGAGGTACGAAGTCGCCGGTGTTCGCTACCTGAAAGTCGTCAAGTTTCTGAAACACCAGACACCGCATTATTCGGAAAAAGCCAGCATCATCCCGCCACCATTCCAAGAATCTACCAGCGATGAAGGAAGTAAATTCCAAGAGCATTCCGCACAACTCCTGGAAAAACCTGCCATCAAGAGGGGGTCGCAACCCCCTGATTCTCTGATTCCTGATTCTCTGATTGCTGATTCTCTGATTCCTGATCCTCTGATTGCGGGGGCTACCGCCCCCGGCTGGATTCGCCCCGATTTGTGGCAAGACTTCAAAAAACATCGCGGCGCAAAATTTACCGCCAAAGCCCAGGCGCTCATTCTCAAGAAACTCCAGGCGTTCAAGGACGAAGGCCAGGACCCAAACGCGATTCTTGAAAACTCGATTGCGTCCGATTGGAAGGGCGTTTTTCCCGAAACGAGAGCGCACGCCGGAGGGAACAAACAAGACGCGCTTGAGCGACATTGCGACGACGTTGCCCGCCAATTCGCAGAGGCCCGCACAGGGCATGAATCCAGCGCATTGCCGGGCGTGAGCAGGCGCGAGAGCAAGCAGGACGCGCTTGAGCGACGCAACGACGAAGCCGCCCGTCAATTCCTTGAGGCTGGTCCTGTTGAAGTCGCCAAGGCCGGGGGCGCGGCGGGCGAACCATGACCAGCGAACAGGAGGTGTGTGATGCCGCGCGAGCCGCTTGACGTTATCAACGCCCAACCTGAGATCGAGCACGGCATCGTGCACGGCCGGATGTTGCAGGCGTCGACCGACACCATGCACCGATTGACGATTCTGCCAATGATGATGCGCGACATGCTCCGCGACAACGGTTGGCGCAAACTTGTTCGCCCGAAGGATGGCAAGGTGTTCATCAATCCGACGGTGGCCGCCTGGGTGCTTGGCGAGCCGTGGCCGGGTCTGCATTTTCCCGATTGGGAAACCGCCTTTGCGCTGGTCGAGAGAAACCTAAAAGTCGGCCGCGAGTGCGTCGAGCTGCTGATCAATGCCGGCGCACCGAAGCGTGACCAGGCGGCCCGTGATTTTCAGGTGCGGGAGGCGGTCGCAGCGGGTGCGCAACCGAAACATGGTGGCGACCGCAAGAGCCAAGAGGCGAGGAATCAAGTGAGTAATACACACTTGATCGACGACGGCGGAGTGACACGCAACATGCGCCGCCTGCTCCGCGACCGTTCCGATTTATTCGAACAGGTCAAAGCCGGGAAGTTGTCGGCCAACGCTGCCGCAGTTCAAGCTGGGTTCCGGGATGCCACCTGGTCGGCACCAGCCGATCCGGTGAAGCTCGCGGCGGCGATTGCGAAGCGGTACCCGGGCTGGCACATGTCCCTTGATGCAATTCCGCCAGCACAGCACGCGCAAAGCCCCGCCACGGCGACAACGCGCAGCACCGAACCCATTCCACAAGCGCCCATGATCGCGAGGCTTTGATGTCGCCTTTTTTTTGTCGAGTGAGCGGAAATCAAGGAATCATCCGGAGCCCCGGTTTTCTAACTAGTGGAGCGCCATTTTCTCCGTACTTTCACAGTCGATAGGGATTTGAAAAATGAAGACGAGCAGCTTTTTTTCGTTCACCGGATCGGGCAGAATTTCGATCGCTCGATCAGCACCGCGCAGCGCCCCAGCGGGTTACAGGACATTCAAGCAGCTTGCACCTGGCCCATGGTTTTCCGATGTCCCGCTTGAGCGGTACCGCGCGCTTTATTTCGACCAGCTCGCCCAGCTCGACGCTGGCCGGGTGTTCGAGGATTTGCACGCGTTGACCGGCGGTGCCGAACCGGTTTTGCTTTGTTGGGAACGCGGACCATGGAGCGAGAAAAATTTTTGCCACAGACGCATGGCAGCCGAGTGGTTTCTGGCCGAACTTGGCGTTGTAGTCGACGAGATATAACGCCCCTCGCCCCCTGTGATTTCAACCCTTGTCCTACCCCCGCCCAACCTCGCCGAGCGCCTCGGTGGGCGGCTGACACCCTGCTTGAATACCCCCTGCCTGAATAATGGGCCTATGAATTCAACTCTCCCCTGCCGGTCCTTTGTGGGGCTCGAAAATGGCTGCGACCCTTCCCCCCACGTAACGTGTTGATTATTAACGCTAATATCAATTCTTCCAGCGCTCGCAAATGACCGACGCCGCCCTCGCCCTGCTGCTCGAACTCCGTGAAGATGTGCGGGCAATCCGGCTGGCCATCGAGGGCGCGCCCAAGTCGCCAAAGCCCCTGCGCCACGATCAAGCCGAAGCCCTGCGCGCCGTCGTGCCGGTATTGGGCGGGCAATATGGTGAGGATCGCTTCGCGTGCTGGCAGTTCGTTGACCTCGCAGAGCAAGACACAGCCGAGGGCGCGAACGCGCGCATCGCCCTGGCCGGCCGGGACGCACAGGCGCTGGGCAAACTACTCGCTTTGGCCGCTGGTCACACCTTTGACGGCATACAGATTGAAGGAGCAGGGCAAGACGCAAACGGTAAGTTGTGGCGATGTGTTGGCAACGCACTCCCCTTGGAGGACTGATCGACTGCACGCATAGTCCGGGCATCAACAACCGGAGTGCACCATGAACGCAGTCGTTTCCGCCCTGCCGAAGTACACGAACCTTGCCCGATATGTCGGACTGCTCGCCTTGGCGAAGGGATCACACGCCAGCGCCATTCCCGTTGCAGAAGACAAATTCCGCAACACACCCGCGATTGCGATGACGCTACGTGCCGCGATCACGGCGATTTCGACGGGCGACGCCCCGACCCTTGCGCCCTATGGGTTGAATTCAGAAATCGTCGAACTGGCGCGCACGGCAACGATTGAAGGCCGGATTGCGCAATACGCTCGCCGCGTTCCATTTCGATTGAAGGTGCCGCGCGAAGTCACGGGTGCGAGTGCTTCGTGGGCGGGCCAGGGTCAACCCGTTCCGGTTTCGAATCTGAGTCTCGACACGGTCACGCTGGAGCAATCGAAAATTTCCTCGATTGTGGTGTTGACGAAAGAGTTGATCACGGCGATGTCGCCGGCATCCGAAGCCTCGATCATTTCCTGCATCAAGGCCGCGCTCGGTCAATTCATGGACGGCGCGTTTCTCAATCCCGAAACTGCCGAGGTTGTTGATGGTGCTGGCCTGATCGTTTCCCCGGCGTCGATTGCTTTTGGCGGAACGGAGGTTTTGAGCACTGGCGCGACGGCTGCGCAGAAAGCGGCTGACCTCGCGGCCATGGCCGCCGCATTGGCGTCGTTTAGCTTTCCGGTCTGGATCATGGGCGTGCGTACCGCGATGGCACTCGCCGGCACCACCAACGCCGCAGGCGCGTCGCAATTCCCCGGCATCACGATGTTGGGCGGGACGCTGATCGGCGCGCCCGTCTTCGCCACCGCGTTCATGCCGGCCCCAGCAGGAGCGCCAACCGAGAATTTCATCATCCTGGTCGATGCCGGCGACTTGATGATTGCCGACGACGGCGAAGCGGAAATTGACGCGAGCGAGCAGGCGAGTTTGCAGATGGTCACCGATCCGGCGACGGGCGCGACCGCTCTGACTTCGCTCTGGCAAACGAACGCAAGCGCCATCCGTGTTTCGCGTTTCATCAACTGGCAACGTGGGCACGCGGGCGGGGTTGTGTTCATGCAGGTCACGTACTGATCCCGGAGATCTCCGGAGCCGGTTGTGAAAATCACCGTCATCGTCGGCCCGCCGGTCGCCGGCAAGTCCTCTTACGCGTGGTCGAACGCGGCCGATGGCGATGTCGTCGTCGACTATGACCGGATCGCCCAGGCGCTCGGCTCGAAGGTGCCGCATGGCGCCACCGGTGCGGTTCAGCAAGTCGCGCAGTCGGCGAGGCTCTCCGCGATCTTCCGCATCCTGCATGGTGTCGATGGGCCAGCCTGGACACTGCACACGAATCCGAACACCGAGCAGATCAACGAGTACGTCGACGCCGGGGCCAGTTTCATCCTGATCGACCCGGGCAAAGACGCCTGCATCGAGCGCGCCCATGCCGACGGTCGCCCGCCGGAGACCATCGCCGCCATCGAGGTGTGGTACGCGAATCCGCCCAAGCTGCCCGAGGGCACGACTACCGTCAAGCAACAGACTTTGAAGGGGCCAAACATGCCAGCTGAACAAAACTCACTGCCGGTGACCGTTGGATTCCTGCGAGGGGCTTTACGCATCATTGCCGAAGGCGTAGGCAATACGATCGCGAAGAAAAACGCGTCGTTGGAGTCGCGCATTGCCGCACTTGAGAACGAGCCGCGATTGAAATATTGCGGTGTTTTTCGCGATGGCGAAAAGTACGTGCCTGGAAATTTTTGCACGCGTGGCGGCAGCGTTTTTCATTGCAATCGAGCGACAACAGACGCGCCAGGAAGCTCCGACGCTTGGGTTTTGGCGGTGAAGGCCGGCAGGGACGCACGATGAATCAGATCCCGCCCGCCACGCCGTGCTTTCTGATTCACCTCAGTGAACATGCGGCACTTGATGGCCGCGTAGTCGAAACCGTCCGCGAGCAGGCCCCCGATCAGTACGTCTGCGTGGCCGGATGGGTGCACGAAATTGAGCAAGCGACTGAGCTACTTGTGCGACGCGAGAATCTTCTGCCACTCTCTGCACCCGCAGGCCCAGCGCCCGCAAAGACGGCGCGCAGGAAAGCGCCCTCCAGCTTGATGAGTTGACGCCGTGCAGAATTTTCGCAAAAAGCGAACTGAGACCAGCGCGGCATTGCGGGCATTTTTGCGCGACGAAATTTGGCCGAGCGACGCTGAGCTTTTCACCTACGATCAAATTCGTTTGGGCTGGCGCGAATGTCGCGGCGAAATTTTGGCGAGGTGGGTCGTTTGGCATCCAGGTAGTCGACCGAAAATGTGGTGGCGATTCGATGCGCCGGAACCCAGGCGGCACGTCGACGACACGTCGCTTGTCGAATCGCAAGCGGCCTACCTACAGCGGCATAACCTGCTCGGCGCGGTTGAATTCCAGCGATTGAAGCCTGGCGCATTCCATCCTGAAAGACTGGCGGATCAGTTGCCTGACTGACTACCGGCAATGCCGCGCCGCGATGCGCTGCGCATAGTGCACGCGAGTACCGGAATCCGGCCACACCAGCATCAAGGCCACCGGAAAATTAAGTCTTAAATCGAGGTGTAGAGGCTCCACCTTCGCGAGTTCGTAGAGCGTGGCCCACGAGATCGGCAAATGCGAAACAAGTTTCGTATTTGACATGAAGGGGCGCGGGAGTCGGTCGGAATCACGCTGATCGCGACGGGACCGTCAGGAGAGAAAATCTTTTGCGCGTGCAGTTGGGAATCTGTGTCGGCGCGGCTGGTCAGTGGCTTCGGCGCCGCAATGTTTCGGCATCGGATAGCGCCATGAGGCGTTTTTGAATCTCACGCAATTCACTGATGAGCTTTCGTTCTTCTTCTGTGTGGTCGCCGTCGCGAATAAATTCCAAGAACTCGATGTCCACCACGCCCCAGACGTTCGGTTTTGTCGATAACTTGAAAAAGTCAGCCGGATCTCTCCCCAACCGGTCCCCAATTACTTGAGTAAGCGTTTCAAATAACTGCGCGAACTCCTCAGTTAACTCGGCAAGTGACTTCTCAAATTGATTTAGCGCGTCGTCGTCCATGGGAATATGTTCCCGCCGACCGCCCGTTTTGTCCAGTGCAGACTTTGTCTGTTTCAGGTGCAGAAATCTGCACGCAATTTGCCCAAAATAATCAAATGCTCGCAGTGACTCCACAAGCGCGCGTACGCCTCGATGCTCGATTTCCCTCACACATACCTTGACCAAGTGGGTAAAAAAACACACCAATAAACAACCCCTTAGAGTCGTCGATTTTCTTCAATTTTCATGCCAACTTTTGCCCGTTTTCTGGCACGTTTCGTGCCGCGTGCTTTCCGGGAAATAGCGCGGGATTTTCAGGTGCGGGAGGCGGTGGCAGCGGGCGCGCTTCGCGATGGACCGGGCAAGCCCATTGAGGGCGCGAATGTTCGTAATACGAACATTAAGGAAAGTACGGACACCGTCAACTACGCCATGCGCCGCCTACTCCGCGACCGTTCCGATTTATTCGAACAGGTCAAGGCCGCGTGTCGATCGGCACCTGTCGACTTGAATTCGCCGGCCTCGATCCGCTTCACGATGTCGGGATGGTCCCGCTTGATGCGGGCGGCGAGGTAGGTGTTGCTGTTGCCGCCACCGGTCTGCGTTCTAACTGTTACATCGTCACAATTAGCGGCGGGCTTTCTCCTAAATTTGGGAGAAACGACCTCGACAAAGTTCGCGGAAATCTTGAATCGGCCAAGGGACTCGGCGAGCCAATGATTACCGCCTTCCTTGACGGCGTGCCCGGTTGCGACAAGGGTACTGTGGCACAGCAGCTCGCCAGCCTGAAAGCGTCCGGTGACTATGCCCGCATCGTCGGCGAAGTGCCGCGCTGGCGAGCTGTTGCTTGACGGTATTCTCACTACAGCCGGGAACGCCTTCGAGGAATTCGGTGATGATGGGTTCGCCTAATCCCTTCGCTGATTCGAGATTGCCGCGAATGTCAGGAAGCGAGCTTCTCGTAAATTTACGAGAAGTCCCACCGGTCAGCACATCCTTGACGATAAACCGGATGGCTGCGGCGACGGAGCCGGTCGCGGCGGTGGAGTTGTTGCCGCGCTGGCCGCGCGCTGCGCGACAACAATCCCGCGCGCCACCCGCACGTGCCCAATCCCTGATGTCTATTGCCCCACGTCTTTTGTGGGCTTTTTCTCGCCCACCAGTGTTAGCCCGGTGTTAGCCCGGACAAAAAGAAAGGGCTTACATTTCTGTAAGCCCTTGATTTTATGGCGCGCCCGGCAGGATTCGAACCCACGACCCCTTGGTTCGTAGCCAAGTACTCTATCCAACTGAGCTACGGGCGCAACAAAAGCATTATAACGCATCAGCTTCGGGCTTGCCACGATCGCAAGCGACTATCACGCTGATTCCATACACAAATCCGCGCGAAACCGATTGCGGATTTTTGGCGGAGACCGAGGGATTCGAACCCTCGATGCAGTTTTTGACCGCATGCTCCCTTAGCAGGGGAGTGCCTTCGACCACTCGGCCAGGTCTCCGGTTATTGCAACAAACGAAGGGCGGATTGTACCGTTTTCACCTGCACAGCGTCAAAAGCGATTGAAACCTCTGCACTTGCGCTATTTCAATTCGCTCAACAAGAACGAATATTGCAGCGCCGTCCGATACGCCAACTGCTGATTGTTGGCCGACACACCGTGGCCGCCTTCGATATTTTCATAATAAATCGCATCATGCCCCTGCTCCAACATGCGTGCCATCATTTTGCGCGCGTGGGCGGGATGGACGCGGTCGTCGCGGGTCGAGGTGACAAAAAAGAACTTGGGATATTTCACGCCTGCCTTCACATTCTGGTACGGCGAATATTTGGACAGGTACTCCCACTCTTTCGGGTCGTCCGGATTGCCGTACTCGGCCACCCATGAAGCACCCGCAAGCAATTTGTCATAGCGCTTCATATCCAGCAATGGCACCGCGCACAGCACCGCGCGGAAGAGCTCGGGGCGCTGTACGGCGACAGCACCCACCAGCAATCCGCCATTGCTGCCGCCGTAAATGGCGAGATGGCGCGGCGCGGTAATTTTTCGCGCGATCAAATCTTCGGCGACCGCGATGAAATCATCGAACACCTTTTGCCGATTGGCTTTGAGCCCCGCCTGATGCCAACGCGGGCCAAATTCGCCGCCGCCGCGGATGTTGGCCACGACGTAAACGCCGCCATTGTTCAGCCAAGCATTGCCGACTGTCGCGGAATAGGCGGGTGTTTGCGAGATTTCAAATCCGCCATATCCGTACAACAGCGTCGGGTTCTTCCCATCCCATTTGGCGTCTTTGCGCATGACGACGGAGTAGGGAATTTTCTCACCGTCTTTTGAAGCAACTTCAAATTGCTCGACCTTGTAGGGCGATGCGTCGAAAAAAGCGGGCAGCGATTTCAATGACTCCTGCGGCGCGGCATCGCCCGCTTTGCCCGCCGTCCGCAGCCACAGTGTTGAGGGCGTCAGGTAGCCGGTGCCGTTGATGAAATAGTCGTCCGATTCATCCGCATCGATTGCGGACACACTCATCTTCCCCGTCACCTTTACGTTGGTTTGGCGCTGCCATTTCCCGTTCGCCAAGCCGAATTCCCAAATACTGCTTTTGACGTTATCCAGTTCATTGAGAATGAGATGGTTCTTGGTCAACGTCCATTCCGCTAACGACTTTCTATCCGTGGGTTCGAACAATACGTCGAAGTTGCGATCACCCTTCAAGAAACGTTCAAAATTCATGTTGATCAGCGAGCCCTGCGCATAGGTCTTTCCGCCGACTGACCAAGCCGACTTGAGCCGCAACCACACGCTATCGCGCGCATAACTTACTTGCGCGTCGGCGGGTACATCGAGCTTGGTGAGTTTTCCGTTATCACGCAAAATCATTTCAGTCGTAAAAAACGTCACGCCGCGACGCACAAACTGTTTGGCGGCATAGCCCTTTTGCTCGCTCTTGAATCCACTAACGCTGATGTCATTCTCGGTGCCTTCAAATACCGCCACGGCACTTTCAAGCGGCGTGCCGCGCTTCCACTCCTTGACGATGCGCGGATAGCCGGACTTGGTAAGCGTTCCGGTGCCGAAGTTGGTCTGGACAAAAAGCGTGTTTCGATCGATCCACGCCGCGCTGCCTTTCGCCTCTTTCAACTCGAATCCACCGGCGACGAACGTCTTGCTCAGCATGTCGAATTCACGCGTCACGGTCGCGTCCGCTCCACCGCGTGAAAGGTGTAGCAGGCAACGATCGTAGGTCGGGTACAGACACGTGGAACCCTTCCAGATCCAGTTTTCTTTGTCGTCGCGGGCCAATTGATCCAGGTCGAGCACGGTCTCCCACTTCGGCTCGGCCTTGCGGTATTCGGCCATCGTGGTGCGGCGCCAAATCCCGCGCACGCTTTTTTCGTCCTGCCAGAAGTTGTAGAACCACTCGCCGCGTTTGACAATAGCGGGAATGCGCGCGCGCGAGTTGAGCACCTCAAGTGTCTTGTCGCGGATGGCGGCGAATTGGGGCGACGCTTCCAACAATTTTTGCGATTTCGCGTTTTGCTCTTTTACCCAAGCGATCGCCTTCTCGCCCATCACGTCTTCGAGCCAAAGGTACGGGTCTTCCTGGGCGAGCGCCGATGAAACACCAATGGTCATGGAAGCTCCGATAGTGAATGCGGCAATGCATGCCGCTCTGTAACCAAACATGTCCGACTCCTGAAAACAACAAGGCCGCCGTGCGCGGCACGGGCGGCCTTGGTTGAAAAATCGTGTGAAACGATGCGCTCTAGGCGGGCAGTTTATCCAGTTCAAACGCCTGATGCAATGCGCGCACGGCAAGCTCCATGTATTTTTCATCGACCACGACCGAGGTCTTGATTTCGGACGTGGAAATCATTTGGATATTGACGTTCTCTTTCGCCAGGCACTCGAACATCTTGGCCGCGATACCCGCATGCGAACGCATGCCGATGCCGACAATCGACACCTTCGCACTCTTGTTGTCGCCTCTCACATCTTTGGCATTGACGGCGGGTTTCACTTTGTCGTTAAGGATCGCAAGTGCTCTGGTGAAATCATTGCGATGCACGGTGAAAGAGAAATCGGTGATGCCGTCAACGGATGTGTTTTGAATAATGACATCGACATCGATATTCGCCTCGGCGATCGGGCCAAGGATCGCATACGCAATGCCGGGCCGATCCGGCACGCCGGTCACCGTCAATTTGGCTTCGTCACGCGTGAACGCAATGCCGGAAATGATGGGCTGTTCCATGTTGTCCTCTTCTTCATACGTGATCAATGTGCCGGTATCGGTCGAATCGAACGGTGTGAACGACGACAGCACCCTGAGCTTTACTTTGTATTTGCCGGCGAACTCGACCGAGCGGATTTGCAATACTTTCGAGCCGAGGCTCGCCAACTCGAACATTTCCTCGAACGTGATTTTTTCGAGCTTGCGCGCCTCTGGCACGACGCGCGGATCGGTCGTGTACACGCCATCAACATCAGTGAATATCTGGCACTCATCCGCCTTCAATGCCGCCGCGAGCGCCACACCGGTGGTGTCCGAGCCGCCACGGCCCAGTGTGGTGATGCTGCCCTTTTCGTCGATGCCTTGAAATCCCGCGACGACGGCAACATAGCCGGCATCCAGATCGCGCCGCACATTGCCATCATCGATGGACAGAATGCGCGCCTTGGTATGTGCGCTGTCGGTCAGGATCTTTACTTGCCAACCGGTGTAGCTGCGCGCTTTCACGCCAAGATTTTGCAGGGCGAGCGCCAACAACCCGACGGAGACCTGCTCGCCGGTCGAGGCGATGACATCGAGTTCCCGGCCATCCGGGTCGGGATGCAATTCTTTGGCGAGACCAATCAATCGATTGGTTTCACCCGACATCGCCGATGGCACAACGATGAGCTGGTGGCCTTGTTGATGGTAATGCGCGATGCGTTTTGCGACCTCGCGGATGCGTTCGGGTGAACCCATCGAGGTACCGCCGTACTTTTGGACAATCAGTGCCATGACATCTCTTCTGATCAAGCAACCAAAGACGAAAAATGGTGCAGTGCAAAAAGAAGCATTTTAGCGGCTTGGACGAGAAAAAACGAGCAGAAACAACGGTGTTTCAGCAGAATTGACTAGGATCACTCACCTGGCGACCGCCCATGAAAGAGCACCACCCCCGGTCTGACGCTAAAATGCCGGATGCCCGCTACCATTGCCATCACCCGACGCCTAGAATTCGACGCGGGACATCGACTTCCCAACCATAAATCACAGTGCCGTAACCTCCACGGCCACCGCTACGCGATAGAAATTACGCTGAGTTCAAACGTGATTCATGAAGACGGCGCGAGCGATGACGGCATGGTGATGGATTTCGGCGACATCAAGCGCATCGCCCACGAAAAACTGATCGATTTGTGGGATCACGCGTTTCTGGTTCACCGCGGCGATACCGTCATGGTGGATTTCCTCGCCGCCATTCCCGGACACAAAACGGCGATCCTCGAGGTCGTTCCCACGGCCGAGAATCTGGTTGAGGTCGCGTTCCGTATATTGAAGGACGCCTACCGCGATCGTTTCGGACATGTACTGAAATTGACCCGGGTTCGGCTTTATGAAACACCCAATTGCTGGGCCGACGCCGTTGCCGAAGTTTGAGACGATTGAGTCATGGAATATGGTTGTTGGCAACGCAGGCTTGATGATTTATTCCACTTCGTTTTTTGTTTTACTCGAATCAACTTGATTAATAAATATGGAGATTGATATGCGCCAGTCAGTACGAATAGCTTCCGTCGCAATTGCAGCACTTTTTGTCGGCAATGCTGCGGCTCAGGCGAAACCCGAGGATGCCATCAAGTACCGCCAGGGCGCGTACCGTGTAATGGGTTGGAATTTCAGCCCGATGGCGGCGATGGTCAAAGGTGAAAAGCCCTATGACAAAGAAGCCTTCGCGCGCCATGCGTCGATTGTCGATTTCGCGTCGAAATTGCCGATCGAGGGTTACGGGCCGGGTACCGACAAAGGTGCCGACACCAAAGCCAAGCCGGAAATCTGGACGAAGATGGACGACTTCAAAGCCAAGATGAACAAGATGAACGAAGAAACCGCCAAGCTCGCAGCCATCGCCAAGACCGGCTCGTTCGACGATATCAAGAAACAATTCGGCGCGACCGGCGGATCGTGCAAGGCATGTCACGACGACTACAAGAACAAATAAATTCGCGCCTACTCGCAAGAAAAAACGCCGCACGATTTTTGATCGTGCGGCGTTTTTTTGAGCGTCGAGACGGATGCGAAATTCAATGCGGCAATCGATAGACCAGCACGTACACGGCCGCCGCGACCAATACAATTATGCACGGTGCTAACCAAGCAGGGCGCGGGTGTTGCGGCAACTCGTCGGATGTCACTTTGTTGCCGATCACCATTGGCCAGACCAGATTGTTGTGCTTGCGAAAAAAGTAATACGCGATGGCCGCAACATGCAATGCCACCAAGCCGAGAATGACAAACGAATTGATTTTGTGCAGCTTCGTGAGCCAATCGCTCAAGTCTTTGCCAACCATGGCCGCATAGGGCCCTTCGAGCATGACGTCGTCGTTGGCGAATAGACCCGAACCCGCCTGAAATCCGATCACGACCAACATCGCGAGCACGCTTAATGCGCCGAGCGGATTGTGGCCCGCGCCTTCGCTCTGCGCACCGCGAAGATACGCCACGATGTTCTTTGGCCCGCGCACAAAGTTGGCGAATCGGGCGTTATATCCCCCGACAAATCCCCAAATCACGCGAAACATGACGAGGCCCAACACCAGAAAACCGGCGCGACGGTGCCACTCCAGCCAGTTGCCGCCGATTTTGCCGGTGACAAACAAAACGATTACCGACAACACCAACAACCAATGGAACACGCGAATGGGCCAATCCCAAACCCGTTGCGGACGCACGGTGCCCGCGCCCTCGTCACGGCGCGTATCGGTGCCGCTCACTTCGCGGGCTCCAAACGAATCAGTTCGCCCATCGGTGCATCGGTGAGCAGATAAATATTTCCATCAGGGCCTTCGCGCACATCGCGTATGCGGCCCAGCTTGCCCTCGAACAATCTTTCCTGCGCGACCACTTTCTCGCCATCGAGCGTGACCCGCATGAGCAATTGTTTTACCAATGCCCCGACGAACAAATTACCCTTCCATTTCGGGAAATTTTTGCCGGAGTAAAACATCATTCCCGACGGCGCAATCGAGGGTACCCAGTAGTGCAGTGGCGGCATCATTCCCACCTTCGCGGTGCCTTCGCCGATCTTGGTGCCGCTGCCATAATTGGCACCATAGGTAATGACCGGCCATCCATAGTTGGCACCCGCCGCCAAGATATTGATTTCGTCGCCGCCTTGCGGGCCATGCTCATGGGTCCAGACACGGCCCGTTTCGGGATGCAGCGCGCCGCCTTGCATGTTTCGATTGCCAAGCGTAAAAATCTCCGGGAGCGCACCCGATGTTTTCACAAACGGGTTGTTGGCCGGCACGCGGCCATCATCATGCAGGCGAATGCTTTTGCCCGCGTGCGTATCGAGCATCTGCGCACGGTGCGCAGCGCCCTTCGATGGGCTATCGCCGCGATCGCCCAACGTCAGGTAAATGAACCCTTGTTTGTCGAACACAATTCGCGAGCCAAAGTGGTGGGCTTCCCGATACTTGGGCCGCATTTTGAACAACACTTTCACGTCAGCCATGCGTGGCGCGGCGTTGCTACCGGCCAATTTTCCGCGCGCCAATTCAGTGCCATGCAAACCTGCTTCATCCACCGCGTTGTATGACCAATAAATCCAACCGTTCTCCGCATACTTCGGATGCAACGCAACATCGAGCAGACCGCCCTGCCCGTATTCGGTGACCTTTGGAATGCCTTCGATGGCGGCGGACAACAATTTTCCGTTTTCGACGATGCGCATCTGGCCGCGCCGCTCGGTAACCAGCATCCGACCGTCCGGAAGAAATGCGAGCCCCCAAGGATGATAAAGGCCCTCGACGACTTTGGTTGCGCGGACTTTGTAGTCGTCGGTGTCGAGCACGACCTGCGCGCCCACGCCACGATGGGCAATCGAGAAAAAAATGACCGCCAGGAAAGCGAAAACGCGCATGTTGTACCCGCTAATCTGGCGGAGGCCGTGAGATTCGATCACGTTCCGCGATCCCGACGCGGCAGCTCCTGCGGAGCATCGCCGACGCCTTTCGAATCTCACCCGCAAGCCAAACTGTTGGCTTGCTCGCCTCCTCCGGTGAATCTGGCGGAGGCGGTGAGATTCGAACTCACGGACGACTTGCGCCGTCGCTGGTTTTCAAGACCAGTGCCTTAAACCGCTCGGCCACACCTCCAGGAAGCGGGCATTTTATCATCGCCTTTGCAATATCCCGGCCTGCGACGAAACGCCGACATTGTGCGATGAACAACGGATGCAACTTTTCCCTTTAATGTATAGTCTTACCCGCGTATTCAACGTTTTATTGGAGGCAATACCATGTCCGACATTCAAACTCTCAATCCTGCCGGCGCATCGACAACGCTCGCACCGGCGCAAAACCGTGTCCTGCGTAATACGTACATGCTGCTGGCGCTCTCGCTGGTGCCCACCGTCTTCGGTGCGATCCTCGGCGTGCAGATGAAATTCTCGTTTTTCGCGGGCAGCCCGTTCATCGGTTTCATGCTTTTCCTGGGCATTGCGTTCGGCTTTTTCTATGCGATTGAGAAAACCAAGAACAGCGCCTGGGGTGTTGCGATCCTGCTCGGCTTCACGTTTTTCATGGGCCTGATGCTCTCGCGCCTGCTGGGCGTGGTGCTGAACATGAGCAACGGCGGCACCTTGATCGCCACCGCCTTCGGCGGCACCTCGATCATTTTCTTCGCGATGGCCTCACTCGCGGGCACCATCAAACGCGATTTGTCCAACATGGGCAAATTCCTGATGGTCGGTGTGCTATTGCTCATCCTCGCAGCGGTCGCGAATATCTTCCTGCAAATTCCCGCCCTGACATTGACGATCATGGTGCTGGCCATCGGCATCTTTTCCGCCCTGCTTTTGTACGATGTGAACCGCATCATCACCGGCGGCGAAACCAATTACGTCAGCGCGACGCTGGCGATCTATCTGGATGTTTACAACATCTTCAGCAATCTGCTCGCACTGCTGGGGATTACCGGCGGCAACGACTGAACACGCATTCATCGCTATCGAAAAAGCGGCCAGACGGCCGCTTTTTCATTTATATAAACTCAAGCACTGTAGCGAGTTTTCAAGGCTTTTCATCTTGAAACACCCGCCCAATATAGGGTTTTGTCAATTTTCCCTCTCGAACAGTGCAATCGATTCAACATGCGCCGTATGCGGGAACATATTCACGACACCCGCCGCTTTTAGCGTAAAGCCTTTGGTGTGCACCAGCACCTCGGCATCGCGCGCCAGCGTGCCCGGGCTGCATGAAACGTAAACAATACGCGTCAACTCAGGGCGCAAATCCGCGCCGAGCAATTTGCAAACTTCGATCGCACCATCGCGTGGCGGATCGATCAGCATTTTCGTGACCGCCGGAATTTTCTTCATCGCCGCTTCCTGATCGGTGTACAAATCAGCGGCGAAAAAACGGGTGCGCGATTCGAGCCCGTTGCGCTGCGCATTTTCCATCGCCCGCATCGTCAACGCCTCGCTGCCCTCCACACCGATCACGTCCGCGCCGCGCCGCGCGATCGGCAGGCTGAAATTGCCGAGCCCGCAAAATAAATCCGCGATGACTTCGCCCGGTTGCGGATCGAGCAGATCGATAGCGCGTTGCACCATCAATCGATTGACGCGGTGATTCACTTGGGTAAATTCGGTCGGTCGGAAGTTAATGTCGAGATCGAACTCGGGCAGCAAGTACGTGAGATCGGGCGCGTCGAGCGGGTACCACGGCACCGCCGTTTCCGGCCCTTTCACCTGCACCCACCACTGCAATCGATGCGAGGCGGCATACGCATCGGCAAAGGCGCGCAAAGTGGCCTCATCGGCAGGCGTTAGCGGCTCCAGGAGGCGCAACACCAGCGCCGTGACCCTCTCCCCCACCGCCACCTCGATTTGCGGTATGCGGTCGCGTTTATCGAGTGTCGTCAGCATGGCGCGCAGCGGATCGATCAATCGGCCAATCCCGCCGGCCAATACTTCGCAGGAATGCATGTCGGCCACATAGCTCGATTTTTTCTCGCGAAATCCCACCAGCACGCCGCCTTTTTTTGCGACGTAATTGACCGACATGCGTGCACGGTGGCGATACTCCCACGGCGCGCCATAAATCGGCGGCAGCACGCGTTCGGGCGTGACCTTGCCGATGCGCGCGAGGTTGTCTTCCAGCACTCGTTGCTTGGCTGCTACTTGCAGGCGGGGATCGGCATGTTGCTGTCCGCAGCCCCCGCAGATTTCGTAAAACGCGCACTTTGCCAAAACGCGATCGGATGACGCGCGAACAATCCTGGTCAACTTCGCGGTCTCAAAATTTTTCTTCTTGCGCGAAGGCAGATATTCAACTTGCTCGCGCGGCAACGCGCGCTCGACAAACACCGCTTTGCCGTCGACGTGCGCAACGCCGCGGCCTTCGTGATCGAGCGACTCGATCAATGCGGTGTGAACGGGCGGTGGTGCGACGTTGGAGCTCATGCAAGATAGGCGCGGAGGTACGCGCAAACGAGGAAGCGCGGATTATACGCGGCGCACTACGATCACCGCAGTCAATGCAGCGTCACCGCATTCGTCACGGGGCCTCGCACTCCGGACGGAAGGTATCAAACACCTGCCTCTCGATGGTCTTGACCACTTGCTGGCCATCGACGTCATAGGTAAGTTCTGCGGCATTGCCATGGGAAAATTCAATCCGCATATTGCCGACTCGGCGCGTATTGGTTGCCGCATTCAACGGAATGAACGGACTCGCATTGAACGCAGAGCCGGTCACCCGCAACAGGTCGCCCTGGAAAGTCCGTGTGCCGGTGGCGCGTGACAGGGTCGCCGTCAACCACATGCCTTTATTCAGCGTGCCGCCACCCGCTTCGTAGGTGTAGAGCGTCGCAAACACGATGTTGCTTTGATGGGCGAGGCCAATGCCCCAGCCGGACTCGAGCGGATTCCACCACAGATCTTGATAATTGGTCGCAAAGCTGCGGTCGCTGCCGGAAAATTTGCACACCGGTGGTGTTGCAAATACTTGTCGCGTAATATTTTTGGTAATGGTCGCACCGGTTCCACCGGTGCCCGCCCCGGCTACGTCGTAGGTCAACGTTCCCGTGTTCTCGCCGGAAAAAGCGACGCGCATGTTGCCCACTTGCGTGCTGGAGAATATGGCGGGATTGGTCGGCGGCGCGTTGAAGGCGCGTCCCTGCACACGCAATAGTTGGCCGGAAAACGATTCCGTCTCGCCGGCCTTGGTCATCGTCGCGACCAGCCACATACCGGGATTCTGGGTGCCCAGCCCCGCTGCCTCGTAATTAAACATCGCGCCGAAAATAATATTGCCCTGGTGATTCAAATTGAGTCCCCAACCACTTTCCGCATCGCCGGCCCACCACATCGATGTGTGATTGGTGACCGCTGTCGTGAAACTCGACGAAATGGTGTACGGCGTCGTGGTCGTGAGCGAAGGTTCCCACGCGGCAACGGCAAGGTAGTAGGTGCCGGGACTGACCTGCCACGAAATGCCGAATTCGTCATTGCCGACCAGATTGGTTGCATCAAAATTGTCGTCGTTGGTTTGCACCGTCGTGCCACTGGAATTCATCAAATTGCCGATCAAGTCGTAACCACCGGCCGATTTGACGAACAAGGTACCGGTCTGCGAGACCGGAATTTGGAACACGTCTATGTCGCCCACATAGCTCAATTGGCCGCTGAGGCTGGCGCCGGGTATCAAAACGGGGCCGGTCGCAGAGGGTTGATTGGGATAATCATCCAGCGGATAGTTTTGCCCGTTCAACAGCGGCGCGATCTGCGGATAAAAATAATCAAAGCGCCCATAGTTGGCGTTCTCATTGATGTTGCTGCACGACAAGCCGCCGCCCGCGCGAATTGTGGAACTCGAAAGCACGCCGCGCAATTGCAAGCTGCCACCCGACAGGACGAACAAACCCGATCCCGACGAGCCGGACTCGATGACGCCGCGATTGAACAAGACGCCGTACATCTCTTGTTCGTAGCCCTCCAGGCGAATAAGGCCATCGTTGCCTTGAAGCGAGGATATGGTGCCGAGCGCAAATTTCATGACATCCGACTGCGGATGGCTGATCGCCACCATCGAGGTGTTCGGTGCGAGCGGTGCCGCATTCCAGCCTGAAAATACAGTGCCGGACGGCGGGGCCTGGTTCAATTTGAGCAATGTCGAATCGACGAACTGGTTGGTGAACATCAATTGCGCGCCACCACTCTGGTTCACCACGTTCGGGCTCACCGACGAGGCACCGGCGCCGCAGGTCGCGGCCTCGTAAAACCACCGCACGATCAGGCTGGCCGCCTCTGCCTGCGTGGAAATGCAATGATTTGCCGTCAAGAAAAAATTTTGGCGGCTATCCGAATTGATCAATGTACCGGTGCAGCTGAACGCGCCGTTGATGGTCTGAAAAACCATTCGCGCCACCGAACGGCGGCGCTCGGCAATGGCCGCATCCAGCAAGCTATCGTTCGCGGTACATACGACGTCGGGATTGCATGAGCCCGCAATCGCCGTGTTCACGCCGGGCACACCGGGGCCGTCCGACGCATTCAACGACTCCTCAAAGTGGACTATATCCGCGACTCGCACCGCCGCCTCGACACGCCTCGGCAGGTGAATTTCCACGATTTGGGATTCACCATCGGTGTAGGGCGTCCAGATCTCGCCATTGACCGCAATGTCCAGCGGAATCGATTCGGCGATATCGCCGGGTCTCGCCGCCGCGCGCAACTCCCCGGTCGTCATCCCGGTGGGCAATTGCAATTTCGCGCGCACACCTTTCGCGCCCACCGACGTGACGCGGATATGCGTGACGTACGAGTGGTCATTCAGCTCTTGCCATTGAACGAATTGGCCGGCCGCGTTTGACGGAAACACCGAACCAAGTCGGCGCGGCGCAGCGGGATTCGGCGGCTGCTTGATGCCCAGCATTTTCGCCAACGGCAGCGCAGTACCTTCGGCGAACGATGCGTTTTGTGCGGCTTCAAAAAGCTGCTTGCCGGTGGGCGCGATCTTCACATGCAACTGCGGCGCATCGGATGATCGCAATGTAAGCCACTGCTCAGGTGAGGCGTCATGCACCCGACTCGGCATCTCCCGCGCTGTCAATGGACACGCCGCCATCAACATGAGCATCAGTCCACACCATGGTGCAATTCGAACGTCTCTATGCATTTCCCGCCTTTGTCTTCAACATTAGACTCCGCATGAATCTCTGCGCACCAATCCATTGCTGCGCCCAGTATCCGTGCCCATACTCGACGCCATCTAGTTGATCGCGAATACCCGTTTTTGGGTATGTGTCCGCAAACACGGCGGTTCCAAACCACACATCCCACATCGGGAAAAGCACCGCGAAATTGCAACCACGCGCCGCACCTTCATGGCCAAAACCGATCGCATGATGCATGCGGTGAAATCGCGGACTCACCAGTAGATAGTTACCGATACGGCCGAAGTGGACTTTGAGATTCGCGTGCGCGAAGCTCTCGGCGACGCGCGTCGCCACCACCATAGTCACAAACGCGGCGGGCGGCACGCCGATCAAAAGCGCCACGCCTGCGAACACGGCATCGGTCAATACGGTATCGAACAAATGATTGCGGTCATCGGTCCAGAAACTCATGCTGCGTTGCGAATGATGCAAGCTGTGCAACGCCCACCAGAACGCGAAGCGGTGCTGCGCGCGATGCAGCCAATAGGCGACAAAATCAAGAATCACCAGGTACACCACGAACGACAACAATGGCGAATCATTGAGCGCGGGCAGCGCGTCCTCAAGTTTCCAGGGCACGATGTCATGCATGCGCAGCCAGCCATCAATGCCATCCACCAGCGGCCTCAGCAGAATGAATAACATCAACGGGATCAAGCCCAAGCGTTGCAGCATCGTGTAGATCATGTCGACACGCTTGTCTTCCTCGGCCTGCGCTTCCAGTGGCCGCCACCGCTCGAGCGTACCCAGCACGAGTGCGAGCAGCGTAATTTCGATCGCGCCGATCAGAAAAACTTCTGTCGCGTCGAAAGCAAGCTCGGCATAGCCGCCGAAGCCGAGCGCGTGCAGCGCAGGCAGCACGCCGGTCTCGAAAACGCGCGCATGGAGCGCGGCAAAAAGTTCTTCAATCGTGTCGAGCATTGTCGCCGGGTAGTGTGGGGATTAAGGCTGCTTTTTGTATTGCGGATGATCCGGCATGCGGGCGAAACAAAAACCTTTGGCCTTCAATCCTGCAACAAGTTCATCGAGGCGCGGATACAAGGGGTCTTTCCGTGACCAGACGCCGAGGTGCCAAAGCAGAATGTCACCATCCTTGATGTTTTTCAATTGCGACTTGATCAATGCATCCGACGGAAATTTTTCGCTCGGCAATTCGTCGCCGGAAAATCCCGCCGCGCTCCACGCGACGTGCTTGTATCCGCAGGCTTCGGCAAAGCGCATGGTATTGGGCGTGAGCTTGCCGCCGGGCGCGCGCCAAATGCCGTCGAAGCCGCGGCCGGTCATCGCTCTGAAGGCATCCTCACTTTTCTTGATCTCATTGCAAACGCCCGCCGCATCGAGTGTCTCGCCGGACTTCGCACCCCACGGCACATAATTCACTTTTTCGCCAATATCTCCACGAAAGTACCAATGGCGCCACGTGTGCGAACCGAAAGCATGGCCCTCGTCGGCACGCGCTTTCCAAAATGGCGTCCACGCCGAATCGAGAGACGTATCGCCGCGTTGTGTTTTCTCGTTGGCAAGGAAAAAGGTGGCCTTGACGTCGTGCTTTTTCAG
>JANPBQ010000308.1:0-9361 GCA_031430555.1 Betaproteobacteria bacterium
AGAGCGAAATCGGCAGCGATAGTGAGACCCCAAAGCCCGCCGTTAACGCGCGCGGCGCATTGCGCGCGTTGAGGCGGTTGCCGGAACCGTTGAAGAGACTGTTGCGCCCTATTCGGAATTTCCGCCTCACATCGCTGCCGATTTCGCTCTACGACTACGAGAAGGTCTGGAGACAAATATTAAAAGTCGAGCGCGATGGCGGTCTGCCGACTTTTCCAGGCGCGTTTGTCGATTGGGACAACACTGCCCGATATGGAAAACGCGCGCGATTGTTTCAAGGCGCGTCACCGGAGCGTTTTGCCTACTGGTTCAAAAAGCTGGTCCAGATCACCGCAACACGTCCTGCGCCGGAACAATTTATTTTCCTGAATGCATGGAATGAATGGGCGGAAGGTACGTATCTTGAACCTGATACGCGGCATGGCTATCGCTATCTGGAAGCGGTCAAAGAAGGACTGGCTGCGCAGGCAAACGCGCCGGCACACGGGTTGGATCAGCAGCATGAATTGCCGCCGGAAAAAATAATCGATATGCCGGTGAACGAGGTGGATCCGCCGAGAAGGTCGAAGATTTCGGACGCGTCGGCGGCGGAAAATATCGAGTAATTCGTTACATATTTGTTTACGTCGGTGCCACGCCGATTCAAACTACTTTGCCAACAAGGTTTCCAGCGCCCGGCGCGCTGTGTTGCGCGAAAATCTTTCTTTGATATTGTCGAGACCGCCCTGCCGTAGCCGACCCCATAGCGCTTCGTCGGAATGCAATCGGATGACCGCATCGGCAAATGCCTCAGACTCATCTGCAACGAGTACATTCTCTTCGTTGTTCAGGTACATCCCTTCGACTGAGATTGTTGTTGCCACAACCGGCACGCCGTACTGCATCGCGAGATTCACCTTGCCTTTCACGCCCGCTCCATAGCGAAGCGGCGAAATCGACAGCCGCGCGGCATGGTAAAGCGGCTTAACGTCCGGTACAAAGCCGGCAATGACAAAATCCGGCGCCGCGAATCGATGCAGTATTTGCGGCACATTGCTCCCAATTAAGGTCGTGACAAGCAACGAATGCTTTTTACGCAAGATCGGCAGTACATTCTCGACATACCAAATGACAGCATCGAGGTTCGGCGGATGGTCGAATCCACCAATAAACAGAATGCCGCTTCGCTTGGAAAATGGCGCAGGCCCCGGCATCGGCTCATGGATGTTCGACACAATATGTACACGCGCCCCCGGTGCCAGTTGCTTCAGGAAATCCTGTTCGACCGGGCTTACGACCAATGTTGCGTCGACGGAATTGACGATCGCCAGTTCGCTTTCGCGCATCTTGCGCGCGGCCATGTTCAACGCGCGGTCCTGAGTCAACGCGGCCTGTCGCTCAAGACGCAGGAAGTGAAGGTCCACGGTATCGAAAATGACTTTGGCATGTGCGGCGTGACGTCTGACCACATCAACTAATTGACTTGCGACTCCCTCGCGCGACAGGACGACAATGTCATAGTTGGTGCCGTGCTGACGGAGATGCCGTGCGATGGTGGATACGTACGGAAGATGCAGAACTTCGACGCCGATTGCCTGCATATCCGCCACATATGGCAGGCGATACTCGAGGTTGGCGGCGACAAAGGTCACCTTGTAGCCCATTGCGCGGATGATTCCCAGCAATTCAAACATCCGCAGGGAGCCGGCGTCCTGGTCTGGCGTGAGGACGCAAGCATCGATAATCAGAATTCGTTCGCCGGTGTAGCGATTTTGCTCGAGATGCGGCCACATTGCATTGGGGCGATGCAACGCCAATACGTTTGCCCAGCGATTGGAAAAGGTCTTCTGATTGATCGCTTGATGGCGCTTGACACCCTGCGTCAGATCCGTCCCGGAACTCTGACCTTCAAAATGCACCACAACCGCATGCGGCGCATAAAACACCCGCAGACCCGCTTCGCGAACACGGAAAGCAAGATCAGTGTCTTCATAGTAGGCGGGCATATACGCGGTGCTGAATCCCCCAAGCGCATTCCAGAGGTCCCGCCGAATGAGCAGGCATGCACCCGAACAGTAATCCACTTCGCGCACAAAGTTATACTCGGGCTTGTCCGGATCATCGCCACGCCCCACGTTCCACGCCGAGCCATCGCGCCAAACGATTGCCCCGGCTTCTTGCAATCGGCCATCGGGGAAAATGAGTTTCGCCCCCACCAGGCCCGCATCCGGAAACTGATCGTATACCGCCTCCATTTTCAATAACCAGTCACGGGTGAGAATCACATCGTTATTGAGAATTACGACGTATTCGCCCCGGGCATGCGTGACACCAACATTGCAACTAGCAAGAAAGCCCAGGTTCGACGGATTGCGGATGACCTTTATCCCAGACACCGCAGTCATCGCCTCGGCGACTGGTTGTGGCGAGCAATCGTCAATGACAATTGCTTCGATAGGCAGATCCTTACACGTCTCTGCGATACTCTTAATGCAGGTAAACGTCAACAAATGCTGGCCATAGACCGGAACGATCAGCGAGTACTTAGGTGCGCCTGACGACTCTAACGTGAGTGGCACTATCGCCTTTTCGACACGATAGGAAACGACTTTCTTCGGCGGTAGCATTGCCCGCTGCTTTAACCGCGCCCGTATGCGCCAAAGTACGGCAACAAATCCGTCATCCATCAGCACTTGCTTAGCGGTCGCCAGGTCCTGTAGCGTCGCGTCGCGCATTTCGCCAAGCATCGCGCGCTTGTCGCGCACCCATTCGGCCAAACGTCGAAATGGCCCGGTGATACGCCATGATGTGCTCGAAATTGCCGCAACAAATGCGGTTCGCGCTGCATCGCGTTCGGCCATAAACCTCTCTTGCATTTCACCGAGGCGTACCCGCATTTTCTCGACGTTTCGATCGAACAGCTCGATCCGGCGGTTCCCGTCCGCGATCTGGGCGTCCGCCATTGCGGTCCTGCGTCGCAGTTCAGCCAATGCTGGCGCATGACCGCAATCGACGCCGATTTCGAACAACTGCCGAAGCGAATATTCCTTTTGCGGCACGCGGATTTTAGGCACATACCAGAAGCGTTGCGGAAAGTCGGGCGCGGCAGCGGCCGGCCTTCGTGCGGCGGATAGCGGCTCGAGATACCATCTGGCATAGGCGTGGCTTGCATCCTTCTCGTCGTCGCGCACAATTGGCTGACCTGCGTCTTGTTTCTGACTACAAATTGCCGCTAACAAGGCATCATTCCACGCGCGAGGCGGCGAATTCCAGGCAATGGTTCGGGCGCGTGGATTCCCTTCGAGACGCTCAACGAAAGCGCCTATTGCGGACGCTATGATCGGCAGGTTTGACCGGATTGCTGGCGTGAGTGTGTATGAGTAGCTTTCCGGTATTTGCGCGGGAAACAGAAATGCGTCCGCCCGTTCGAGCGCGATAAGTTGTTCCAGATCCGGCTCCCGATAGGTACCACTGATATCCAGCGGTATTTCCGGAAATCTGGCGACAGGCACCGCCGCATGCCCGATCAGTTTGAAAAACAACGGCAGATTGCGTTCGCGCGCATCCACCGCGCATGCCTCGATGATCTTCAGCCCTTTCTCGATGGTTAGTCCGCCGAGCGCCAGCACTTTGTACGTATGAAAAGCAGGCGAAGCCGGATCCTCCGGATGAGCATGAACCTGAATATCTATTTTCGGGAAATATTCGCGCGTGCGCGCCGCGAGATCGTGCGATGGCGCGATGACACGCGCGGCGGAAGTCAGTAGCAAACTCATTCGTTGCCGCCATTCGATCTCTGAAAGCCCCCAGTCGTTTGCTGGCACAGCACTACTCGTTTCGAGCGTGCCACCGGGGCCCAAATGATATTGTTGCGTCAAAGGAAAATAGTCGTGCAGCGTGATATCGAGCGGTACGGCAAGTGCATCGTGCAGATCAAGCACATAGATAGGCAGGCCATGTACATGATGCAAATGCAATCTGGAAATTCCCATGGCACGCAAAACTTGCAGGAGCTCGGCCGGATTCTTTCGCTCCTCGAAGTACGCTTCGAATTCCTCGCCCTGACGCGCCCATCGCAACGAAAGACTCTGCTCTTTGAGTGGTTTCAGCACCAGCACTTCAAGCGTATCCGAGACTAACGCCACCAGATCATTGACGTGCTTTTCCGTGCCGCCACCCCAATCGTGTGTCACAAACAAGACGCGAGGTCGGCGCGACGTCGCAATTCGGGCCAGATCGACTTGACGCCTTAGCGCACGGGCTGGATCCTTGTCGAGGTGGCGGGCGATCTGCTCCCGATAAGCGGGATAGCGTGCATCAATGACCGCCTGGGCTTGCCGCTTGCCGGAAGTTGCGCCATCTCCAAAAGACACCTCTCCCTGATGATATACAAACAGGTCACCACAAAGTTGATGTGAAAACTCCTTTGCCGCCGCCCGCATACACCAATCATTTTCTTCACCGTACCCATGTCCAAACGCTTCAACGTCGAACAACCCAACCGCGTCGATTGCGGCGCGCGTCATCAGCATGCAAAAGCCAACGCCGGTGGGAATATCCACGTATCGCCCAGCATTGATGGATGCAAAAATGGTATCGAGCTCTTGCAACGAGACTCCCGGCGGTAGCTCATTTGAGACAGCGATGCGCGGATAACTACCGAGCGTCGCATTGTTCGAAAACGGGGTCACGCTCGCAATCATCGGTGCGGAATTCGCGCAAGCGATCATTCTGTCGAGCCACCGATCCGGTACAACCGTATCGCTATTGAGCAATACAACATCGCGGTCTGTGTGCATTTGCATTGCGATATTGCAGGTGGCAACGAAACCGAGATTCGAAGGGTTCGTGACCAGCGTGATTCGTCCGCTTGCCGCCAATTCTGCAAGATACGCCGCGATTTTCGGCTCGGGGCTGGCATCGTTCATCACCACGATTTCGGCTTGTTGCTGGTTTTTGGCCGCCAGCACGCTCTCGATGCATGCGCGTGTTTGCGCGGCACCGCGATAAACGGGAATGATGATGTCAATTTGATTCAAAAAAAGCTCTGTTGAAAGCGGAAAAGTGCGGCACGCGAGATTATATGCGACGGCTATGTAGGCACCGCGCGGCACGCCGTTTGGCCGACGGCAAATTCAGCTTGTCTTTCCCGCGCGCGACGCCAAGAAAATCCCCATCAGCAACAAACAAAACCCGGCAAATTGCAGCGGCGCAAACACTTCACCAAATAATAACCACGCCAATATCGCCGAGCCAATCGGCTCGCCCAATATCGCAATGGCGATAATGGTCGCCGAGACATGTTTCAACGCCCAATTGAAGCTGCCGTGCCCCAGCAGTTGCGGGCCGAGCGCCAGCGCCATCAGACAAAGCCACGCCGTGTTCGAGTAACCGCTCAACGACGCCGGTGACACGCCCGCCGCGATCATCAGCACGATTGCCGCCACCGTATACACAATCCAGATATAGGCCAGCAAGGGAATGGTCGCGCGGACTTTTCGACCTATCAAAAAATAACCGCAGACCGCTAATGAGCCAATCACGGCGAGCATGTTGCCGAGCAGCGAATCGCCGCCCAGCATCGTTGGAGGTGCGTTCGCGTCGGCGACAAAAATGATCACACTGCCGCTGACGGCGGCGGCGATTCCCAGCAGCAATCCTGCCGCCAATTTTTCGCGGAATACGAGCCACGAAAACATCGCAATCCAGATCGGATTGGTACTGACCAGCGCAAGACTGCTCGCAACCGACGTATACGCGAGCGACGAGATCCACGCCGCGAAATGCACCGCCAGAAACAACCCGGAAAGGACGCACAGCAACCAGTCGCGCGAAGTCAATGCAAGGATTTGCGGGAGATTCCGCGCCCACGCCAACGGTAACAACACCAACGCCGCGATTGTCAAGCGCCAGGCGGCAATGCCGAGCGACGCAACGCCTTCTTGCTGCGCGACGCGGATCATGATCGCCGAACTGGAGACGATGATCACGGCAATGCCCAGCACCGCGAATGGGAGCCATGCGGGGATGGCCTTTTCCGTCGCGGTTGGCAATGTCAGTGGTGGGGAAATCGTATTCGGCAAAATGCGGACGTCTGATAGGAAAAATAGCGGTGAATGATGGGTACGAAAAATCACAATCGGCTTGATACACCCGATTGCATTTGCTGCGCGGTGGACACAGTAAAGTCTAGCACTGGCCAGGCGTTTCCGGCGCTAATACTCCGAAAGCCGCGCCAATGCTAGACCTTTATGTCGCGAATCGTCATTCTCAATGGCATGCCTATACGATAACTGAATTGCGAATAATTCTCTGCTGCTAAACTCGCCACAAACCACCAACACTCGGAGAACTCGATGTCTTGCGGCCTTTTTTTTCGCGTTGCACTTTTTGTCCTCATCGGCTTCGCCGACATTCAAGCAGCCATCGCGCAAACGTATCCCACAAAACCGATCCGCATTGTCCTGGGTTTCCCGCCGGGCGGTGCCACCGACATTCTCTCCCGCGATTTTGCGGCGAAGCTGGGTGAGGAATTGAAACAACAAGTCATCATCGAAAACAAGCCGGGTGCCGGCGGCACCATCGGCGCGGATCTGGTCGCCAAGGCACCTGCCGACGGCTACACCTTGACGATCGGCACCTCCAGCAATCATGCCATCGCCGTGAGTCTTTACAAAAAACTCCCCTACGATCCCGTGAAAGATTTCGCGCCGATCACCATGCTGGCGGTCTCGCAAAACGTGGTGGTCGTGAACCCGGACATTCCGGCAGCCAACATCCGCGAACTGGTCGCCCACGCCAAGGCGAATCCCGGAAAACTGAATTTCGGCTCCAGCGGCAACGGCACCATTTCGCACCTGACCGGCGAGATGTTCAACACCTTGAATGCGACGCAAATCACTCACATCCCCTATAAAGGCAGTGCATTTGTGTTTCCCGATTTGATCTCCGGGCAGATTTCGATGATGTTCGACAGCACGATCTCGATTTCGCCATTGTTGAAATCAGGGAAAATCCGGGCGCTTGCGGTCACCGGCGCGAAGCGTTCGAAAATCATGCCGGAACTGCCGACGGTCGCCGAATCCGGCTATCCCGGTTTTGAATCAACCAACTGGTTCGGCTTTTTTGCGCCGGTAGCAACGCCGAAGGAGATTATCGCCAGATTGCATGCCGCTGCGGTCAAGGTGCTGGCGAGTGCGGAATTGCAGGAGCGGTTCGCGAATCAAGGGGCCGAGGTTGTCGCCAACAAGCCCGACGAGGCGGCTGCGATGCTAAAGGCAGATATCGCCAAATGGGCGGAAGTTGCGAAGCGTAGCGGCGCGAAAATCGATTAGCCGGCGGATGCAAACGCTTGGGGACAAGCCAGAAAACTGGAGGCGGGTGCCGGAATCGAACCGACGTAGACGGATTTGCAATCCGCTGCATAACCACTTTGCTAACCCGCCGATGACGTACAACCTTGAACTGGCGTGGGCTTAAACGATTCGGGGAAGGTTTTCACCTTCCCCGAGGACATCTGGAGCGGGAAAAGAGTCTCGAACTCTCGACCTCAACCTTGGCAAGGTTGCGCTCTACCAACTGAGCTATTCCCGCATTGGCTGGCATTATAGCGGAAAAATCGCACAGGTCAAAAGCGACCCACAAATATCGCCATGGCATAGCTGCCGCGAAGCGCCAAAATGCCGCGACGTGGCTGCGGATTCATCAAGGCCAAAACCGGGGTTTGCGCTACACTGTCGGCGCTGTCGCCGTCCCGCGCGGCCCAACTTGGAATTGCCTTCCCCATGGCCCCGCCTTCCGACAAAAAACACCCGGCACCACTGCACACCGGCCACGCCGTCGAACACCGGCAAACCGCCAAGAGCGTCGATTTGCGCGGCCTCGCCGACCATATCAGCATGCCGCTATCCATCATCGAACACGGCGGACGATTTACCTACGTCAACCGGGTGGCATGCCAATGGTTCGGACGAACCGAGGCCGAGATACTCGGCCACACCTGGCGCGAGATCGTCGGTGAAAATCAATTTCCGGAAATTCGTAATCTGGTTGCGCAGGCATACTCGGGCGAGTCGGTGACCTACGAACGCGATGCGCACTTTGTCGGCCATCCGCCCGGTCGCATCCGAGTCGAAATGATTCCTTTCAGATGTATCGAGGGCGGCGTCGGCGGCGTGTATGTGGCGATTTCAGATATCGACTCCGATCACCGCTTGAAAGAGGAAATTTCGCGCCGCGAACACCAATTGCGACTGATCACTGACAACATTGGCGTACCGATTGGCTACGTCAATGCAGAGCGACGCATTGCCTTCTTCAACAAAACCAGCGAAGAATGGGCCGGCATGTCGGAGACGGATGTGGTCGGCAAGACGATCGTCGGGGCATTTGGCAAAGAAGTCGCTGAATTCGTCGGGCCGTACATGGAACGTGCCTTCAAAGGCGAGCATGTAGCCTACGAGCGATTGACGAACTTTCCCGCACGCGGTTCTCGCTGGGTGCGATGCCGGTTGGTGCCGGATCAGCGCGACGGTGATGGGGTGGCGGGCGTCTATAGTGTGCTGACCGATATCCATGACGACGTCGTGATGCGCGAGTATCAGGCACATCAGGAGCGGCAATTGCGTTTGTTCACGGACAATGTACCCGCCTCCATCGCATACATTGATACCGCGCGACGGTACAAGTTTGTGAACAACACTTTTCTGCGTCAGCGCGGAAAATCCCGCGAAGAAGTCGTCGGTAAAACCACCGAGGAAATCCTCGGCATCGATGCCGCGCGCTTCGCTGAACCGTACGTGGAAAGAGCATTTGCCGGCGAGACGGTCAACTATGAACGCCTGGTCAATTCAGCCGACGGGCAAGCGCGATGGTTCAGCGTACGATCCGTTCCGGACATGGATAAAGATGGCCGAGTGCAGGGTTTGTATGTGGTCGGCATCGACATTCACGATATCAAACTCGCCCAGGCGACGCTTGAGTCCAGCGAGGCTGAACTTCGTATCGCGATGGACAGCCTGCCGCATCCAATGGTTTATGTCGATCGGGATTTCCGCTACCGGATGGTGAACAAGCGCGTCGAAGCGATGCTTGGCAAGCCGCGCGAAGAATTGCTCGGTAAAAACCTGCGTGAAGTGTTCGGCGAAAAACGCTTCGCCGAAGTCATGCCATTTTGGCAGCGCGCACTGGATGGAGAAACCGTAACGGTTGAACGCCAGATCGGCACCAATCCGGCGACCATGCGCTGGATGGTGGTGCGTTACACCCCGCGCTACGACAACACCGGCAACATCATTGGTCTCTATTCGGCCGCCACCGACATCAACGAATTGAAGCGCGCCGAAATCGACTTGCGGCACGCGAACTGGCTGCTTTCCTCTCA
>JANPBQ010000309.1:0-4345 GCA_031430555.1 Betaproteobacteria bacterium
GGGCAATCCGTGACATCGCGCGACGGTTTCGATACCGCCTTCATCGATACGCAGGAGAAACTCGGCGAACTGCGCGAGATGCTGGAAAGCCAATCCGGCCGCGCGCAGGAATTGGCCAATTGCCTTGAGCGCGCCGACGAATTCGCCTCGCGCATGGCTGGCTGGCGCGGCGACGGCGTGGGCGGGCCGGTTGAAGGCTACATCCGCTGGGCCGAAGTATTCGGCCATTCGCTCGCGTTTCATCTAACGCCGTTGTCGGTTGCGAAAATATTCCGCGAGCAGGTGTTCGCGCAAAAGCGGGCATGGATATTCACTTCCGCCACGCTCGCCGTCAAGGGTGAGTTCGGCCACTATCAAACCGAATTGGGCCTGACCGACGACGAAGCCGACAGCGATTTTGAGGATGACGCGTTCAATGAACGCCGGGTGGTCACGGCGTCATGGGCATCGCCATTCGATTATCCGCGCCAGGCCTTGCTGTATGTGCCCGCCAATTTGCCCGCACCGAATACGCCGGATCATACCGAGGCCGTGGTCGCGGCGGCGTTGCCGTTGATCGGGGCGTCGGCGGGCCGCGCGTTTTTATTGTTCACGTCGCTGAAGGCGATGGATCGCGCGCATCAGATGATGAAAGATCGCTGGCAACAACATGGGTGGGAATTCCCGTTGATGGTGCAAAGCGAGGGTACCCGAACCGAGTTGCTGGAGCGTTTTCGCAAGCTCGGCAACGCGGTACTGGTGGCCAGCCATTCATTTTGGGAGGGCGTCGACGTGAAGGGGGATGCGTTGTCGCTGGTGGTGATCGACAAATTGCCATTCGCGCCGCCGGACGATCCCGTGCTGGCGGCGCGCATCGACGCCATCGCCAAAGCCGGCGGCAACCCGTTCATGCAGTATCAGGTGCCGCACGCGGCAATCAAGCTGAAGCAGGGCGCGGGCAGGTTGATCCGCGATGAAACCGACCGCGGCGTGCTGATGATTTGCGATCCGCGACTGGTTGAAAAACCTTACGGCAAACGAATTTGGCAGAGTTTGCCGCCGATGACACGAACGCGCGATGAAGCAGAGGCGCTGGCATTCTTTTCCCAGCACAACGTTGAAAAAGTCTAGTATTGGCGGGCGTTACGAAGCAAAAAGTTCCGGAAAGCCGCGCTGGTATTGGTGTTTTTCAAGTGGCGCGCATACGATGTTGCGCTCGTTTGCTGATCGCATCGACACAAGTGTTTTTCATTTTCACTTTCAAGCCCATGCATAATGCGTCCTCCGCAATTCGTTCTCATTTGTTTTGATGATGTCATCCTCAAAATTGAAGTGTGTTGTGCGAGCAGTTGCCTTTGTACTGTGCGCCATCGGCCTTCCTGCGCTCGCACTCAATACCGGCAAGCCGCTTAGCGATCTCTCGCATCAGTCGTGGTCCGTCGATGACGGCTTGCCGCATAGCACGGTTCGCGGCATCGCGCAGACGCCGGACGGCTACATGTGGTTCGCGACGCATGAAGGCGCGGCGCGATTCGATGGCATCGGGTTCGCGGTGTTCGATCAAAACAACGCGCCCACCTTGCGCGGCAATGGCGTTGCATCGATGCTGGTATTGAAGGACGGCAGTTTGCTGCTGGGGCTGCGCGACGCCGGCATGGTGCGGCACAAGGGGGGCAAGTTCGAGACGGTGAAACCGAAAAACGCTTTGCCCGCCGGCTCTGTTGCGTTGCTTGCCGAGGATCACGAAGGAGGTGTGTGGGCGACGATCGGCGCGTCGGGCCTGGTGCGCATCACGAACGCCGAGGTTCGCGTTTTCAGCAGTGTCGATGGCGCACCATCGGGTGCGGTCACCTCCGCGGCGACATCGTCCGACGGGACGGTGTGGATCGGTTCCAGCGCCGGGCTTGCGTCCTACCGTAACGGAAAATTCTCGACTACACCCACCGGCACGTGGATCGACAGCGCCAACATCGTCTCCATTGCCGAGGACCGCGAAAAACGCCTTTGGATCGCGACCAGCGGTCAAGGCATTTTGAAGATCGATACCGCCGTCCGAGGCGAAGCCGGCGCAGCGTCCAGCCTGCGCCGCTACGACCGCGAGCAGGGATTGGCAAGCGGCACCTTGACCAAGTTGCTCATCGATCGCGATGGCGGGGTCTGGGTGGGCAGCCTCGAAGGCGTCTTCCGCTTGGCGGGCAACGCGTTCGAGCGATTTGCGACGCCGGATGGATTTACCAACAACAACGTGCGCGATATCTTCGAGGATGGCGACGGCAGCATCTGGATCGGCACCGACGCGGGTGTGAATCGTTTTCGCGACGCGCCCATCACGACCTGGGGCGTTCGCAAGGGCCTCAGCGAAGAATTTAGCCGCGCCGTGCTCGAAGATCGCAAGCAGCGCGTTTGGGTGGCGACATCGGACGGCGTGTTCGCGGTCACCACGCAAGGCGTGCGCCGCTACGGCCGCGAACAGGGATTGATCAATGGCTCGGTACTTTCCCTCGCCGAGGATCCCGATGGCGCCCTGTGGATCGGCACCTATGGTGGCGGCGTGCATCGCTTGAGCGGCGAAAAACTCGACGCCCTCTCGGCGAAGATCGGCATGCCGGAGGTCCCGGTACGGGCGATTCTGGCGGCGCGAGATGGTTCACTCTGGCTGGGGACCAGCGTTGGCATTGTGAAGTCGTCATGGCGCGTTGGAATGCGGGGCGCCTCAGTGCGCATTGTCGCGGGTCTGCCCAGCGAGCAAATCAGCGGCTTGCTGGAAGACAAAAGTGGCCGCATCTGGGTGGGTACCCGCAGCGGGCTCGCCGTCATCGAGAGCGGTTCCGTGCTCGCAACAAAAGTGGCCGGCATAGAGGCCAGCGTGCTGGGCATCAATCTCGACGCCGCAGGTCGCATTTGGGTCAGCACCGGGAACGGTCTCGCGGTCGTTCAACCTGGCGCATCGATCACACAACACAAAGTGCGGCTGCTGTTGCCCGCGGAAGGCGTGCCGGCGCAGGCATATTTCAGCGCGGTCGATGATTTGGCCGGATCTATCTGGACCTGCGGCAATCGCGGCATCATCAAATTTTCGCAGTCGCAATTGGCCGAACTCGCGTCGGGCACGCGCGCGAAACTTGAGCCGATCCATTACGGCCGCGCAGAAGGCATGGCGACGGTGCAATGCAATGGCGCATCGCAACCGGCCGGCTGGCGCGCGCGCGATGGACGGCTATTCTTTCCGACGGCGCGCGGCGTGGGGGCGGTCGATCCGGCGCGTGAAACCAAAACCGATCTGCGCGCGCCGCCCGTACACATCAGATACGTGTTCATTGGCGGCGAACGTGCCGAATCCGATGCGAGCGGCATTTTCGAGGTGCCCCCCGGCAAGCACCGCGTCGAGATCGGCTACATTGGCCTATCGCTCGCGGAACCGGAGAAAATCCGCTATCGATATCGGCTGGAGGGTTTTGATCCCGACTGGGTGGAAGCGGGTCGCGAGTCCAAGGCGGTGTACACCAATATCCGTCCCGGCACCTATCAATTCCGCGCACTCGCGGCTCGCGACGGTGGGGCGTGGAGCGAACCGGGCGCGAGACTCTCGCTCGAGCAGCAGCCGCGTTTTCATGAGACGGCGGTGTTTCGCGCCGTGGCCGCGGTGGCCACGTTGTTGCTGATGTTTGCGGCCTACCGCGTGCGCGTTGCGCAACTGCGATCGCGGCAACGTACCTTGCAGCAAATGGTCGATGAACGCACGATCGATCTTGAGCGCGAGAAGAAAAAACTTGAATCGACGAACAATGAAAAAGCGCAACTGCTGTTGCAAGTCGCGGATGCGGCCAAGGCCTATGAGCGCCTCTCCAACGAAGACAGCTTAACGGGCCTCGCCAACCGGCGCGAACTCGACCGCGTGCTGGCGCGAGAATTGGATCGCGCCGTTCGAACCGGCCGGCCGCTCGCCGTCGCGCTGGCGGACTTGGACTATTTCAAAATCATCAACGACCAGCACTCGCACGCCATCGGCGACCAGGTGTTGCGCGAAGTGGCGCGGATTCTGTCGAGCGGCTGCCGCAGCATCGATATCGTCGGTCGCTACGGCGGGGAGGAATTTGTGCTGGTGTTCCCGGAGGCGGGAATCGAGACGGCGCGGCAAATTTGCGAGCGCTTGCGATCGGCAATTGCCCATCACGATTGGCCAACCATCAAGCCCGGCATCACGTTGACCATGAGCTTCGGACTCGTCGAATGTTCCGGCGAAACCACCGTCGACGGTTTGCTCGCGCGCGCGGACAAGCGCTTGTACGAAGCAAAGGACGGGGGGCGCAATCGCGTGTGTGGGTAGCGGCGCGCGGCGATTCGGTGTAATGGCGAAATAAAAACA
>JANPBQ010000310.1:0-7259 GCA_031430555.1 Betaproteobacteria bacterium
CGGGCGATGCTGGCCGCCGACCAGAAATTTCAGCTGCGTTTGTGCGTAGACGTTGCATGACTGCGCGAGAAAAATCGTCAGACAACATCCGGCAAAGTGTCGCATCATGAAGGCACCTCAGACCACCGCGCCGCTCACGCGATCGAACAGCTGGCACTTGCCCATGTCCAGAATAATACCGGCCGCTTCACCCGGCGAAAAAACAATACCCGGCGGCAGGCGGGCGACCATTTCACCACCGGAACAGGCGAACGACACCAGCGTTTCCGCACCCAGCGGCTCGACCACAATGACTTTTGCATCAATGCGGACGGCCCCGACCGTTGCGTCGGCACGAATATCCTCTGGGCGAATGCCGAGGTCGATCGGCTGTCTGTCGGCTCCGCCTGTGCGGCGACCTGGAGGAAGTCTCAGCAATGTACCATCGGTCAGACTTACGGAGCACGCGTCGCTCTCGCGTTTGAGCACGCCTTGGAGAAAATTCATCGGCGGCGAACCGGTGAATCCGGCGACGAATTTCGACACCGGCTGATTGTAAATTTCATCCGGTGTACCGACTTGCATGATATTGCCGCCCGACAGCACGACGATGCGTTGGGCGAGTGTCATCGCCTCCACCTGATCGTGGGTGACGTAAATGGTGGTGGCGCCAATGCGTTGATGCAGCTTCTTGATTTCGGTGCGCATCTCGGCCCGCAACAGCGCGTCGAGATTTGACAGTGGCTCGTCGAACAAAAACAATTTCGGCTGGCGCACGATGGCGCGGCCCATTGCGACCCTTTGCCGCTGACCGCCAGAAAGCGCGCGTGGTTTGCGATCCAACAAGTGATCGATTTTCAGAATCGCGGCAGCTTCCCTCACGCGCCGGTCAATGTCGGCGGCGGGAAATTTTCGCAGCTTCAAGCCGAAGGCGAGATTGTCAAAGACGTTCTTGTGGGGATACAGCGCGTAATCCTGAAACACCATCGCGATATCGCGTTCGCGCGGCGGCAGATCGTTGACCACGCGGCCTTCGATGGAAATCGTTCCGCCGCTGATTGACTCCAATCCAGCGACCATACGCATCAGCGTGGATTTTCCACAACCAGAAGGGCCGACGAAGACGACGAATTCGCCTTTGTTGATTTCAAGATCGATGCCGTGAACAACCTTGGTACCGCCCTCGTAAATCTTGACGACCTTTTCGAATTTGACGCCGGACATCATCACTCCGCGCTCAATAAACGCCGCTATTGATCGTCTTGGCCAACGCCGGCTTGATCGCCGCGAAGAACGCGTTGGCCTGCCGCATCATCATGCCCATGTCGGAGGCGACCGCGACGAAGTTGTAGCCGTAGCCGATGAACTGCTGCACCATCTCCGGCGTCGGGCCGACGGTGCCAATCGGCTTGCCGATTTTTCTCGCGCGCTCGGCGGCATCCTTCAACGCCATCTGCACCTCAACGCCCGCGACATTGCCTATCACGCCCATCGTCGAGGACAAATCACCCGGCCCCATGAACAGCGCGTCGACACCATCGACCGCAGCGATTTCCTCGAGATTCTCGATGGCCTGCGGCGTCTCCAGCTGAATCATGCGGAAAATGCCGTCATTGGCGCGCTTGCCGTAGTCCGGCGCGGTCGCGTAACGGCTCGCGCGGTGCATGGCCGCAAAACCGCGCGTGCCGGGATTGCTGTCGCCGACTTGCGGATAGCGGGTGGACGCCACCGCGCGCCGCGCGTCGTCGGCGTTTTGCACGAACGGGAACATGAGGGTCTGCGCGCCGATATCCAGCGCGCGTTTGACCGTGACGATTTCATTCCAGGCGAGACGAATCACCGGCGTGGATTGGGTGCCCGCAATCGCCTGGAGGATGTGGTACGCATCCTTGACATCGATAGGTACGTGTTCCATATCGACCACCAGCCAATCCCAGCCGATGCAGCCCATCGCTTCGGCGGTGGACGGCGCGCCGGACATGAGCCAGGTGCCGAGCGGAATGCTGGGTTGTGCGAGCAGCGTGCGGAACGGATTGACGAAGGGATCCATGGCGGTCTCGGTATGTTGCTCAATAGATGGGCGGTTCGGGCGTGGGCGCATTGCCCATCAGGAAATCGAAATCGCAACCGTGATTGGCTTGGGTGGCGTGATCGATGTAGAGGCGGGTGAAGCCACGCTCATAAACGCGCACGGGTGGTTTCCAAGCAGCGCGGCGGCGGGCAAATTCTTCGTCGGAAATTTCCACGTTGAGCGTTCGGGCGTCGATATCGAGCGCGATCATGTCGCCGGTTTTCACCAGCGCGAGCGGCCCGCCAATGGCGGCTTCGGGGGCGACATGCACCACGCAGCTTCCATAGTGCGTGCCGCTCATGCGTGCATCCGAAATGCGCACCATGTCGCGCACGCCTTGTTGCAACAGTTTTTTCGGGATCGGTAAATTGCCCCACTCGGGCATGCCGGGCGCGCCGACGGGGCCGCCGTGTTTCAACACGAGCACGGTATTTTCATCGACGTTGAGGTCGGGCAGGTGAATCGCGGCCATCATTTCCGCGTTGGATTCAAACACCAACGCGGGGCCGCGATGCTTGAAGAAATTGGCACTGGCCGCCGAGGGTTTGATGATCGCGCCATCGGGGCAGAGATTGCCGCGCAGTACAGCGAGTGCCGCGCCGGGTGCGACGGGACGATCAAGAGAACGTATGGTTTCGTGATCCAGATTTTCCGCGTCGGCAATATTTTCGCCCAGCGTTTCTCCCGTTACCGTCAGCGCATTCAACGCCAGATGCGGCTTGATTTCCGATAGCAGCGCGGGCAAGCCACCGGCGAAGAAAAAATCTTCCATCAATTTATCGCCCGAGGGAAATAGATTGGCGATGACCGGAATTTTCCGCGCGGCAGCGTCCATTTCAGCGAGCGTCAATGTCAGCCCCGCGCGACCCGCCATCGCAATCAAATGTATCGCGGCATTGGTCGAGCCGCCTAGCGCCATGTAGGTCGCGATGCCATTGACGAGCGAATCGCGCGAGAAAAAACGCGAGGGCTTTAAATCCTCCCACACCATCTCGACGATGCGCGCGCCCGAGGCCGACGCCATCCTCACATGGTTCGCGTCCATCGCCGGAATGCTCGATGCACCCGGCAGCGTAAAGCCGAGCGCTTCGGCAATTGACGTCATCGTACTTGCGGTACCCATGGTGTTGCAGGTGCCGGGCGAGCGCGTCATTTTGGCTTCGAGCTTGATCCATTCCTTCTGCTCGATGTTGCCCGCGACGTATTCATCCCAGAATTTTTTGGTGTGCGTGCCTGCGCCAACAGTTTGACCTTTATAGCGGTCATTCAACATCGGCCCAGCGGGACAAAATATCGCCGGAATATCCATGCTGATGGCCCCCATCAACATGCCGGGAGTCGTCTTGTCGCAGCCGCCCAGCAATACGGCCCCATCAACCGGGTGCGAGCGCAGTAGCTCTTCCGTTTCCATCGCGAGCATATTGCGGTAGAGCATGGTGGTAGGCTTCACCATGACTTCGCCGAGCGAGAGAGCCGGCAACTCCACTGGAAAGCCGCCTGCCAGCAGGATCCCGTTGCGTATCGATGCCGCACGCTCGCGCAAATGCGAATGACAGGGCGATAAGTCCGACCAGGTGTTGATGATGGCAATCACCGGGCGACCGAGGAATTCCTCGCGCCGCAATCCACGCTGCTGCAAGCGTTGGCGATGTGCGAACGAACGCATGTCATCCGGCGAGAGCCAACGCTGACTGCGGAGCGATTCGAGTGTGCGGCGCGTGTTGCTCATGACAAAAAACCTCAGGTACAGAATGGCAAGAGCGTAAATACAAACGAAAACGCGGTATCGAGTTTGAGCGCACTCGATACCGCGTCTACGTCAAGCTGCCGTTTGTTTAGAGGCGTTTCGTTTTGTCTGGCAGACTTGGTGCGCATCGCGTCGCGATGCCTAACGTTTCTTCGAATCAGGATTTCCTATCCCCAAACTGGCAATTGAAGCCTGCACGACTTGTCGCATCACCTCGTAGCCGCCGCTATTCGGGTGGACCCCGTCTCGGGTCAACACTTCTTTCATTGATCCGTCGCTGGCAGCCATTGCGCTGTAGTAGTCGACGTAAGTAAGGGTGCGATCCTTCGCAAGCTGCCTCAGCCAGAGGTTGAGTGCAAGAATCTCGCCAACGGGATCTATCCTCTCCCGCCAGGGCATGTCGCTTCGCCACGTAAACTTGGCGGCGGGAGGGATGCTTCCCAATATCACGCTGATGTTGTGGGCCTTTGCCAAGTCAGCCATCGCCAGAATGTTTTTCTTGTAACTCTCGGCATCCAGGGATCCAGGATTGCCGGCCACGTCATTTGTCCCGAGCAAAAGGTGAACGGCTTTCGGACGAAGGGTGACAACATCCTGGTAAAAGCGCAGTAAAAGCTGAGCAGAAGTTTGGCCGCCGATGCCACGGTTGACAAACTTGCGGTCAAAGAAACTGGTGTCAATTTTTTCCCAGTTTTCGGTGATTGAATCCCCCAAGAAGACGACATCAGGTGCGGGGAAGCTGCGTGCAGAGTGGTTGTCAGCCCGGTAGCGGCACAACCAAGGCCAGTCGATCGGGTCACGAACCAAGGTCGTGCCGGGTGTCAACCCTGGCGGCTTTGTGGCGGGTATGTAAACACCCGTCACGGTCGGCGGTTGGTCGGCTGGCGGTGCTACCCGCGGATCACAACTACCCACCACCTTCTGTGTCTCGCCCGACGCTTGGGCACGGGCCACTCCCACACTGAGGAGAGACATGGAAGTCAGTAACAAAGTCAGCGTGATGGCAACCGTGCAGCCGCTTCTGGCCGATTCATCGCCTAACCGCTTGAACCACGTCGACATGCGCATCACAGTCCTTTAAACGTACGAGAAAATGTGCCAATGGCACCATTACGCTGGCACCATTGGCTATTATCAACGCGACCTATCTAGCGAAACTTTGCAACAAAATTCACCCCAAAGTATCGGTCAGCATCGCGTGGGATCTGCAGCCTCTGAAAATTTGAGACATTGAGCAGAATGAACGACTTATCGAGGAGATTACGTGCCACGAAGGTTACTCGGTACGTGTCCTTTGGGTCGGAAAAGCCGACGCTGGCATTCCATAGGCCGTAACTCTTCATCGGCCCCGAGTCGCCGAGATCCGAGTACTGCTTGCCCGTCCAGGTGTAGCTTGTTCGGAGATATATCTTTCCGTTAAACCCCATTCCGGCGAGCGAAGTTTGGTATCCGGTGTCCACCGCTGCCTTCACCAAAGGTGCAAATGGCAGCCGCGTGCCGTTGCGGGCGTCAGGCGCTCTGGTCAGTGGGTTAGGATTGAACTGGGTAACCTTGGCGGCTGTATAGGCCGCGTTGAAACTGGCGTCCCATTCCTTGGTGAGCTTGGCGAGCGCATCGATCTCCAAGCCTTTGGTTTGCACCTCACCGGCGTTTGTCAGGTTGGTGACAATGGCACCATTCAGGACAACAAAGTTATTGGCCTGGAAATTCTTGAAATTAGATTGGAATAACGCGACATTCAGCTGGACACGTTGACCCAACAACATAGATTTGACACCAAGCTCATAGGCGTCTGATGTTTCTGCATCGACCGGCGTAGTGTTCGCAGGCCTAACCATATTAAAGAAGACGTTGTATGCTGGCCCCTTGTAACCCCTCGTATAGCTTGCGTAGGCCCCGACATCGTTGCTGATGTCGTATTGCGCGACGACTTTACCCGACACGTTGGTCTTCTCCAAGGCGTCGCTCGTCGTATTGGTACCGTTACCGCCGCCTGCAACCGTCCCGCCTGCTGGATTAGCAGTGAGTGCTGGACCAACTGCAGGCAAACCAGTAGTCGCGTTTACAGCCGGTGCACGGGTGTGAGTGTATGAAATAGCGTCACTCGTCCATCTGAGGCCGCCAGTCAATCGAAAATCTTGACTGAGGCTATACGTAGACTGGCCGAACAGCGCACGGTTCTTGACCTCGACGTGGCTCGTTGAAGTGGCGGTCGGAAACAACGTATTCACCGTGTCCGAAAGATTGCACGGCCGGTTCCCTGTCAGAGGATCCACGGGCAATGTGGACGTCGCGCAGGTAATGTCTCGTCGAGTAAACTGATCGTCGCTTTCTGATTGCCAATAGAAGGCACCGATTTGATATGTCAGATCTTGCGCCTGATTCGATGCAAGCCTCAGTTCCAATGACCTTTGTTTGGTCGTTTGGTCGCCTTGGTCGTGCAGTTCAGCAACGCCCACCACCGGCCGCGGCAAAAAGTCGCCTTCGCGCCTTACACGATGCGTGAAGCTTCGGTGGCCGGCGATCGTAGTGAGTTGATGGTCACCTAAAACCGTGAAATCACCTTGCGCGGTGAAACTCGATTGTTCCCCAACGGTTATAGATTTGAGATTGTGATTCACATACCGTTGATTTTCTTGAAGCGCGACTCCGCCTGGAAGTCTCAGCTCTCTATCCGCCGCCGCGCCAAGACTGGCCCCTGCGACATCGCCGCAACAATTGTCGTTTGCCTTTACATAGTCCGCGATGAAGCGAAACTTTGCGTCTTCGCTCACCTTCCAGTCGAGCAAGCCACGAACCGATTTATGGTCGTAACCATTTATCTTGCTGTTGTTGAAGATGTTAGTGATGTTGCCGTCGTAAGAGCTGTTCGATGCGGTAAACCGGCCGGTAAGATTGTCTGAAAGTGGGCCAGCGAGTGAAAGCTTGCTCCGATACTCTTTGCCTTGGTAGGCCGCTAAGCTCAAGTCGCTTTCAAACTTTTTCGTACCGCCTTTTGAAATGATGTTGATGAGGCCGGCTGAAGCGTTCTTGCCGAACAGGGTGCCCTGCGGCCCGCGCAGAACTTCGATTCGTTCGACATCCATGAAATCTGCGAAGGCCTGCCCGCCGCGGCTTAGGACCACCCCATCCACGACCGTCGATACGCTGGGTTCGGACAAGAGCGAAAAGCTGGTGCTGCCGATACCACGCAGAAAGACTACGGAATCAGTTTGACTATTGCCTTTGCGGATCGACAGCGAAGGCACCAACTCCAGCAGCCCCTCGACACCGCGAGAGGGGATATTGGCGAGTGCTGCGCCACTCACTGCCGTCACCGCGATCGGTACGTCTTGTAGGCGTTGCTCAACCTTCTGCGCGGTGACGACGATGATGTCTAACTGTTCATCGTTTTGTTTTGGCTCTGGCTTGGCTGCCTGCTGCGCCATAACCTGACCGGACACCATGGCACCGGCCACCAAC
>JANPBQ010000311.1:0-3978 GCA_031430555.1 Betaproteobacteria bacterium
GATTCACCGGAACTGAGTGGATTTGAATTCTCGGCGGGATATTCACCGGATGAGTTGAGAACAAGCACCCGAAATGCAAATGTTATTTCGGTGGGTGGACGTTTCGGCGGCAAGAAATCGCCTTATTTTGTGGCGATCGCATACGAAGTTCACAAAGATATTTTCGGCGGTTCGAATAACGCCGGCACCGCCTTATCTAATACAGCGAATCAGGGTGCCCATGCAAAGGATACGGCCACGCGTGTGACAGGCTCCTACACCATTGGCAAGACCACTTTTGAAGGTAATTACGCGGTCATGAAGTACAACGAGACCGGTGGCGCGACAGGCAGGTTCCAATCCTACAAGCACGGTGCATTTAATCTGGCGCTGGCACACTCAACGGGGCCATGGGAAATCGCTGCGGCGTTTGCATCGGCGGGGGCAGGCAGTTGTACGCTGGTCGGCGGCGCGGTTTGTACCACCGATGGATTGAAAGGCAATCAGATTTCAATTGGCAGCCGCTACAACTTCTCGAAGCGAAATTCCGTGTTCCTGATGTACGCCAAGGTGAACAACGACTTTGCCGCCCGTTACAACAATATGGCAAGCGGTAATCCTTCCAATGGCGCTGACATCTCCAATCTCGCATTGGGTTTGCAGCACGCGTTCTAGGGTCGAAGTTCCCGCGGTTGGTTTTCTTGAAAAAGGCGCCGCACAGTCGGCGCTTTTTTTCTTAATTGCTCTTAAACCAAATGCCGGGTTGACGCGTTGAATTGGTGCCTGTGCGTATTGTCGTGACGGGCCGCAATTCGATCGCACCGGCGCCCGGGTGTTACACGCTGGATGGCGTCGTGGCGAACAGACATCACAAGGAGAATACATTGAGCATTGATTTCGTTTCGTGTTTGGTTCGGCGCTTCGCGGTCGCTGCCGGCGTCGCATTGTTGACCTCTTCGCCCGTTGGTTTCGCCCAGGGCAAAGTCAATCCGCTGGAAGTGTTCAAGTATCAGGGGGCCGACCGCGACAAGACGCTGCTTGAGAACGCGAAGAAAGAGGGAAGTGTCGTGGTCTACACCTCGCTCAACCTCAAAGACTCGGTGCCGATCACGGAGGCGTTTGAAAAAAAACACGGCATCAAGGTTGTCTTGTGGCGGGCCAGCAGCGAAAAAGTGGTGCAGCGCACGCTGACCGAAACGCGTGCCGGTCGATTCTCCGCGGATATATACGAAACCAACGGTCCGGAAATGGAAATTCTTCATCGCGAGAAGATGCTCGCGGATTTTTTCAGCCCTGGAATTAAAGACATTCCGGCTGAATCGATTCCGGCGCATCGCCAGTGGATTCCGGACCGGTTCAATTTTTTCACCATCGCCTACAACACCAATCTGGTGAAGCCCGAAGATGTGCCGAATTCCTACGAGGATCTGTTGCACCCGCGCTGGTTGGGCAAGCTTGGATTGGAAGGCGGCGACACCGACTGGTTCGGTGCGGTCGTCAAAAGCATGGGCGAGGCGAAGGGCATTGCGTTTTTCCGTCGGCTCGCACAAAACAAACCGGAGATTCGCACCGGCCATACGCTGATCGCCGAATTGGTCGCATCCGGCGAAATCCCGCTTGCTGCCGCCATCTATAACCACAATGCCGAGCGCCTTGTCGAAAAGGGCGCACCGATCAAATGGAAGCCTTTGACGCCGACGTTTGGACGCCCGAATGCAATCGGCGTCTCAAAGCGCGCGCCCAATCCGCATGCCGCGATGTTGTTCGTCGATTTCATGTTGTCGAAGGAGGGGCAGGAGTTGCTCAAGGCGCGCAACCGCGTGCCGGCCAGCAGACTGGTCACGACCAAGCTCAATGACTTTCCGTTTCAGATGATCGACCCTGTCATTGTTCTCGATGAAGGCCATAAGTGGGAAAAACTGTGGTCCGAACTTTTTCTCAAGGGAAAGGCCGTCAACAAGGACGCGCAGTAGTTTGATATGACGGTACTGGAAGCGCACGCACCGTTGGTTGCGGGCAACAATTGAACATCTGAGGTGACCCATGTTTTCTACGATTCGATCCATTCCGCGCGGCCAAAACCTGTTTGCAAGACTCGCCTCTCTTTTGATCGCAGGCATTGTTCCGGCGGCGTTCGCGGCCGACGTGCAGTTGTCCGCACCCATTGCCACCTATGTGGGCGCGGACCGGATGCAAAAGCTGATCGAAGGCGCGAAGAAAGAAGGTGAGTTCACGCTTTATTCTTCCGCGCCTGCCGACGACCTCGCCGCGCTCACCGGCGCGTTTGAGAAGAAATATGGCATCAAGGCGAAGATTTGGCGTGCGAGCTCCGAGAAAGTATTGGGGCGCGGCATCACTGAAGCGCGCGGCAATCGCTTCGACGCCGATGTTTATGAAACCAACGGCCCCGAACTCGAGGCCTTGCACCGTGAAAAGCTTCTGCAGGAGGTGAAATCACCGAGCCTCGCGGATCTGGTGCCGCAGGCGATCCTGCCGCACGGCGAGTGGGTCAGCACGCGCATCAATATTTTCACCGCCGCGTACAACACCAAACTCATCAAGAAAGAAGAGTTGCCCAAGACGTATCAGGATTTGCTCAATCCAAAATGGAAAGGCAAGCTCGGCATCGAAGCCGAGGATGCGGATTGGTTCGCGGGCGTCGTCGCCGATCTGGGTGAAGAGGCGGGGTTGAAACTTTTCCGCGATATCGTCGCGACCAATGGCTTATCGGTTCGCAAAGGCCACACATTGCTGACCAACCTGGTGGCATCCGGTGAAGTGCCGATTGCATTGACGATTTACAACTACAAAGCCGAACAACTGAAGAACAAGGGTGCGCCGATCGATTGGTTCGTGATCGGCAAAAACGCCATCGCGCGACCGAACGGCATTGGTGTCGCGCGCAAGTCGCCGCATCCGCATGCCGCCGTACTGTTCCACGAATTTTGCATGACGGACGCACAGGCAATTTTCCTGCAACGTGATTTTGTGCCGACCAGCAAGAAGATCGAATCACCGTTGACCAAGATCCCGCTTAAGTTTGTCGATGTAAAAACTTCGCTCGATGACGACGCGAAGTGGAGCAAGCTCTATACCGAAATTATCACCAAGCAATCCAAGTAGTCGCGCCAATCGACAGGAATCTCAATGGGAAAAGAATCGCACTACCACAGCAAGAAGGATCGCGTTTTTCTACGCGGCATCGCAGGCCCTTACAACCTCAAGGATGAACTGACGCGCTTGCGTTCCATGCCGCGCGTTATCAAGGGCAAGGACTTGTTGTTCAACGATGGCCCCCAATCGTTCAGCAAACATTTCATCGAGCCGGTCGATGGCTATACACAAACGCTGCACGTCCATCTGGAAGAGTACGCCCCGGGTGGCCGCACCCAGAAGCACGGGCACGTGAACGAGGCGGCGTTCTACATTCTCGATGGCGTCGGACATGAAATTCACGATGGCATTCGTTATGACTGGAAAGCCGGTGACGTCGCGATCGTGCACAATAATTGCGTACATCAGCATTTCAACGATGATCCGGTGAAGCCGGCGCGCGCGTTGGTGATGAAACCGAAACCGATGATGATGTTCATGAATTTGTTGTTCCAGAAATCGGTGATTCCGCGTCCGACTGAACCCACTCCCGGCGGCGTGGGCTTCGAGCCGCGCCACTTTGAAACGAACTTGAATCACGCAGACTAATTTTTGTGCCGGTTGCGGCGCGGAGCAAAGGAGCCAATCATGGCCTGGGGCGAATCAAAAGCATGGAAGAAAGGGACGGAAAACCGTCCGCTGTATCAGGGGCTGCTGGAAGACGCGGCGGCCGCGCCGGCGAAGAACGCCAAGCGCGCGAAGGTCGTGCATCCGGAAAACATGCCGTGGGAAATGGCCAAGCAGGGGCTACTCAAGCACCTGATCAACGAAGCCATGAACACCCGCATGGAAACCGTGGACGCCTACATGCAAATCATTCCGCCCGGCAGCCAATCCGGCAAGCAC
>JANPBQ010000312.1:0-10072 GCA_031430555.1 Betaproteobacteria bacterium
ATGTTGAACTGACTTCAATTATTTCCTTCCCCCGCGTAGGCGGGGGGCCAAGTTTCGTAGCGGAAATGCAGAAAACTTGGATCCCCGCCTACGCGGGGAAAGGGCGCGCTTCAACATATTTAATTGCCGGTTCAATAAAAACTCCTGTCGTACCGGCGAACAACCACAAGGGTTGCGCCGGGCCGGTACCCAATTTTTATAACCTGTTGAGTTGAGATGAAAATTGGGCCCCGGAACAAGTCCGGGGAGACAAAAAAACGGTTAGTAAAAGTTCCCATGAGGCAGTCGGCAGGTTGCATTGCGACATAATGCCCATTCCTGTTTGCAACGAGCGAGTCCATGCTGATCAAACCCCACGATCTTTCTCTCCATTTAAATGATCCACAATGGGTCATCTTCGATTGCCGCCACGATCTGTTCGACGCGGGAAAGGGCGAGCGACTCTATCGCGACGGCCACATTCCGGGCGCGCATTTTGCCAATATCGACACCGATTTATCCGGTGAAAAAACCGGGCGCAACGGACGGCATCCATTGCCCTCACCGGCGGCGGTTGCCGCGTTTCTGGCGCGTCATGGCGTTGCACAACAGGCGGCAATCGTGGCTTACGACGATGTCGGCGGGCAATTTGCGTCGCGGCTGTGGTGGATGGCGCGCTGGATCGGTCTGGCGAACGTGTATCTGCTGGACGGCGGCATCGGCCAATGGGTGGCGGAGGGGCGCGCGCTGTCAACCGATGTGCCGGTGCCGCGGCCGGTTGCATTGAAAGCGACGCCAAATCCATTGATGCTATGGAGCGCCGCCGACGTTCACGCGCATTTGGGTGACCCCGCGTATCGGCTGATCGACGCGCGCGCGCCAGAGCGCTACCGCGGCGAAGTAGAGCCGATCGATCCGGTGGCCGGGCATATTCCGGGGGCGGTGAATCGGTTTTATAAAGACAACCTGAACGCCGATCTGATGTTGCGTTCAAAGGATGAGATTGCGCAGGGATTTTCCACGCTGATTGGCGACGTGGCACCGGAAAACGTGATCCACCAATGCGGCTCCGGCGTCACCGCGTGCATGAATATTTTCGCGATGGAAATGGCTGGGCTGAAGGGCTCCAAACTCTACGTGGGTTCCTGGAGCGAATGGGTAGCCGATCCCGCGCGGCCAATTGCAAAAGGCGCTGCCGCGTGAAACGGGTGTTGTGGATTGCGTCGAGGTGTTTGGTTGCGACGATCGCGTGTGCGCATATCTCGGCCCACGCGCAATTCATCGCGCCCAACGAAAACCTGACCGTTGACGGCATCCCGCCGATTCCGCGCGAACTCGCCGAGAAGGTGAATGCGTTTGGCAACTATCCGTCCGCGTCGTTTGTTGCCTGGCAGCCGTCGCGTGGCGGGATGCTGGTGCGCGCGCGCAATCGGCAGGCGACGCAACTGTTCAGCGTATCCGGTCCGGGCGCGCGCATGGAGCCTGTCACCGATTTTCCTGATTCGGTGGGCACTGCCGCGTTGCAGCCGGGCAAGGGTGAGCACATCGTTTTCCAGAAAGCACACAACGGCGACGAAGTATTTCAATTATTCCGTATGCATCTTGCGAGCAAGGCGTTGGCACCCATATCCAACGCGCAAGAACGTGCCGGCGCGCCTGCATGGAACCGCAAGGGCGACCGGATCGTGTATGCGAGTAACACGATCGACAAGCGCGAACGGGACAATATCGAAGACGACCGTGAGCGTGCGGCTGAAACGAAAATCATCATGGTTGACCCTCTGAAGCCCGACTTGGCGCGCATCATGGCCAATTTCAAGGCGCGCAGCTTTTCCTCGTTCCAGTTTTCTCCGGACGACAAGACGTTGCTGATGCGTGAATTCATTTCCGCCAATGAATCCCACCTGTGGCTGATGGACATCGAGTCGGGCAAACTGCGTCGCCTGACTGCCGTACCCGCCAGCGAACCGGTGCAATATTTCGGCGCGGAATTCTCGGCCGATGGCAAGCGCGTGTTTGCGATTTCGGACCGGGGCAGCGATTTTCGCCGCCTCGTGGCCATCGATATTGCGAGTGGCAATGAAAGCGCGCTGGCACCGCAATTCAAATTCGACATTACCGGTTTCGTGGTGTCGGACAAAGCCAAGCGTGTGGCGCTGTTGACCAACGAGGACGGTTCGAGTGTGCTGCGGCTTCTCGATCTGGAGACATTCAAGGAGTTACCGCGTCCGCCGCTATTTCCTGGTGAGATTTCCGGCGTGCGCTGGAATGGCGGTGGCATCGACGATGTGGGCGATGGAAAGGTGCTCGCTTTCAACATGGTTTCGGCGCGCTCGCCGGGTGCAGTTTTTGCGTTGAATGTCGAGACGGGCCGATTGATGCGCTGGACCAACAATCCGGTGCGCGGTACGAGTCCGGTCGAGTTTGTGGAACCGCAAATCGTCAAATGGAAAAGTTTCGACGATCGGATGATTTCCGGTTTTCTGTATCAGCCCGACGCGCAAAAGTTTCCGGGCAAGCGACCGGTCGTCATCAGCATTCATGGCGGCCCGGAATCGCAGGCGCGGCCGGGATTTTTGGGGCGCACGAACTATTTGATCAATGAACTCGGCATCGCCCAAATTTTTCCCAATGTGCGCGGCTCATCCGGATTCGGCAAGGCGTTCATCGCGCTGGACAACGGCAAGAAGCGCGAAGACTCGGTGAAAGACATCGGCGCGCTACTGGATTGGATCAAAGACCAACCCGGGCTGGATGCCTCGCGCGTACTGGTGAAAGGCGGTAGTTACGGTGGCTACATGGCGCTCGCGGTCTCGACTCATTATCCCGATCGTATCGCCGGCGCAATCGACATTGTTGGTATCTCCCATTTCGTCACGTTCCTGACCAACACGGAAAGCTATCGGCGCGACCTGCGGCGCGTGGAGTATGGCGACGAACGTGACCCCGACATGCGCGCTTTCCTGGAGAAAATTTCACCGCTCAACAACGCGGAGAAGATCAAGAAGCCGCTATTTGTGGTGCATGGAAAAAACGATCCGCGTGTGCCGGTGACGGAGGCCGAACAGATCGTGGCGAAACTGAAAAAACAAAAGACGCCGGTGTGGTTTTTGATGGCGAGCGACGAAGGGCACGGGTTTACGAAAAACAGCAATGCCGATTTCCTGTTTTATTCGATGATCCGATTTGTGGAGGAGGTGTTGTTGAAATAGGCTTGTAGGTTTTTGAGGGCGAAAAAAAGGGTGCCGATGGGCACCCTTTTTCGTACAAGACCTAGCCCCTATTGACCGAATTGGTCTTTCAAGAATGCCAACATCTGGGTATAAAGATCCACGTTGTTTTCAGGTACGCCAAATCCGTGGCCTTCTTTTTTCTTGATGACAAATGCCTTTGCGGGATTGCCTTTGGATTCAAGTTGATTTGACATGTCCCTGATTTGCGCAATCGGAACGCGGATGTCGTCGGCACCCGCGTAGAGGAACACAGGCCGCTTGATTTTGTCGGCGTTGTACACCGGGGAAATTTCTTTGACGATCGGTGCGCTTAGATCCTTCGAACCGAGAATCGATTTCCAAAAGGTGACGCCTGATTCATTGTTTGCGGTGTCGCCTTGCTGGGTCGTCAACTGAAATTTGAAATCAGTGACCGCCAACCCGGCGATCGCGCATTTCCACAAATCATTTGAGCGCACCAGCGCCTGCAAAGAGGCGTAGCCGCCATAACTGGCACCCGACATGCAGACTCGGGAAGGATCAACAAAACCCTGGGCGACTCCCCATTTCAGCGCGTCCTCGTGGTCGTTCGACATTTCGCGCCCGACGGTACCGAAGCCAGCGTAATAGATCTTCGATCCGAAGCCGGGTGTGATGCGAAAATTCGGAACGATCACCGCGTAGCCGCGTGATGCGAATAGCTGTCCCTCACGAACGCCAAAACCCGCGCCCCAGGTGTCCGCACGCGCATGTGGGCCGCCGTGGATGTGGACGATCGTAGGCAATTTTGTGCCGTCTTTGTAACCCTTGGGCAAGAAGTAATAGCCGGGGATTTCGAGTCCATCGCGCGTGATGAACGTGAATGGACGCTGCTCAACCAGTTTGCCGTCCATCCATGGGCGTGCCGCACCGATCTCCTCGATCGTGCGCTTCTCCTCATCATGCAGATACCAGCGAGACGACAAGGTGTCCGAATACGATCTGACGATGATTCGCTTGCCATCAGGCGTACGGCGAAAACTGTTAATGCGGTTCGGCAGTGCCTGGTCGAGGTTTTTCTGAATTGCCGCATATTTTTCATCCAGCCAGACCGTTTCCGGCTTGGCGGCATTGACGGAGTAGCCAAGTAGTTTTTCGGTATCTGCGTCGACGATCACACCGGCCACAGTGTCGCCATCCGCCGACGCACCCATGTCGTAGCGGGGGTGCTGGGCAATCAGTTCGCCTATTTTTTTTGTGCTTGGATCGTAGCGGTAGACCGCCATGGTGTCCCGCCCGCCATTGTAGGCAATTTGAAGGGTTTCATCGTTCGCATCAAAGGCCAAAGGCACGAAGATAGGTCCCTTGTTGCGATCAAACCGCGCAATTTCTTCCCATGGGGCGTTCTCACCCTTTCGGTAGTAGACCACTGCCGTGATCGTATCGCGAACATGTGCCGTCACCACTCGCGGAACCAATTTGCCGTCGAGAATCCACCTTTCGGTGTATTCTGCCGGCCGACCTTGCGTCAGCAACGTGTAGCGACCAGTTTTGATATTGAGACGATAGAGATCGTCGGTATCGGCGACGGTAATATTGCCGCGCGCGATAATTTCATCGACGTTTCCGGGAATGCGGCGCACGAATTCCATGGTTCGGTAAACATACTGATTCTGCGCGCGAGTGTCCTTGACGGTCTTGAACAGTACGCGGAAATCTTTTCCGTCTCGATTGACCGCGAACAAGCCGCCGCCATCAAAATTACCCGGCCCAGTCGGCGAGTTCGCCTGTCCCAGCGTGAAGAGAATGCGCTCGCCCACCCATGTTACGTTGAGCACGTCGAATTCATCGTACCCGGTCAGCATTGACACATTACGCGTTTCGAGATCAATCACGCCGAGGTTCATCCGCCCCTTAAACGGCATCGTTGCCGCCATGTACTTGCCATCGCGCGAAATTGTGGGCGCGGCAAGTTCCGGCGATTTGAAGAATTCTTCCAGCGTAAACGGCATGCCGGCACTCGCGCTCGTTTGCGCGTGCGATGCTGTCGGGCAAATGGCAACCAAAAGTGCCGAGAAAAAAATACTTGCGATGCGCATAATCAACCTCATGGAGTGGATGGGTTCCAAATCTATTGCAACCGATCGTATCGATTGCAACAAAGCGTGACAGTCTAGCCGCGGAATCGGCGTTGAGCAAGTCTGCGTTGCATCTGGTTTCAGGTGCGCTCGGCTTTGTTCACGACGCCTTTCCGGGCGCCGATCTTTGACTCTGTTCCGTTCCATAACTTGCGAATATTCTCCTTGTGCCGCCACACCAGCAGCACCACCATGAAAATCACCGCCGGCAGGTACGCCGATTGCCCGAGAAAGTAATAACAAAACAACGGCGACGTCAGTGACGCGACAATTGCCGCAAGCGAGGAATAGCGAAACGCAATCGCCATCACGAGCCAAATCGCCAACGTGGCGAGCCCCATTCCCGTGTGCAGTGCAAGCAGAATGCCGGCCGCCGTTGCGACCCCCTTGCCGCCAAGGAATCTGAAAAAAACCGGAAACAAGTGGCCCAGAAATACCGCCACCGCGACGCCAGCGATCACCGCGTCCGACAAGTCAAAATCTCCGGCAAAAGCCTTCGCGAGCCACACCGCGAACCAGCCTTTTCCGGCGTCGCCGATCAAGGTCAGCAGTGCGGCAAGTTTGTTGCCCGTACGCAGCACGTTTGTGGCACCCGGGCTACCGGAACCGTAGGTATGCGGATCGGGCATGCCCATGGCCTTACTCACGATGACGGCGAAGGACAGCGAGCCGATCAGATAGGCGAGGATAATCGCGCCGATGGCGTTTGCGGAAATAGTCATGGCGCTACTTTACAATAGAACGCATGGACAGCATCTTCATCCGCGAGTTGCGCGCCGACGCGTGGATCGGCATTTACGAGTGGGAAAAATTGCGCCCGCAGACGCTGGATTTCAATCTGGAGATCGGCCTCGACACGCACCGCGCCGGCGAGAGCGACAAGATTCGCGACACGATCGATTACGGCAAAGTGGTCGAGCGCATTCGCGCGGATCTGAAAGAGCAGCATTTCAAATTGCTCGAAGCGCTCGCCGAGCACATCACGCAAGTGATCCTCCACGATTTCAACGCGACGTGGGTAAAAATCAGTGTGGCGAAAATCGCCCATATGCGTGGGGTGAAGCTGGTGGGGGTCACGATCAGCCGTTCGCGCGATGTGGTCGAACCTTCTTAGCCGGTCGTAGTGATCAAATGGATTCTGTTGTTGGTGATCGCCGCGATCGTACTCGGGCTGTTGTCGCCGTATCTTGCGCGACTCGGCTTGGGCCGCCTTCCCGGTGATATTCGATTCAAAAGGAACGGCCGCGAATACTATTTGCCGATCACCAGCACCGTGCTGCTCAGCGTGTTTTTGTCGTTGCTCGCGCGAATTATCTGATCGCTCGGCATTCACGCCTCAAGCGCCGCCGACACCAACGTCGCATTGACCAGCCGAAGCACGTCCTGCGGCGCGAGACCCACCAGAAAACCGCGTTTGCCGCCATTGATAAAAATTTTCCCGATCTCCAGAATTGATTTCTCCATATACACCGGCATCGGTTTGCGCAATCCGAACGGCGAACACCCGCCGACCAGATAGCCCGAATGCCGATGCGCGTCCTCCGGCGTGCAGGGTGCCACGCGCTTTGCGCCGATCTGCCGCGCGAGTTCCTTGGTGCTGACCTTCCGGTCGCCGTGCATCAATACGCACAGCGGTTGGCGTTTGTCGTTTTCGAAAATCAGTGTCTTTACGACATGATGCTCATCGACCCCCAACGCCGACGAGGAAATGCCGGTACCGCCATGTTCGATGTACTCATAGACGTGTTCGGTGTATTCGACACCGCGCTGTTTCAGCAATGTCGTCGCGGGGGTTTCGGAGGATTTGGTCATGGGTGAACGTGAAATGACGGGGAGTTGTGAAGAAATTACAACACTAGCACCGGTGCGGCTCGCTGCGCAAAAAGCCGCGAAACGCCGCGCCAGTGCTTGTTTTTGTCGGAAATAACTTATCCCCGCGGATGATGCGCCGCGTGAATCTTCTTCAGCCGTTCCCGCGCGACATGCGTGTAAATCTGCGTTGTGGTGATATCAGAATGGCCGAGCAGCATTTGCACGACGCGTAAATCGGCGCCGTGATTGATGAGGTGCGTTGCAAACGCGTGACGCAGGGTGTGCGGTGAGATGGGTGCGTGGATGCCTGCGTTGAATGCATGGCGCTTGATCAAATGCCAGAACATCTGCCGCGTCATCGCGCGGCCGCGCGCGGTGACGAACAGATCGTCGGTTTTTTGCCCCTTGAGAATCTCGATGCGCGCGCCATTGAGATAACGCTGAACGGTGTCGGTCGCCGATTCGCCCAGCGGCACCAGGCGCTCTTTCGAGCCTTTGCCCATCACCCGCACCACGCCCATTTCCAGACTGAGCTGTCCGACTTTAAGCGTCACCAACTCGCTCGCGCGCAGCCCCGATGCGTAGAGTGTTTCCAGCATCGCCATATCGCGGATGCCGAGCGGCGTGCGCGCACCGGGTGCGGCGAGCAACGCGTCCACATCGGCTTCCGCAAGCGACTTCGGCAACGCACGCGTGAGCTTGGGGGATTCGATGCGCGCGCCGGGATTTTCCGTGGCGATTTTTTCACGAACCAGAAATTGATAAAAACGTTTCATTGCCGACGTGAGGCGCGCGGTGGAGCGCGGGCTCGCGTGGCGCTCGTCGATACGGTGTGCAAGGTAGGCCTGCAAATCCTCCGCGCCGGCGGCTGCGAGCGCGCCGCGACCGGATTGCCGCAGCCACGCATCAAGCTGCGCGATATCGCGGCGATAGCTCTCGATTGAATTCTTCGCAAGGCCGTCGGAGAGCCACAGGCTGTCGGCGAATTGATCGATCAAAGGATCCGCGTCTTCCATCATCTACAACAGCAGCGCGCCTTCATGTCGCAAGAGCCACTGCTTGATCGCCAACGGATTTTCGAGCTTGCCGCCCATGAATCCGCCGAGACCGCCGTTGGCCGCAACGATGCGGTGGCAGGGCACGATGACGGGAATCGGATTCAGCCCGCAGGCGGTGCCGACCGCGCGCGCGGATGAGCCGACCGATTCGGCCAGCGCCCCATAAGTCATGGTCGCGCCAGCGGGAATCGCGCGCATACTTTGCCAGACATCGAGCTGATGTTTGCTGCCATTGAGCCGCAACGGAAGATCGAAATGGAATTGCGGATTGTCGAGGTAGGCCATCAACTGCACGCACACGAGGTGGGCGATGGTGTTGGGCTTGGGTGCCTTGGCCGCATGGTGTGCGGGCAGAAAATGCAGACCGAGCAGATGCCGGTCGTCGGCGACTACACCCAATGTGGCAAAAGGTGTTTTCACGCATGCAGCGAACACCGAGTTTGTTTCTGTCATACGACAATTTTGCGCGTGATATCGACGCCCGGCAATGTGCGCGCAATCAACGCCGCCACGTCGCTGGCTGCAGACGGCGCAATCGTGGCACCCGGATGGCGCACACGGTTCGACCCAATCAGATTGCGCAGACGCAGAATTTCCTTGCGGATCGCGAGGCCCGGTTGCTGCTCACACACAATCAACGCCGCGAAGCGCGCGTAAATCGCATGCACCCGGCCAACATCATTTGCGTTCGCCGCCTCCAACATCGCGCGCAATACCTCCGGGAACGCAAAGCCGGTATTGAAACCATCCGAACCCGCCGCCAGATCGAACGGCGCATACAAGGCACCGAGCCCGCTCAAAATCGATACCGGGCGTGACAATCTCGCCCGCAAGGCACGGATCTTAATTGGCGTAGGCACCGCTTCGGCTTTGATGCACGCGATCGACGCAACGCTTTTGACGATGTGCAATATCAGCGACACCGACATGTGAACTTCAGTTGAAGCCGGGTGATCCTGCAACACGATCGGTAGCCGTACGCCATCCGCGATGCGGGCGTAGTACTCGATAATGCGCTCATCGTTTGGCACCGCTTCTTTTGCGGGCGCGATCATCACCGCGTCCGCCCCCAGGTCAGCGGCCATGCGCGCGAGAAAGACCGCCGCCATGGTGCCACTGTGGCTTGCGCCGACGATGATGGGGATGCGTTTATTCACGGTCGACACAGCTGATTTGATCAACGCCTCTCGCTCGTGATCGTTCAAGCGATTCGATTCGCCCAGCACGCCAAGAATGGTGATGCCATCGACACCACCTTCCACCATGAATTCAATCATCCTCTGCCATGACGCAAGGTCCAGGCTTTCATCGTCGTTGAACGGTGTGGCGAGGATCGGGATCACGCCGGTGAATTGAGGGTGCGACAACTTGTTGCTCCTAATTGAGAATCAGCACTGCGAACGTTCGCACGCGTTTCTACGCCGCAGTTTGCCATGTCTCGGCGGGGTGATGGGATGCCGCTCAGGCCGCCTAGTTTGCATCGCAACCCCAACGAGGACGGTTTCGCTGCGGCGCAGCAATTCTTATCACTTTGTTGCGAAAATGCCAAAAACGGGCAGGTTAATCAACTCATATAGATGACCTACTTGACTTAAAGGTGGCGAGTTACTAGCATCCAGCATGGTCTAAAAAAAGAAACCGTTTGTCTCAACATATCCATAACGCAGTACTGCGAGGAGAAATCGATGAAATCGAATCATAAAGTGAATAAGCGCGCGTCCCAGCTTTACACGAGCCCCAAATTGTTGTCGTTGTTGGTGGCCGGTGCCATGGTGTCCGGTCAGGTTATGGCGCAGCAGGCAGCCAAGCCAGAGCCAAAACAAAACGATGAACAGTTAGACATCATCGTCGTCACCGCGCAGAAGGTTGAGCAACGCCTACAAGACGTACCGAT
>JANPBQ010000313.1:0-3147 GCA_031430555.1 Betaproteobacteria bacterium
TCATTCCGGTGTTACCGACGATCAATTACGGCTGATTTTCACCTGCTGCCATCCGGCGCTCGCGCAATCGGCGCAGGTCGCGCTTGCATTGCATACCTTGTGCCGCCTGACCACAACGGAAATCGCGCGCGCGTTCGTCGAGCCCGAGGCCACCACCGCGCAAAAACTGGTGCGCGCCAAACGAAAAATCGCCGAGGCGGGTATCGCCTACGAAGTGCCCGCTGCCGACGCGTTGCCGGAACGCCTGACCACGGTACTCGCGGTGATTTACTTTGTGTTCAACGAAGGTTATTCGGCCACCAATCGTGGCGACTTGTTGCGCGCCGATTTATGTGCCGAGGCCATTCGGCTCGCGCGCCTGCTCGCCATGTTGATGCCGGAGCAAGCCGAAGTGCTGGGGCTGCTTGCGCTGTTGTTGTTTCAGGATTCGCGCCGTCACGCGCGCGCGGGTGCCGATGGCGTGCTGATTCCGTTGGAAGAGCAGGATCGCAATCGTTGGGATCGCGCTTACATCGTCGAGGCCACCGGCCTACTTGATGCCGCGATGCCGAAACGTAAGCCCGGCCCCTATCAAATTCAGGCTGCCATCGCCGCCTTGCACGCCAACGCGCCGACGGCGGCGGAGACCGATTGGCGGCAAATTTCCGCGCTGTACGGCGCGCTGTTGCGGCACATGGCGACACCGGTGGTGGAGTTGAACGCGGCAGTGGCACTCGCGATGGCCACCACGCTCGACGATGGCCTTGCATGGATCGACCAGATCGCCGCCGCCGGCGCGCTGGATGACTATCATTTGCTACACGCGGCGCGGGCGGATTTGTTGCGCCGCGCGGGCCGATGGGCCGCGTCGCGGGCGGCCTATGAGCGTGCACTTGCACTGGTGAAAAACACCGCTGAACAAGAATATTTATTGCGCCGCTTGCGGGAAATTTCCTCGGCGATCGAATAGGATATTGGCATTCGCAACATCCCCGTTTCGTTCCTGCCAGGCGGTTCACATTTTCGCTTTTATCCAGCCACCGAGCCTCGGCACCATTTTTTCGCAAGATTGCGCGCTCTGCGGCGTCCGCGCGCCGGCCAGTCTTTGCGACCCGTGTCATCGCGATTTGCCCGCTGCCGCGCGCACTACGTGTCCACGTTGCGCGGCACCCACGCCGTCCGCGTTGGAATGCGGCGAGTGTCTTGCCGATCCCCCCGCGTTCGATGCGACGGTGGCCGCATTTCGCTATCGCTTTCCGCTGGATCGATTGGTGCAGTCGTTCAAGTTCAACGAGAATCTGGCGCTGGCACCATTGTTCGCCGATGCGATGATCGCAGTGGTGCGGAATCACTTGGATAGCCATGGAGGCGAGCGTCCCGACCGCATCGTAGCCCTGCCGCTCGCCTCACGTCGTCTCGCGACGCGCGGTTTCAATCAATCCGCCGTACTCGCCGAACGCGTCGCGCAGAACCTCGGCATTGTGTACGCGCCGCGCGGCATGCTGAAAATCCGCGATACGCCGCCGCAGGCCGGGCTCGATCGCGAGGCGCGCCTCAAAAACGTGCGCGGCGCGTTTGTCTGCGAGGGTGGTGAAGTCGTCGGGCAACATGTCGCGCTGCTTGATGATGTCATGACCACCGGTGCCACGATGTCGGAAGCGGCGGGTGCGTTGAAAAAAGCCGGCGCGCGGCGCGTGACCGTGTGGGTGCTGGCGCGCGCGGATCGTCTTCAAGTGATTGATCGTGATACGGGTCGCGGATCGATTGCATCCGACGCCGTGATCTAAAAATAGCGACGCGCATGTTTCACGTCGTCCTTTACCGCCCCGAAATTCCACCGAACACCGGCAACGTGATTCGCCTCTGCGCCAATACCGGTGCGACGTTGCACCTGGTGCATCCGCTCGGTTTCACGTGGGACGATGCACGCGTTAAACGTGCGGGGCTTGATTACCACGAGTTCGCCGATGTCAGGCATCACGCGTCGTGGCAAGTTTGTTTGGCGGCACTGGCCGATTCGAGAATATTCGCCGTAGAGACGCGGCAGGCCGAGCGCTACGACGGCGTCGAATATCAGCGCGGCGATGCGTTCGTGTTTGGTCAGGAGACGAGTGGGCTGCCGGATGACGTGCTCAAGGACATTCCTGCGGAGCGCCGCGTGTGGCTGCCGATGCGGCCGGAAATGCGCAGCTTGAATCTATCGAATTCCGTCGCGGTGATGGTGTTTGAGGCGTGGCGGCAGAACGATTTTGCCGGCAGTTAATCAAGCACTCGATAGGTTTCAATGCCAACCGGCGTATCAAGAACCCCGTTCGCCCTGAGTCTGTCGAAGGGTCTCATGCATAGGACCCTTCGACAGGCTCAGGGCGAACGGGGTTCTTCTAAAAACTCGAATTCCGTCCGCAACCAACACGTCGAGGGCGGTTCTTCCAGAGCGAAAAATTACTCGATCGTCACGCGCTTCGCGCTGACCGGGGCTTTTTTCGGCAACACCAGCGAGAGGATACCGTCGGTATATTTGGCTTGCACGGCGGCCTCGTCGATATCCTGACCTAGCGTAAAGACGCGTGTGGATTTGCCGAAAGCGCGCTCGCTGCGCAAGATTTTCTCGCCTTCCTTTATCTCCGCTTCGCGCTTGATTTCCGCGCCAATGGTGACTTCGTTCTGATCGACCGAAACGTGGATATCTTCCTTTTTCACGCCGGGCAATACCGCTGCGACGCGATACGCGGTGGCGTCTTCGGAAACATCGATCTTGATTGGGTGACCGGCTTCGCGCGTGGCGTCCTGAATAGGGCGGAGGAATCCGGCGAGCAGGTCATCGACGCCGAGGGCGTAGGGTGCGCAGGCGGGATTGAGGCGATGGTTCAAACGTACCAATGTGTTCATGTGTGGCTCCTGAATAGTGTTTGTCGTGGCATAACATAGATGGCGCGGGAATCTGGAATTTCAAGGCACCGCGAGCGATAGTTCGCGTTTTCTTATAGACTGTGCGCTCGCACAAACAGACATATCTATGGCCGAAAAGAAAAATATCAACTCCCCCGATCGCGTCGCCGTTTTGTTCACCGAGATCGAGGGCCACCGCGGCTATATGCTGCGCTTTGCGATCGCAAAATTGCGCGACACGTCGCAGGCGGAGGAGGTCGTGCAGGAGGCATTGCTCGC
>JANPBQ010000314.1:0-1938 GCA_031430555.1 Betaproteobacteria bacterium
CGCTCCCATGCGCGCGCATGCGGGCGCATCGTCGCAGAGCCGCTCGATGGCATCGGCCAGCCCCACCGCATCATCCGCCGACACCGTCACGCCGCATGCACCGCGTGCGACATCGCGGGCGATCTCGCCATCGGCGTCACCAATGAAGATCACCGCCCGCCCGGCGGCGATGCTGCTGTAGAACTTGCTCGGCACGATCAGGCCTTCCAGCGCCGGCTTCAGCGAGACCAGATGCACGTCCGGCAATGTGAGGCTGGCCGCTCACGGATGCGGCGTGATGGCGATGATCGTGATTTCGCTTTTCTTTGGACCGTAGCACCAGAAGACACGGTAGGCTCCAGGCGTGCTGTTCTGGACGTAAGCTTCGAAGACCTTGGTGTCTGGTGAGTACGGGTTCTCGATCGAGGTGTATTCGTGTGTCTTGAGACCCGGATGGCGCGGGTTCGCCTGGAGGAGTTCAACGCACTTTACAACTTGCTTGAAAAGCCCTTCCTGCTTCGAGGCCTTTGTCTTCCGGGATTTCTGTCGGCTCTCGAGCGACTTCCGGGCGGCCGCTTCAAGCTCATGAAAGGTGTCCGTTGATGCCTCAAGCCAGACAAGCGTAAAGGGCATCAGTCCTCAAGCTGCTTGGCGAGTTTCGCAGCCGCTTTCAAATCCGGCGGTTTCTTTGCGACGTTGCCCTTGCGGGCTTGGTCAAGTCCACGCCGCACCGATGCCAAGGCTTTCGGGTTTTCGTAGAGCCATGCTTCGCGCTCCGGAATCACCCGCGCGAGCCGGACAATGACCTCGTCGTCGCTCCGGTGTTCGACGATCACCGCCCGGTTCGCGAAATGGCCGCCGAGTGTTACTCGACCCTTGGAATCGGTATTCTTGTGGTGGGGCTGGATACGGGATGACATGCTGACAATATCACCGACTGTGGGCGATTAGTCAAGTGGGCATTTCCCACTCCCCTCACAAGAGAATCGCCCGGAACAAAGTCGACTTCACATCCCAGGCGGCTTACGCGGCAGCGTATTCTTGAATCAATGCTTGGCAAGGAGCTTCTTCCACTCGATGTGTAAGAAAACATACCAATTATTTCCTGGAAGAGTCAAAGCGATCATTCATTTTTTCATGGCAAGAGGTATCGCCAGATTCCACCGATTAATAGGCAAAACACTGATGTCTAGCACTGGTGCGCCTTTCAAGTCATTTTTCAGCGAAACACCGCGCCAGTGCTAGACATTATTATTACGAATTGCGAGTGCGGTAGGGCGGACCTGTCCGCCAATTTGCCCCCTTGACGGGGGAAGGGCGAGATGGGGATGACGTGTGGGTCAACGCACGAAATGAATGGCGGACAAGTCCGCCCTACTTTCCTTGCACCTGTCTCAACACTGCCCGCCACTTCCCCATCGCGATGGCCTGCGTAAACTCCGCCTCGAACATCGCCCGCGCATTCGCGCCCATGCGCGCGCATGCGGGCGCATCGTCGCAGATTCGTTCGATCGCATCCGCCAACGCGACTGCATCATCCGCCGACACCGTCACGCCGCACGCACCGCGTGCGACATCGCGGGCGATCTCGCCATCGGCGTCACCGATGAATATCACCGCCCGCCCAGCCGCAATGCTGCTGTAGAACTTGCTCGGCACGATCAGGCCTTCCAGCGCCGGCTTCAGCGAGACCAGATGCACATCCGGCAGCGTGAGGCCAATTTTATGGTCGCAGACCGGTATCCCTTAAGGGGCAATTGTTCTTTCGGCGGATAGGGCTTGAACAGCACATTCGCCAGGCCACGTCGCGTCACTTCGGCTTGCAGATTTTCCTTTTGGTTGACTTCGCCGATGATGAGAAACACAATCTCCAGCCGATACCGTAATCGATCAGCGGCATCGAGCACGATGCCGAGCTCATGCGCGCGGCCGAGGTTGCCGGAATAGCCGACGATGAAG
>JANPBQ010000315.1:0-5447 GCA_031430555.1 Betaproteobacteria bacterium
GCCGCATCGACGAACACTTTGAAGCCCGAATCCTTGACGATCTCGGTGAGCTCCGTGAGTTCCAGTTTCACTCGCAGATCCGGCTTGTCGGAGCCGTACTTCGCCATCGCATCCGCATAGGTGATGCGCGGGAAATCGGGCAGATCCACATTCACGCCGGCTTTCCACATCGCCTTCACGAGGCCTTCCATGATGTCCTGAATTTCACGCTCGGTCAGGAATGAGGTCTCGATATCGATCTGGGTGAATTCGGGCTGACGATCGGCGCGCAAATCTTCATCGCGGAAGCATTTCACGATCTGGTAATAGCGGTCGAAGCCCGCGACCATCAGCAACTGCTTGAACAATTGCGGACTTTGCGGCAGCGCATAAAAACTGCCGTCATGGATGCGTGACGGCACCAGAAATTCGCGCGCGCCCTCCGGCGTGCTCTTGTACAGGACCGGCGTTTCGATATCGATGAAGCCTTGTGCGTCAAGATATTGCCGCACCGCCATCGCGATGCGGTAGCGCATGCGCAGATTTTTCTGCATCACGTCGCGGCGCAGATCGAGGTAACGATATTTCAATCGCACTTCTTCGTTGATATTGTCGTCGTCGATCATGAACGGCGGCGTCTGCGCGGCGTTGAGGATTTCAACGTCTGATGCGAGCACTTCGATCTCGCCGCTTTTCAGGTTGGTGTTGGTCGAACCGTCCGGGCGCAGGCGCACTTTGCCGACGACCTTCAACACGAATTCGCTGCGCGTTTTGTCGGCAGTTTGAAAAGCATTCGACGTATCGGGATTGATCACGACTTGCACAAGGCCTTCGCGATCGCGCAGATCGATGAAGATCACGCCGCCATGGTCGCGCCGCCGGTGCGCCCAGCCGAACAACGTGATTTCCTGCCCGAGATATTGTTTGTCGATGAAGCCGCAGTAGTTGGTTCTCATGTTGGTTCCAATGAAAATGGGTTGCGTCGCGAGTCCGTATGGTTGGCGAATACAGCCAACGCCCTTCGTCGTCCTCGCGTAGGCGGGGACCCAGCGTCGTATGGCGGAAAGCCACTGGATTCCCGCCAGCGCGGGAATGACGGCTAGAAAGTAAGGCGCCGCTGGACGATCAGCCCAGCGGCACCCTATTGGGGTCGGTGCCGGACGTTTTCATCTCGGCGCCGTTACGGTGATTGGGGCGCGGTGGTTCCGCAACGCCCATGGAGATAATGTATTTCAATGCTTCGTCAACCGTCATGTTGAGCTCGATCACTTCCGATTTCGGCACGATCAGAAAAAAACCGGCGGTGATGTTGGGTGTGGTCGGCACGAACACCGAATAATTGTCGTGGCCGAGGTGGTCGGTCACTTCATGTTGCGGTTCACCGGTGAGCAATGCCACTGTCCAGGTGCCGTGCTGCGGATAGCGCACCAGCACCGCCTTGCGGAAGGCTTTGCCCTCGGGGGAAAACAGCGTGTCGGAAATCTGTTTCACGCCGCCGTAAATCGAGCGCACGATGGGGATGCGTTGCAGGACGGAATGCCACCAATTGAGAAATTTGTTGCCGAAGAAATTGGCGGCGACGACGCCGGTGGTGAGCACGATCGCCACCGTCAAAAACACGCCCATGCCCGGCACATGAAACCCCAGCCACGCTTCGGTCTGCAATCTTTGCGGCAACAGCAACAGCGATTGATCCATCAAATCGATCAACAGCTTCAGCACCCAGCCGGTAATCACCAACGGGATCCATACAAGTAGACCGGCGATCAAATATTTGCGCACGCGAAAATCCCCTTACGATTTTTCGCTGGTGGCCGCGACCGGCTTTGCCGGTGCGGGGGCAGGTGCCGCGGCGGGCGTCTTGGCGGCGCTGGATTCGCTTGGCGCGCTCGTTGTCTTGCCATCGGTTTTGGATTCCGATTTGGTTTCCGTCTTGCTTTCGGCACTTTCCGCAACTTTCGCGTCCGCTTTGGCGGGCTCAGCGGCATCGTCTTTCTTCGCGTCTTTCGCGCCATTGCCGCCGCGAAAATCGGTCACGTACCAGCCGCTGCCTTTCAATTGGAATTGTGGCGCGGTGAGTTGCTTGGCGTAAGTCGATTGGCCGCAGGCGGGGCAGACGGTCAGCGGTGCAGCGCTCATTTTTTGCAGCGCATCTTCGGTGTGTCCGCAGGCGGAACATTTGTAGGCGTAAATCGGCATGGCTTGCTTTAGGGACCAAAAAAGGGACAACACAACGCGCAAATTTGCGCGCACGATTAGATAACTTGTTATTTTAACACAAGGACTTACAAGGACTTTTCGCCCTTGTGCAGTGCCGCAATCGGGTGTAGGTCGGCGGCTATTTGATAGCGACTTTGTCGAGCCCGGGAGGCGGATTCGGATACTTCATTTTCAGGCTCGACAATGTCTCAACCAGCACCGAACAAACATACACATCGCGCACCCAATTGCGATCGGCCGGCACGATATGCCATGGCGCATGCGGACTCGACGTGGCATTGATCGCTTCTTCGTAAACGCGCTGATAATCGCCCCATTTTTCGCGCGCCACCAAATCGCCGGGATTGAATTTCCAGGTCTTGGCTTCATCGTCGAGCCGATCCTGCAAGCGTTCCTTTTGTTCGTCCTTCGAAATGTGCAGGAAGAATTTGACGATGGTGGTGCCTTCTTCCGCCAGCATCGCTTCAAAATCGTTGATCTGCCGGAAGCGCCGCTTGGCGGTGGCGTTGTCGATCCAGCCCTCCACGCGTGTGATCAGCACATCTTCGTAATGGCTGCGGTTGAACACCACCATTTCGCCCTTGGCTGGCACGCGCTCATGTACGCGCCACAAATAATCGTGATCCAGCTCCACCGCCGTCGGCCCTTTGAAACTCGCGATGTGAACACCCATCGGATTGATGCCGGAAAAAACTTTGCGGATCACGCCGTCCTTGCCGCCGGTATCCATCGCCTGCAACACCACCAGCACCTTGTGCTTGTGCTCGGCATAGAGCACCGTCTGCAATTCGATCAATTGGGCGTTCAATTGGGCGAACACGGCGACCGTCGCCGCCTTGTCGCCTTTGAATCCGCAGGTGGATCGGGTATCAATATCGGCCAGTTTCGTTTTGCCGTTGGCAATAATCGGGCGGATGAGCCTGATTTCGTCGGCTTTCACGGGGTTTGCGGTTTTGGCCATGGGTGGTGTTCCTGCGCGGGAGAGAGGTGCGGATTGATGATGCGCCATAATCGCACATCGATTCACTCCTCACAAACAGCATGATACGTTTCGGCATTGATTTGGGCGGCACCAAAATTGAAATCATCGCGCTCGATGAGACCGGTGTTGAGCGTCATCGGCAGCGAGTCAATACACCGCGCGACAGCTATCCGGCCACCATCGATGCAATCGTAGAGTTGGTCCGCAATGCGGAGGCCACACTGGGTTCCACGGGCAGCGTCGGCGTTGCCACGCCGGGCGCGATCTCGCGCATTACCGGCAAGATCAAGAACGCGAATTCGACTTGCTTGAATGGCCAGCCGCTGGTGGAGGATTTGCAGCGTGCGTTGCAGCGCGACATCCGCATTGCAAACGACGCCAATTGTTTTGCCTTGTCCGAAGCAACCGATGGTGTAGCGGCAGGTGCGGAGATTGTCTTCGGGGTGATCCTGGGTACTGGCGTCGGCGGCGGCGTGGTGGTGCGCCGCCAATTGCTGACGGGTGCCAATTCCATCGCCGGCGAATGGGGCCACAATCCGTTGCCGATATTTTCTGCGTCGTCACACTCGAACGAGTTGCCCGGCCACGCCTGCTATTGCGGACGTCGCGGCTGCATCGAGACGTGGCTCTCGGGCACGGGTCTGACAAAACATTTTATGGAAGACACTGGGCGCCCGTTGTCCGCCGAGGACATCGTCGCGCAATCCGCGAGCAATGCGCAGTGCGAGGCGGCGCTGGCGGCCTATGAAGATCGCCTCGCACGCAGTCTCGCCGCCATCATCAACGTGATCGATCCTGATGTGATCGTATTGGGCGGCGGACTCTCGAATGTCGTCCGCTGGTACGATTCGGTGCCGCGCCTTTGGTCCCGCTACATTTTGAGCGATTATGTCGAGACCCGATTGCTGCCTCCTAAATTTGGCGCGACCAGTGGTGCGCGTGGAGCAGCGTGGCTGTGGAATGATGCACACGCCGAATGAAATTGTGACGTCATATGTGACCTTCTCCCGCGCAGGCGTGAGCCCAAGTTTTCATTTCGACGCACGTACAACTGGGTTCCCCGCCGAATGGCACTTACTTAAGGATTTCTTGGATGCATAGCGCTAGATACTCGCGCTTTCGCGGGCACGCAAAAACTGTCTCCCCGGACTTGTTCCGGGGCCCAATTTTGTTCAAATGAATATTCCGTCGAAATTCGACCCCGGAACAAGTCCGGGGAGACACCTTAAGTAAGTGCCATTCGGGTCCCCGCCTGCGCGGGGAAAAGTCTGGAATCGCAAGTATTACATCGTCATTTATTTGGCAACAAAGGAAGAAAATAATGCCCCTCCCAAACACTATGCGCGTTGTCACCACGACCGGCCCCGGCCCCGCCGATGTCATGCGCGTCACCTCCTGCCCATTACCCGTATGTGGCGAAAACGATGTGCTCATCAAAGTGGAATACGCCGGCGTCAATCGCCCCGATGTGTTGCAGCGCTCAGGCAATTACGCGCCGCCGCCGACGGCATCACCGATCATGGGGCTCGAAGTTTCGGGCAGCGTCGCGTCCATCGGCGCAAACGTCACACAATGGAAAGTCGGCGACGCGGTCTGCGCGCTGACACCCGGCGGCGGTTACGCCGAATATTGCGCCGCACCCGCCGCGCATTGCCTGCCGATTCCCGCCGGTCTTTCAATGCTGGAAGCGGCCGGCGTGCCGGAAAATTTTTTCACCGTGTGGGTGAATGTGTTCGACACCTGCAAATTGAAAGCCAGTGAAAAAATCCTGATTCACGGCGGCTCATCGGGGATCGGCTTGACGGCTATTCAATTGGCAAAAGCATTTGGCGCGGAAGTTTTCACCACGGTCGGCAATGAAGAGAAAGCCGAGTTCTGCAAAAATATCGGTGCCAATCACGTCTTCAATTACAAGACGCAGGATTGGGCGGCCGAGGTCGCGACCGTCACACAGAAAAAGGGCGTGAATGTCATCCTCGATATGGTCGGCGGCAGCTACATTGAAAAAAATCTGCGTGTGCTCGCGTTGGAAGGTCGCTATTGCTTCATCGCGTTTCTCGAAGGCGGACAAGCCACCATCGATTTCCGCCCGCTAATGATGAAGCGCCAAACGATGACCGGCTCAACCCTGCGCGCGCGACCGGATCACCAGAAGGCGGCGATTGCGGTGTCGTTGAAGGAACAAGTGTGGCCGTTGCTCGCGGCGGGAAAAGTGAAACCGGTGATTCATCAGACATTTGCGCTGGAAGAAATTGTTGACGCGCAC
>JANPBQ010000316.1:0-8804 GCA_031430555.1 Betaproteobacteria bacterium
GCGAGCCGCTCGGTGACTTTGTCGTTCATCTCGTTGCGGAAAAAACTGACTTGATTGCGCCCCTGCGATTTCGAGTGATACATCGCGAGATCCGCATTTTTCACGAGCGTGTTCAAATCCGCACCGTCGTTGGGCCAAATGGCGATGCCAATGGACGGCGTAATCGTCAACTCGCGGCCCGCCACCGTGTGCGGCAAGCTCAACGAGGCGACGATCGTCTCGCCCACATGCGCGAGCGCCGCCGCGTCGGTGGTGCCGGACAGCATCACGACGAATTCGTCGCCGCCGTGCCGCGAAACGGTGTCGGTAGCGCGTGTCGAGGCCTTCAGCCGCTTCGCGGTTTCGGCGAGAATCAGGTCACCGAAGTGATGGCCGAGCGAATCGTTGATGTTCTTGAAATGATCGAGATCGATGAACAGCATCGCGAGGCCGCCGCCATGCCGCGCCGCCTGCCGCGTCGCGAATTCGAATCTTGCAGCGAGCAGCAACCGGTTCGGCAATCCGGTCAGGAAATCATATTCGGCCAGTTCGCGGATCTGTGCTTCGGTGCGTTTCTTGTCGGTGATGTTGCTGCCCACGCCGCGATAACCTTTGAATGCGCCGGCTGCGTCGAAGATCGGATCACCCGAGGCGCTGACCCAAAGGATCGAGCCATCCGGCATCGCGTAGGCGTATTGAAAATCGCGGAAACTCAAGTGCGCCTCGACCTGCCGTCGATGTTCGTCCATTTGTTCTTTGGTAATGCCGCGGCAATCGATTTCCCAGCGCGGCACGCCATAGCGTTCCGCCGGGTCTACGCCGATCGCGCGCGCCATGCCACCGGAGATATGCGTGAAGCGGAACTCTTCATCCTGCTCCCAATACCAGTCCGACGACATCTTCAACAGACCGGCGAGTCGCTGCTCACTTTGCGCGAGTCTCTCTTCGGCATTTTTGCGCGCGGTGATGTCGAGACGAAAGCCGATCACGCCGCCATCGGCGGTCTTGCGATCCGAGACCAGTACCCAAGTGGATTCGCCCATCAGATATTCGTAGTCGCCTTCATCGGGATCGAGATGTTTGGTGACACGCGCGGCGACGTAGGTTTCCTCATCCTGCTGCGTGCGATGCTCAAAGCCGCGCCGGTAAAAGGTGCGGGCGATGTCGGCATACGACGTGCCGGGCACCAGCACATCGGCGACTTCAGCGTAAATCGCACGGAAATATCGGTTGCAGAATACCAACCGGTCATCCGGCCCGTACAACACCACGCCCGATTCCAGGTGATCGAAGGCCTCGACGATCTGCGCGAGTTTGCCCTCGGCCGCCTGCAACGCGGCCGACAGCGATGCATGAGGATCGATTGCGGATGCAGGTGGATCGGGGATCATGATGGTCGCAGTCTCGGCAATCCGTTCGCGCTATGCGGCGCCCCGAAATTGCCGCACTTCTTCTTTCAGCGCGATCCACCACACGCGCCCCTTCGGCTCATTCTTGCCGCAGGGCGTGAACGCGGCAAAGCCGGGATAGTGCTTGCCCAAATTGTTGGGATCGTCGCGCTTTCCCAGCGGCGGCGCGATCAGTTTGCCGTTCTCGGCACCCAGCGGAAACAACCAGCAGCCCATCGGCTTGTAGTCCCATTTGTGTTTGCCCAATTTGACGGCAAGCGTTTGCAAACTGCATTTGCCGTCGGCTTCGGAAAAAACGCAGCGCGTATTGGCAAAGTGATCGGGTTTCTTCTGATATTGAAACGCGTATGTCGCGGTTTTGCGGCCGGTGTTGCCTTCCCACTCGCCGTCATAAATGTAGCCCTCGGGCAGACTCGAAAAATGCTCGGGGTGCTTTTTCACCAGCCGGTGAATCAAGCGTTCCTCCGCAGGTTGCAGAAATGCGCCGTCGCTGCAGCAAACACCCTGGCAGGCGTCGAGATCGCAATAATGCAGTTTGGCCGATGCCTTGCGCGGACTGCGGGCAGCTTGTACGGCATTGTTGATTTTGTCGCCGCTCATGCTGTCAATTCCCGGATGTCGAAGTTGCCGCCGTTGGTCAATTTACCCTCCTTAATAAGTTTCACAATATCGCGCGCAACATCTGCCGCCGGGCGCAACGCTCCATCTAGTTTCATGGCGCGAAACCGCGCCACATCGGGAAATTGTTCTGCCGTGGCACCACGCACCTGCGCTTGCATGGGTGTATCGACCACACCCGGTGCGAGCGAACAAATGGCCAACGAAGGATCGCGCACGCCGGATTCAAGCGCCGCCGCACGCGTCGCCATTTCCAGCCCCGCCTTGGCCGCACAATAGGCGGACCAGCCGGCCAGCGGGCGCTTGGCGGCACCCGAGGAAATATTCACGACCAAACGCTGCGATGCTGAGGCGAGGGTGGCGTTGGCGAACAATCCTGTCAAGACCATCGGTGCCGTTAGATTGACGTTGATGTTCTTCGCCATGTCGATGGGATCAAGCGACCCGAATCCCCCAAACGGTACGACGAGGCCGGCATTGTTGATCAACACCGCGCGCTCGAAACGCATGCCGGTACACATCGCTTCGCACACAGCGAACGCTTGGCCGATCGAGCCGATATCGGCGAGATCGACAAACACATTGTGCGGCCCCGCCGATGACGTTGTCGACGACGCGGCGCGTGACAGGCCGATCACCCGATTCTCCGTATCGCTCGCGAGGAGTTCGCACAGTGCCGCACCCAAGCCCTTGGTGGTGCCGGTGATGATGTATAGATTCATGCGGTCATGCTCGATCGAAAAACGCCGCCAAGGCCGTGCCGATACCGATTTCCACCAGATCGGCGAGTCCTGCGCCGACGCTCACATTGTCGCCCCAGCTCGCGCCGATCGGTGTGCCCGCCGCCGAGATTTCGCGTCCGCGTTGAGGTTGCCGCATGGTCAGCGCCTCGCCCATCTTTGCCGGGTCAAATGTGGTTCGCTTTACTTCTTTTGCATGCAAGGCACCCAGTGCTTTTTCCACCGCAGCTTCATCGAGCACCGATATCGGCGAGCCGCAATGCCGGCAAGACGAATCGTGTTCGATATTCACTCCGGCGCCACAGCTGGAGCAGCGCACCTGTTTCACCTTTACCGAAAGCGCCTTGATTTCGTGCGGCTGCAAACTGCGGATAAAATTTTTCTCACGCAAGAACTGCGTGAATGCGATCAATCGACCATGGCCGTTCGCACAGCGGTGATAGGTGAAGCGTCCGCCGCGCGCGAGGTCGCTGGCGTTCGTGAGCCGGGTCGAGCAGATCGGACACACCGACTGCATGCCGACGATACTTCGGGCTTCATTGCGCATCGCATGGATGCGCTTGAACATATCGATCACCGATCCCGCTGACAGCGAGACGCTCTCCAGATGATCAAACCAGATCAGATGGCAGGGATGGCAAACATCGATCTCGACCGGCATACCGATGTGATTCTGGAGAGCAACCGCCTCCATGCCGGTGTGACAACTCGGACAATGCATGCGGCCCCCTTCTATGCAAGCAACGCGTCGATCCCTGCCTGCGCGATTTGCGCGTCTTCCGACGACTTCACTCCCGACACCCCCACCGCGCCGATCACTTCGCCCTCGACGACGATAGGCACGCCGCCTTCCAGAAAAATAATGCCGGGCATCGACAACGCCGAGGTGCGCCCGTTATTGACCATCTCTTCATCATTTTTCGTGGGACGCTTGCGGATCGCCGCGCTGGCGGCCTTGGCCTGCGAAATCGCGACACTCGCGATCGCGCATTTGTCGAGGCGCTGAAACGTCAGCAAATGTCCGCCATCGTCGACAATCGAGATGCATACCGCCCAATTGTTTTTGGCGGCCTCGGCTTCCGAGGCGGCGATGATTTTATGGCAGTCTTCGAGCGTGAGGTAATGTTTGGTTTTCATTGGGCGGTGAAGAATTGGTAGGCACGTGGCGGGATGACGTTGATTATAAGATACCGGTGAGAATCAACCTTCGAATCGATTCTCTATCGTCATTTCAACGTACGTGACCGCCGCACCACCCGGGTGAAAACCGTCCCGAACGCCGCGCCCGTTGGCGTTCTACGGTTTCTAGCACCGGCAAAAAGCTATATCAGCCCCGCCAAATATTTCTTCCGCTTCGGCTCTGCAAATCGCTCAATCGCGTAGCGCAACATGGTGCGCGGCATGTCGCGGTAATGTTGCTTCAGAAATGCTTCTTCCCGGTCTTCGCCGATGCGCTGCCCCACTTCGCGCAGCATCCAGCCGACAGCCTTGTGGATCAGATCTTCGTTGTCGTTGAGCAGAACTTCAGCGATGCGAAACGTCTCGCGATAATCGCCATTCTTGATGTAATGGTAAGTGGCCAGCATGGCGATGCGGCGCTCCCAGAGCGACGTCGATTTGGCGAGCTGGGTGAGAATTTTCCGGCGCGCGCCGGCTTTATCGGCCAGCCATGCGCCCACGATGTGCGCGGCGGAAGAATCCACCAAGTCCCATCCATTGATGAATTTCGTGCTTTTCAGATACAAATCGAAAATATTTTTTCGTGTAGATTCATCGGCGCGCGAATAGAGGTTCACCAGCAAGAACAGGGCGAGCAATCGCGCTTCATGCCAGCCCGATCTCAACAGCGGCAGCGCAACTTCAATCCCCGCGCCGCGCAGATCTCGCGCCAATTGGCGCAACACCGGCACGCGGATGCCGATGAACTTGTCGCCCTCGCCGTATTCGCCGGGGCCGGTTTTGAAAAATCGCAGTGCGAATTCCGCGGCGGCGGCGTCGCCCAACGACATGAGCCGCGCCAGCACACCCGGTGCATCGGGCGGCGCGGGATCATTCGCAGCCGCCGCCTGACGACTGGTGGGTTTGCGGCGGCGCGGCGTTATTGGGCTTTCGGCCTTTTTTCCCATTCGTCCTGAAGTTCCTTGCCGGACTTGTAATGCGGCACGCGCATCACGAGACGTTTGTAACGCTGGACGACGGCATTGTGGCCCTTGATTTCTTCGGCCCAGTATCTTTCCGCCAACGCGAGATTGGCCTTTTCGTTCATCAGGAAATACCGCTGCGAACTCTCACCGCCAAAAATATATAACTTTCCGTCGATGATTTTCCACGTGTCGGCATCGCCTCCCCATGGAATGCCGTAGACGATGCCGTTGCTGCAAAAGCCGCCGAACTGCGGTGCATATTTCGCCGGCTCTTTGACGAACATGGCCTTGTGTGCGTTGCTGATGAAGCGGTAAGTCGCGCCATCAAAGTCGGCCTTGATATCGGCGCGACCGGGAGTGTGTTTCCCCATGGTGAAATAGGCGACCGGATCGTGGCCCTGCAACATCAGAACACCGTCCGCCCCATCGGCGACACTGTTGTGCGGCCCATTGCCGGCGCAGGCAGAGAGCAGTGCTACAACCAGCAGTACCGCAAAATAACGCCAGGGTTTCGATTGAATTGTTGTCATGTTGTGCCCCGTGAAAAAATTAGCGCGTAGCTTCCGCAAGTGTCTTGAGATTCTTCAGGCCGCCCTCGAAATCCGGCCCGAGCATGCGATCCATCGCGAGTGCAAAGTATCGCATGAGCGGATTGCCGCCGACATCGCCCTCCCCGATCCAGCGCACGCGCACCGCTTTACCTACCTGTGAAAATTCGAAACGGCCCGCCAACACGCCATCGAACTCGATGAAGGAAATCTTGTACGCAATCAATTTGTCGAACTCGGCGGCGGTGATTTCCATATTGCCGCTGCCCTCGGCTTTCGATTGCCAGGCCCACTTGGCACCTTTGCCCGCCGCCTCGCCGGAATAGGTCATCACCATGCCCGGATCACGCCGGTTCCACACACCCCAAAGCGCCCAGTCTTTAGGGTAGTAGATGCGCGGGTAGATCGCGATCATCGGCGCATTGATGTCGATGCTTCGTTCAACCTTGTAGGTGCGCGGCAACGCGAAGCTGATCAGAACCAGCAACACGATGAGAAACAACAATGCAAGCAAACTTTTCTTGGCCCATTTCATTCAATACTCCAATCGGGAATACGCTGGCGATGGCAAATGATACCGGGTTGTCATGACGAAATTGTGTGGCACATTGCGTTCGCGCAACTCCACGGTCGATTGCGACCGCTAGAATGTGCGTTCATTTGCTGAGCACCTCACCGAACGGAAATTTCATCATGAACTATGTCGCACTCACCGCTGACCCCGATGCACTGCCCGACCTTCTCGTCGCGTTCATGGACGCGCACATTTACCCGAACGAGACGCGCTACCACGCCGAATTGAATGCGTTGTCGAACCGCTTCGGCACGGTGCCGGTGATGGAGGAATTGAAAATCAAGGCGCGCGCCGCAGGCCTGTGGAATTTATTTGTGCCGGCCTCGCACGGCGGCCTCACCAACGTACAGTACGCGCCGCTCGCCGAAATCATGGGCCGCGTGCTGTGGTGCCCGGAAGTGTTCAATTGCAACGCGCCCGACACTGGCAATATGGAAGTGTTCATGAAGTACGGCAGCGAGGCGCAAAAGGCGAAATGGTTGATGCCGCTCCTGAACGGCGAAATCCGCTCCGCCTATGCGATGACCGAGCCCGATGTCGCTTCGAGCGATGCGACCAACGTGCGCACCTCGATTGTCCGCGACGGTGGCGACTACGTGGTCAATGGCCGCAAGTGGTTCATCTCGAATGCGGCCTGCGAACGCACGAAGATATTCATCGTCATGGGAAAGTCTGACCCCGCCAACGCGAACCTCCATTTGCAGCAAAGCCAAATCCTGATTCCACGCGATACGCCTGGCGTCACCATCACGCGCTCGCTCACGACGCTCGGCTACGACGACGCGCCGTTGGGCCACGCCGAAATGTGCTTTGAAAACGTGCGCGTACCGGCGGAAAATATTTTGCTCGGCGAAGGTCGCGGCTTCGAAATCGCGCAGGGGCGGCTTGGGCCAGGGCGCATCCATCATTGCATGCGCCTGATCGGTGCCGCGCAACGGGCACTCGAATACGCCTGCAAACGCGCCGAATCGCGCACCACCTTCGGCAAGAAAATTTCCGAACACCAATCGGTGCGCGAAGATATCGCCAAGTGTTTCAGTGAGATCGAGCAATCGCGCCTGCTGACGATGAAGACCGCGCAAAAGATGGATGAAGTCGGGCCGAAGGATGCGCGCGATTTGATTGCAGCGGCAAAAATCACGGTGCCACTGATGGCGCAAACGGTGATCGACCGCTGCATGCAAATCCATGGTGCCGGTGGACTGACGAGCGACTATTTCATGGCGGACGCGTACAACTACGCCCGCTGGTGTCGTCTCGCCGACGGACCGGACCAGGTGCACATGATGGCGCTGGGTAAGCAGATCATCAAACGCTATGCGGGATCGCATTGAACGGCACTGGCATATCGAGAATCACGTCTAGCCGGATATAATGATTGCCTCCGCAACATTGATTGATCGCAATGAAACGCCAACGCAGCAAATCCCCCCTCCGCCTCACCCGCGACGCTGAAAAACTCATCTCGCTTTCCACGGGCCTGGTCGCATCCGGCAGCCGCGCCGAGGATGCTTATTGGGAAATGGCGATCGCCAAACTCGCCGGAAAGTTGATGGCGAGCGGCAACGACGCTGCGCTGGAGTCGGCGCTGGATCACACCTTTCAGAGCAATCTGGCGGCGCACGATGTGTTGATCGAATTGGTCGAGGCGCGCAGCGAAGCCACCGATATCGAGGTCAATGGTGCGCGCTGGGATATGTTGTTGCTCGCCATTCCACTGGTCGCCTGGTCACGTTACGCGGTCGCGTCGGGGCCGATTCCAAAAGATGTAGTGGAAAGCATCGTGCCGCACTTGCACGGCCATGTGCTCGCCAACGATGCGCGCGCCTGCCTCTCGCCTTACCTGTACAGCATTGACCAGATGCCGCGCGATTTTTCGAGCGTGCACAAATTGACGGTGAAACTGGGCGAAGCGGCGATCGGTGGCGCGCAGCCGAAATTCGATTTCTCGAAAATGCCGGAGACGGCACCCTTGCTGGCCGACGCGCGCTTCTTGTTGGCAGGCGTCGCAGTCAAACACGGCGCGCCGCTTTTTCGTTGGCAGGAAATCGATACGCCCGCCGAGCGCATGACGCGCACCGATTGCCTTGAACGCTGGATCGCGCAATGCCGGCCGAATCTGGCGCGGCTGTTGCCGGGCTGCGCGTTCGAGTCCTTGTTGCCGGACGCGTACTTCACCAATTGCCGCGAAGCGGATCGGCGCGTGCGTCCCTACGCGATTCGCGCGGCGGTCGGTTTTCTGGAAAATACCCTCAAGACCACCGCCGCTGATTTACGTGCCGTGGTGGCGGGATTCGGCGAAGAGCGCGTCGATGAATACCGTGTCGCGTTCACCCGGCGCGGGCAGGATGATGTGGTGCATGGCATTGTTTGGCCGCTGTTCGGTCGTGAAGATGACGAGTTGTTGCCGACACCGGCGCAAGAAGTCGAGACGGTGCTCGCCGAATGCAAAGTCGGCGAAGTCACGAAACTCAATGGCCTGTTCGCGCCGGAATTTTGTGAAGACTGCGGCGCGCCGTTGTTCGCCGACGCCGCGAGCGAGATGGTGCATCCCGAGCTGCCGGAAGAGGCTGAAACGGCGGCGGTGCATTACCACTAGTGTCGCGACACAGAAATATCGATACATTAAACGGCGTCTTTTTCCGCATGGCAGCGTTGGTGCGCCTTTGCAAAAGGGTGGTTTTTAGGCGCCAAGCCCCAGGGCCAGCGAAAAAAAACAACCCGGTGTTTTTTGAAGCTGAATATTTTGGAACACAAAAAGAAAAAAAAATAAAACCGTTTTATTTGTATAG
>JANPBQ010000317.1:0-6767 GCA_031430555.1 Betaproteobacteria bacterium
GGAACGGACAACTGCCGAATTCTTGGCGACCATAGCGCGTTGGACCCACCCCTTCCCATCCCGAACAGGACCGTGAAACGACGTTGCGCCGATGATAGTGCGGTCTTACCCGTGCGAAAGTAGGTCATCGCCAAGACCTTATAAAGACAAAACCCCTCCCAGCTTGCTGGCGAGGGGTTTTGTCTTTTTGGGGCTCGACACAAAAGTCCGCATAAGGTCCGATCCGCGCCAAAAAGCGCTATTTGGTAAATCGCGGAAGTACGACGGCAAAACAAACGCCGCTGCCCGAGTCGCGATTCTTAGCGCTCACCCTGCCGCCGTGAAATTCGGTGACCAAGCGCACGATGTAAAGTCCCAGTCCTAGGTGGCCGCCGCGCGCACTACCTTCGATACGCGACGACACCATCGACACAAACAGATGTGTTGCCGCGGCCGGAGGCAACAGAGGCCCATCATTTTCGACCGTCAGCATTACGCTGCGACCATCACTCCGGAGGGCAATGCGAACCACCGTTCCTGGGGTCGAGAAATCAACCGCATTCTGTATGAGCTTGTCGAGCATTTGCGCGATCGCATCCGCGTTACCGTTGACGAACATCGGCGCGGACGCATCAATATCGAGCTGAAACGATTGCTGCGGATACGCGAGCCGATAACCTTCCACGCACCCGCTCACCACAACCGCGACATCGAATACCGATCTATCCGCGCTCGACAACATTCCCTCAAGCTGGCTCGCCTCCGACATGCGCGCAATCAACGACGACATGCGCCGAACGCCTTCATCGGCGCGCTCAATGTAAATGCGATCGTTCCCACCGACTTCGCCCACGCGCAAATTGTCGAGCGATGAACGCACCACCGCGACCGGCGTACGCAATTCGTGCGAAAGCCGCGCCGCCATTTTTTCCAGGTAATCGTTGTAGCGCTTGAGCCGCAGCAAGGTGCCGTTCAATGTACGCGACAGCGCGCCGATTTCATCGCGCATATCGGTCCCGCTGATGTCGCCTCGAATGCGACCATGCGCATCGATCGCATCATCGGCTTCGCTTTGCAAGCGCCGCACCCGCGACGCGAGCCGCCACGCAAACGCGATGAGCGCCACAAACCCGACCGCGAATACAATCATCGTAGAGGCCAGCAACGACTCAAGCGCGGCGGACTTGATCGACTGGCCGCCTTCGGTTGTCTCCTCGAGCACCACCGCACCGACAATATTGTCGCCCTGCCAAATCGGTTGCGCGACGGAAAGGATTTCCGTGCTTCCCGTGCGTGCGCTGCGCCAACGCAAATTCGCCTCACCCACCAGTGCGCGATCGACTTGCAACATCACCGCGCGCCGCGCGTCATGCGGATCCTCGCCCGCGGCCCCGGCGGCGTCCGGAGAGATCGCGCGCACCAAGGGACGAACCGCCACGCCATAAATCTTTGCGCCGAGCGACGTTTCGGTCGCAACACCAAGCGGATCGCGGCCAGCGCTTGGTGGCGATACCTTCAGCGAACCCGACAATCCGCGCACCCGCGAATGCGCGTCCACGACCCAGATGCGAGAGGCGCTGTTGGCGACTACGCTCAGCATGCGCTCGATGTCAGCCGAGGGTAAATACGCTGAGCCCAAGCCGGCTGCGGCTTCGGGATCTGCACTGCTAAACAGCGCGAGCAGCCTTCGCCGCTCCTCGGCACCAGCGTCGTCTGCCGCGCCATTGAGCACGAAAAGCTGCGGGCGATCCGAGAGTGTGGCCGACAGCAATCGCGCGGCGCCGGTCAACACTTGTTGCTGGCCCTCGCGTAAATAGCGATCCATCTCTTGCAAAAATCGATAGCCAATCAGCGGAATCAGCAACAACAAAAGCGCAATCAGCAAGAGCCGCGCACGAATACTGCGAAAAAAATCCGGCAACGTCATGTGCGCTGCAACCATAGCGAAAACACGAAAAACCCCAGCGTCCGCGCGCCTTTCCGAGCAAAAATGCCACGAACACCGCGCCAGTGATTGTGTTTACTCACAACGACAGCCGCCACTCAAGCCACATGCCACCGATACCCCATACCATATACCGTCTCGATTTCATCAAACGCCGCATCGACGGCGACGAATTTTTTGCGAATGCGTTTCAAGTGCGATGTGATCGTGTTGTCATCCACCGTCAACTCTGCTTCGCGCATCAACTGATCGCGATTCTTTACATGCCCTGGAAATTTCACCAGCGCGTGAATCATCCAGAATTCCGTTACCGTTAACGCGACTTCTTTGCCATTCCACAGCGCCGACAGCTTGTTGATATCTAGTGTCAGCGGCCCGCGATGCAGCACATCCTCTGCGCGCGACGGTGCTTTCGCGGCTTCCGTGCGGCGGAACAGCGCCGCGATGCGCGCGAGCAAATGCGGCATGCTCACGTCCTTCGTCACGTAATCATCCGCCCCCAAACGCAATCCCGACACCACGTCGAAATCGCTATCGCGCGCCGACAAAAAAATAATCGGCAACATCGCCGAAAGCGCGCGCAAGTCCCGGCACAACGCAAAGCCGCCGTCGATCTCATTGCCCAGACCGATGTCGAGAATCGCGAGATCCGGCAGGCGCGCACGAAACGCGGCGGTGGCTTCCACACGCGACGCGTGGGCCTCGATTTCATAGCCACTTCGGGTCAACGCGTCGGCGTAATTCTGGCGAATGGTGGCATCGTCTTCGACCAAGGCAATTCGTTTCATCATGTCGCTTTCTTCACAAAAAGTACCTGCGCCGACTATACCGCAAGGCCGCCGACGAGCGAGGCGACCGATTCGAGATCATTTTTTCGCCACATTGTTCCGCCGCTGCGCCACATTTCACGCAGGACAGCGCCCGAATCGGCGCGCTCAATGATGTCTTCACTCGCAACCACGGAGACCGCCATGAAAACCACCGCACGCCCTAATGAATTCGACCACTCGCCTGCTCCCACCCGTATTGGCTTCGCGATCTGGGACATCCTCAAAATGCTCACTGCCGCGATATTGTGCGGTCTCGCGGTCAGTGTGGCGGCGGCGGGATTGACGCTGGTGCTATCGTCGAACGCAGACGCACGCGAGGTAGAAACCCGCCATGCCGGCGAAATCAGCGGCGGGAACGTTAATCATCGGCGACGGTTGTGACGGTGTGCGCCTGGAGGCGTTGGAGCGGGATTGGGTGGTCAGCGTCGAAGAAAAGGCGATCGTGGTGCGCGTGATGCAAACCTGGCTGATGCCCGAAGATTTCGATGGTGCCGCTGTATTTCAAGTGCGTCTGCCCGCCGGCGCGAAACTCAATACCTTGTCGGCCAGTACCCGCGACCGCGATTGGGAAGGCCGGCAAATCTCCGCCATCGCCGCGGCAAGACTTACGCCATCCGCGTACCTCAAACTGACCCGTGAACACTTGCTGGTGACCACCTCGCCGGATGGCGGCGTAGGCACCAGTCCGATCATGGATTTGCGTGGCGAGGATGCGCTGGTGCTGCAATACACCTACCGCGTGACGCCCGCAAACGACGATGCCGCCGGCGCGATCCAACTCTTGCTTCAACCGGTGCCGCGCGAATCGGCCGATCACCTACCCGAGCCGGGCCGCGCAACGGTGTGGGTCGATTTTGGCCAACGCAAACCGAAGCAGCTCATCACTGCACCGCACGATGCGACGGTCGAGCGCGAACAAAATCTGATCGCGGGACTTTCGTGGAGTTCGTCTGCCGTATCGGTCGGTGAGAAATTTCAACTCGCTTGGCGGATGTAGTCAGCATCGTCGAACACGCGCATCAAAGAACCTCGGAGCCGGCCGCCTGCGGCGCGCATTGTGGGTGTGGTGTCCAAACCTCCATCCCCACCTTGCCACCGCAGGCGTCCTCTGGGCCATGAATCTTCCCTATTTCGGAGAAATCCCTTGCAGAAAAAACTGTTCCTGCGCGTGCTCGCAATCGGCTTCCTCACGCTCTTGCTGCTGATCCCTTTGGCGATGATTCGCGGCGTCGTCGCCGAGCGCCAAGGCTTGCAGTCGCAGGTCGAAAACACTATCGCCCAAAATCTCGCCGGCCCACAACGACTCGCCGGGCCGCTGTTGATGGTGGATTACGTGATCCGCGAAGAAACCATCGTCACCGATGCGCGCGGACACGAAACGAAACAGTTTGTCGAGCGACAACGCCATGCCGTGTTCACGCCGGAGAACCTCGCGATCGACGCGACGACTGCGATCGACACGCGCCATAAGGGGCTCTACAAGGCGTTGGTGTATGAAACCAATGCGAGCCTTGCCGCCACGTTCAAGATTCCCGCCCACCTCGGGCTCGAGGCGGATAAGCGCGCTTTTCGCATCGGCAAAGCATGGCTCGTCTTCGGCCTCGCCGATGTGCGCGGCCTGCGAGCGACCCCTACTTTTCTCTGGGGAAAACAGCCGCTCGTCATCGCCAATGGTTCCCGCAGCGAGGCGCTGGGCGATGGCATGCATGGCGAGATCGGCGTGCTTGATTTCCGCGACGCGCACGACTATGACGCCACGCTCAAACTCGATTTCGCCGGTACGCGCGCGCTCTCGGTCGCCCCGCTCGGCAAGACCACGGTGATGAATATGAAGGCATCGTGGCCGCACCCGAATTTCGGCGGGCGCTTCCTGCCGCAAAGCCATAAGAGCGACGCCACCGGTTTCACGGCGCGCTGGGAGATCTCGCATCTCGCGAGCAAGAATGGCGCGCTCGTAATGCAAGGTGCAACGGGCGGCGACGCGGAGTTCCAGAAAAAGCGCGAGCTATCGACATTGGAAACATTCGACGTGAGCTTCGTCGAGCCGGTCAATATTTACCTGCAAGCCGAGCGTGCCGTGAAGTACGGTATCTTGTTTATCGTGCTCACCTTCGCCGCGTTTTTTCTGTTTGAGATATTGAAGGATCTGCGCATTCATCCGCTGCAATACGCGCTGGTGGGTGCCGCGCTCGCGCTATTCTTTCTGTTGCTGGTGAGCTTGTCCGAGCATCTTCCCTTTCTCCGCGCGTATCTGATCGCGGCCACGGCCTGCGTGGTGTTGATCGGCTACTACCTCGCGCATGTGCTCGGCGGGTGGCGACGCGGCGCGGCTTTCGCGCTGAAATTGGCGCTGCTCTATGCGGTGCTCTACAGCCTGCTGTTGTCCGAAGACAACGCGCTCATGCTGGGTTCACTCCTCTTGTTCGCGGCACTGGCGACGTTCATGATACTCACGCGGCGCATCGATTGGTATCGACTCGGCGGCGAGAACGCAGTACCCAATACGGGCGCGTAACCGGGCTGCAAATCAATACTTGCCAATCCTTTCGGGAGACTGTATATTTGTATAGTATTCAGCTTCCGAAAGGAAAAAAAGCATGTCGATGCCCACTGCGAATCACGCCGTTTCGTACCAGCGCGATCAGATTCACAAAGGTCGCGGTGCCGCCCTCAATATCGAAGGCCGTTTTGAAAAATGGCAGCGCGAGGCGTTCGATGATGGCTGGCGGGAAAAAACGAGCGAAACCAGCCCGGACAACGAATCGCCGAAACTCAAAACCACCATCACCTCGGAACGCGCGAAAAGCATCATCACGCAGAATGATTCGCCCGATATCCCGTTCCGCTATTCGCTCAACCCGTACCGCGGTTGCGAACACGGCTGCATTTATTGCTTTGCGCGTCCCTCGCACGCATATTTGGGCCTTTCGCCCGGTCTTGATTTCGAGACGCGTATTTTCGCGAAAACCAATGCGCCGGAACTCTTCCGCGCGGAGCTTACGCGCAAAGGTTTTGAAAGTGACGTGATCGCCTTCGGCGTCAATACCGATGCCTATCAGCCCTGCGAACAAAAACTCGCCATCACGCGTCGTTGCCTGGAGGTCGCTGCGGATTTCAATCAAGCCGTCGGCCTCATCACCAAATCTGCTTTGATCGAGCGCGATATCGATATTCTTCAATCACTCGCGTCGAAAAATCTGGTGCATGTCGCCATCTCGGTCACCACGCTCGATCACCACATCTCGCGCTATCTCGAGCCGCGCACTGCCGCCCCGCTGCGCCGCCTACAAACCGTCAAACGCCTGGCCGATGCAGGTATCCCCGTCAGCATCAACGTGGCCCCGGTGATCCCGTTCCTCACCGATCACGAACTTGAAACGCTGCTCGAAAAAGGCCGTGAAGCCGGCGCGACATCGGCGGGCTACATCCTGCTGCGATTGCCTTTTGAATTGAAGGAACTCTTCCGCAACTGGCTGGAGAATCACTTCCCGCTGAAAGCTGCGCACGTCATGTCGCGCGTGCAGGAAATGCGCGGCGGCAGCGACAACGACCCCAACTTCGGCTCACGCATGATTGGCGAAGGCATCTTCGCGCGGCTGCTCGCGCAACGATTCGAGAAAGCCTGCGCGAAGAGCGGATTGATGACGCATGGGCGGCGGGGGATTGATCGGCTCGATGTCACGCAGTTTGCGGTGCCGGGGCGGGCGGTGCAGGGGCAGTTTGCGTGGTAATGACGTCGGTTGCATCATCGTGAAAAGGACTCGTTGTCCCTTGGGGCAATGGCACACCTGAATCGGAGCTGAAGGCCGTGATGAGAGATAGGCGCTCGCGCTCGCCAGTACATTCTGTCGAACTCAATGCCGCGCAGTACTCTTGAAGTTGTCTCCCCGGATTTATTCCGGGGCCCAAGTTTCGTCACTTCATATTGGGCCCCGGAGTAAATCCGGGGAGACACGTTGAAATTAGCGCAATGAAATTCAAATGCGAAAATGACGAAGCGCTAAAGACTCGCC
>JANPBQ010000318.1:0-4507 GCA_031430555.1 Betaproteobacteria bacterium
GAGTTCAAACCTTCGATCAACCTCCAGCCAGATTATCAATCCAGCCTTCCGCCTTCACCCTTGCGAGCATCAGCACGTCAACCCAAGGCACCCCAACACCTAGTGCCCACCTTTATCGGTTGTCAAATTTTTAAAGAACAATGTTTCTGCCTCATCCGATTGCGCGCCTGAATCCTTGCTTGCACGTTTTCGGGAGGATTCACATTATGTCGCCTTCCGAAAAGGCGGTCAAGTCTTTTTGCCAAATATCTTCAAAGACTCGCGAGAAATCATTTCAAGGTAACGCGGGCGAACTTGCGTTTGCCGACTTGCGCGACCACCGTCACGCCCTTCGCGAGAGTGAGCGCTCGATCGCTTATTTTTGTGCCATCGATTTTGACGCCGCCTTGCTCGATCATGCGATTCGCCTCGGCGGTACTCGGCGTCAGGCCCGCTTGCTTGAGCAGACGAGCGATTCCCAAGCCTGCATCGGCGACGTCAATGGTGATTTCCGGCAAATCTTCCGGAATTCCGCCATGGTGACGCGATTCAAAATCGAGCAGCGCCGAATCGGCCGACGCCCGCGAATGGAATCGCGCGACGATTTCCTGCGCGAATCCGACTTTGATGTCGCGTGGATTGCGGCCACCCTCGACGTCTTTCTTCCATCCCGCGACCACATCAAGCGGCTGAAACGAGAGCAGCTCAATGTATTTCCACATCATGTCGTCCGAGATCGACATGAGTTTGCCGAACATCTCACCGGCCGCATCGGTGATGCCGACGTAGTTGTTCTTCGACTTCGACATCTTTTCCACGCCGTCAAGGCCTTCCAGCAACGGCATCGTCAAAATACACTGCGGTTCCTGGCCATATTGCTTTTGCAATTCGCGTCCGACGAGCAAATTGAATCTCTGATCGGTGCCGCCCAATTCAACGTCGGCCTTCAATGCGACGGAATCGTAGCCCTGCATCAAGGGATACAGAAATTCATGTACCGAAATTGGTACGCCGCTCTGAAAGCGCTTGGTGAAATCGTCGCGCTCGATCATCCGCGCCACCGTCCAGCGCGACGCCAATTGGATCATGCCGCGCGCGCCGAGTGGATCAGACCATTCCGAGTTGTAGCGGATTTCGGTTTGCTCGGGGTTCAACACCAAACTCGCCTGGGCGAAATAGGTTTGCGCGTTGGCATCGATTTGTTCGCGCGTCAGCGGCGGACGCGTCGCGTTGCGACCGCTGGGATCACCGATCATTGACGTGAAATCGCCAATCAGGAAAATCACCGTGTGCCCGAGATCCTGAAACTGCCGCATCTTGTTCAACACCACGGTGTGCCCCAAATGCAAATCCGGCGCGGTGGGGTCGAGTCCCAGCTTGATTCGCAACTTCCGCCCGCTCTCCAGCTTCTTGCGCATATCGGCATCAAGAATCAATTCATGCGCGCCGCGTTTTATGATGGCGAGCGCGGCGTCGATATCGGTGGTGACACTCATGGTTTCGGTTTCAACGGTGAGGGCAGGCAACGTAGGAAAGGCTTTTCTGTTATTCTTCAAAGCCTTGCGGCCATAACGTCGACAGAAACCTCAGGATCGCATGACAATCGCGGAATTCAAAATTTTAGCGCAAATGCAGGGCAAGAGCCTGTGGCGCGCACTGAACGGTGTGCAGACTCGGCGCGCACTGACGGTGCTTCTGTTGTTTTTCGCGCTGCCGGTCTTCGGGGTGCTGATGGCCTTCGGCGTGACGTCGGACACGCAACTCGACCGCATTGCGCGCCAAGACGTCGCGGAGGATTTGGCGTTGCCGGCGATCGACGCCGCGAACTTGAGCCTCGATGGTCCCACGCAATTTCGCGCGAGCGATCGTGTGCAACGCGGCGATACTGTCGCCGCACTGCTGCAACGCCTCAATGTGAACGATCGCGCCGCGTTCAATTTTTTGCGCACCGAAAAATCCGCACGCAGCATTTTCCAATTGCGCCCCGGCCGTACCGTGCAAGCCATCACCGACTCGGAAGGCGCGCTGCAATCGCTCGCGTATTTGCATAGCGCGGAGCAAATGCTGCACGTCACGCGGCAGAACGATCGCTTCGTGGCCGAGGAACTGAAGCTCTCGCCCAACGCACAGCACGTTTATAAATCCGGCGTGATTCGTTCTTCACTCTATGGTGCCACCGACGCCGCTGGCATTCCCGATGCGATTGCCAATCAGATCGCGCGCATTTTCTCGACCGATATCGATTTCCATATCGATTTGCGCAAAGGAGATCGATTTAGTGTGGTCTATGAAATGCTGCACCACGAAGGCGAATATTTACGGCCCGGCCGCGTGTTGTCGGCCGAATTCACCAACAACGGCAAGACCTTTGAAGCCTATCTATTTACCGACGCTGAGGGCAGCGAGGGGCATTATTCTGCCGACGGTCAGAACCGCGCAAAATCCTTCCTGCGCTCGGCACTCGCGTTTTCGCGCGTCTCATCGGGCTTTGGTGGACGCTTTCACCCGTTGCTGAAAAATTGGCGCAAACACACCGGCGTCGATTACGCGGCCCCTCGCGGCACGCCGATCTGGGCGACGGCCGATGGCACCATCGATTTTGCCGGCGTCAAGGGCGGCTACGGCAACATGATTGAAATCCGCCATGCTGGCGGCATCACCACGCTCTACGGCCACATGTCGGGCTTCGCGGCGGGATCAAAACGCGGCGCACGCGTGAGCCAGGGGCAAATTATCGGTTACGTCGGCGCGACCGGTTGGGCTACCGGCCCGCACTTGCATTACGAGTTCAAGATCGCGGGCGTTCACCATGACCCGCTGCGTGTTGCGCTGCCGAAAGCCGAGCCGCTCGCGCCGAAATATCTCGCCGCCTTCAAGTCTTCCGCCGCGCGGCAGGGCGAACAACTCGCGCTGTTGCGCGATACGCGCTTCGGCCGGTTTGAGTAATCAGGCACTCTTCATCGGCATCATGTCGGGCACCTCGCTCGATGGTGCGGATGCGGTGCTCGCGGACTTTTCCACGAATAAGCCTCGCGTGCTCGCGTTTGAAAGCGAAGCCTATTCGCCCGAATTGCGCGCCGAATTACTCGCGCTGAACACGCCGGGGGAGAACGAAATCGAACGTGGCCACTTGGCCGCGAACCAGCTCGCCGAGGTGTATGCGCGTGCCACGCTGAGCACAATACGAGCCGCCGGCCTTAACGCGAAACAGGTTGTCGCGATCGGCTGCCACGGCCAAACCATTCGCCATCGGCCGGATCTTAAATACACCGTGCAACTCAACAACGCCGCATTGCTCGCAGAGCTCACCGGCTGCAATATCGTCGCCGATTTTCGTTCGCGCGATATCGCGGCGGGCGGGCAAGGTGCGCCGCTGGCACCGGCGTTTCACGACGGTGTGTTCAGAAGCTCCGCCGAGACCCGAGTCGTCGTGAACATCGGCGGCATCGCCAATCTAACAATTCTTGAACCGGGAAAACCTGCGTGGGGATTCGACTGCGGCCCCGGCAATTGCCTGATGGACGCGTGGATGTCAAAACATCGCCAGCAAGCGTATGACAAGGACGGCGCGTGGGCAGCCCAAGGTCTAGCACTGGTGCGGCTCCTCGGGCGATTGCAGAGTGAGCCCTATTTCTCCGCCCCACCGCCGAAGAGCACCGGGCGCGATCTATTTCACCTGCCGTGGCTTGAAGAAAGATTGGGTGGCGACGAAAATCAGGAGGACGTTCAAGCGACCTTGCTACAACTCACCTCGTGGTCGATCGCGGATCACATTGCCCGATACGCATCGACCGCCACGCGCGCGCTCGTCTGTGGTGGCGGCGCGCAAAACGCGGCGCTAATGAATGAAATTGCGCAACGCTTCAGTAAAGGCATTGTCGAGCCCACCGGAGCTCATGGCGTTCCCGCGCAGCAGGTGGAAGCACTCGCTTTCGCATGGCTCGCGAAACAGGCGATGGAGAGAAACCCGCTCGACATGTCGGCGACAACCGGTGCCGCGCATCCGGCAATACTTGGTGCCATCTATCCGACCTAAGCAGCGCCCGCAAGCGCCTGCTCAATGTCCCAAATGATGTCGTCAAGCGTTTCCAAGCCAATCGACAACCTCACCATATCCGGCGGCACACCGGCCTTGATTTGGTCATCTTCCGTGAGTTGCCGGTGCGTGGTGGAAGCCGGATGAATCACCAGCGATTTGGCGTCGCCGATATTGGCCAGATGCGAAATGAATTGCAGGCCTTCGATGAATTTCACGCCGGCGTTGAAGCTCGATATTGCGCCACCTTTAATGCCAAAAGACAGCAGCGCGCCCGCACCTTTCGGCATGTAGCGTTTCACCAGCGCGTGATAACGGCTCGAGGCCAAGCCCGGATAATTAACCCACGCGACCTTCGGGTGCGATTCGAGATATTGCGCAACCGCCATCGTGTTCGCGCAATGCCGCTCCATGCGCACGGGCAAGGTCTCGATCCCCTGCAACAACTGCCACGCATTGAACGGCGACAAGGTCGGGCCGAACACCCGCAGC
>JANPBQ010000319.1:0-4673 GCA_031430555.1 Betaproteobacteria bacterium
GTCAGGCGTGTGACAGTCGAGGCGACCGAGGTGCTGACCGTGCCGAGACTGGTCGAGACATTGCCCAAGCTGGTTGAGACGTTACCGACGCTTGTACTGACATTGCCTAGGCTGGTTGATACATTGGTTAGGCGTGTGACAGTCGAGGCGACCGAGGTGCTGACCGTGCCGAGACTGGTTGAGACATTGCCCAAACTGGTGGAAACGTTGCCTACGCTTGTACTGACATTGCCAAGGCTGGTCGAAACATTGGTCAGGCGTGTGACAGTCGAGGCGACCGAGGTGCTGACCGTGCCGAGACTGGTCGAGACATTGCCCAAGCTGGTTGTGACATTGCCCAAGCTGGTTGACACGTTGCCAAGGCTGGTCGATACGTTGGTCAGGCGCGTGACAGTCGAGGCGACCGATGTGCTGACCGTGCCCAGGCTGGCTGAGACATTGCCAAGACTGGTACTGACATTGGTTAGGGACGTGTTCAGTCTAGAGGTCGCCCCTACCGCGCCACCCGCACCAACGCCGTTGTAACAAGTGTAGAGGGCGGTAATGCGTCCGCCGACTGCGCCACCCGGATCCGCACATGCCGCAATGGTCTGCCCATGAACCGACGTGGCTGGCAATCCCAAGCCGACCGCTCCGAAGAGAAGCGTCGCAAGAAGCCGGCTAATCCGTCGATGCCCATTTTGAGCAATGCTGCGATGCATTGCCTTTTCGGCCATCCACGCGGAAAAAATTCGTCTGCCAATGGCAACTGTAATGCGGTTCATGATAATACCGTCTGCTCCGAAAACAATGCTCGCAAGTCGTACCGAAACAAGGCCCGAAATAACTCAGTTTGTGACGTGATGATATCTGTTCTGCAGCCATCGCAATGTTGGAAAGTGCACACAGTTGCGGCCAGTTTGTGAACTTTCGTTACTCAGATGTGTGGTTTGACGACAAATTTCGCGGGTGAAGGAGCCCTGCCCATGGCGGAAACAGCGGATTTCTTGCGGCAATCATTTTGGCCTGAGTGGATGTGTGCCACGCTCGACGGCGATGAAGCCGTCTGTTTCCATCGACAATTCGCGGGGAACGCCAAGCATGTTTATCGATATGACATGCGGAAAAATATTCTCGGGATCACCGGCGAAATTATCCGCATTGAACATTGTCGGCGTGTGCCAGAACAGGCGATAACCGAGCGACTCGATTAGTGCAATCAAGGCGTCGGATTTTTCCAGCCGGTCATTCTCCACATAAAGAAATGGTCGATGCGCAGTGACAAGCGCACTGGCGCCGCGTATCACATCGTGTTCCATGCCTTCGACATCGATCTTGAGCAGGCGGCAACTGGGCGGCACGATGCTGGTGTCGAGACGGCGCATCGGAACCGGCTCGCCGGCCTCAAATCGCCCAATCTCCATGCCGCCGAAGTTATTTTCCTGGTCGTAAGCCAGATCGGGAATTCGCGCGATGCCGTCCTCGCTGGACAGCGCGACTTGCTGGCATTCGATATTTGTCTTGCTGTTAAGGGCGACATTGGCACACAGGGTCTGGAACACGATGCGCTGTGGTTCAAAGGCGTACACCCGCCCCTGCGGGCCAACCAAATTGGACAATGCCAAGGTGTGTGCGCCGATGTTCGAGCCGATTTCAACCACGACATCTCCGCCCCGGCAAATCTGCGCAAACAAGGCGACCTCGCCCTCCGAAAACTCGCCGTATTTGCCGATGGACCGACCGATATAGACATCGTTCCGGTTGAACAGCATCAGTCCGTGCTTCGCGCGCACCATGGCATTGAAGCCTGGACCGTCAATCAGAAGTGGAAGCATTCGAGGGCGGAATCCGGATTGTCTTGTCACGCCTATTTTGCGTCCTTTTTCAGACCTGGGTGAGAACTGGCAGGACATTTCCGCAATTCGAGGTTATGCACAGACCGGAACAACAGCAAATGGACAGTGGTATTGACACGTACGTTGAGTTTTGAGAAAGCCCACAACAATTCGCTGAAGGTGGGCCGCGTCATCAACTACGTCAATTTCATCTTGCATGACAAAACTTTGAAGTACCCATTGCTTCTCGCCGAAGTTAGCAGTCACGAAAAAACAATAATTGACTTTAACGTCAATATAGTACAAAGTTTGCGTATGAGTATGCCACTTGAAAACATGCTGGCGACGATGGCGCATGCAGCTCGACGCGACAAACTCTCCAACCGAGATTGGGCCGAAAAAGCGGGGGTTCGCCCTGAAACGGTTTCGCGCCTGAAGCAGCGCGGCGATTGCGACCTCGCCACCCTTACTGCCTTGGCCGAGGCGGTGGATCTGCGCTTGGCGCTGGTACCGCGATTGAAGATGAGTTCGCCGAAATCTTTCGGTCGGGAGGAAGAGGAAAAATTGCTCGCGCTCTGCGCATCGCGTTCACTCGATCTGGCGAAATGGCGTGAGGCGGGCGGCGGCTTTTTCATGGCAGGCGTTGCCGTGATGCTTGCCGGGATTCGCGGAGTCGATCGGCAGGCGTTACTGGCAATGTCTGTGGCACTTTATCCGGGCATGTCCGCTGCCGACACGTTTCGCGTATGGCTCAAGAAAAGCCCGCTTCGACCGTCGCGATTTCTGCCGATGCTTGAACAAAGAATTCAGACATGAGCGGCAAAAAAGTAAGGCCCGCGCCAGACGTGGCGGATGGCTATGTGAACGCATTCGCCGAAATTGCCGGTCGCATCCAGAAAACCATCAAAGTCTCGGCACATGCCTCGCAGCTTCCGGTACGCATGATCGTGGCCGGTGGCGCGGCACAGCATTTCTATACTGCGGCGCGGGTATCGATGGATATTGACGCCACGCTCTCCCGAAAAATATTGCTGCCGGATGACCTCGATGTGCCGTACGTCGAAGCCGATGGCACAACGCGGATTCTTTACTATGATCGGCAATACAACGATACCTTTGCGCTCATACACGAGAACGCGGATGCGGATTCGCGGCCCATCGCGCTGCCCGGTATCGATGCCGCCATTCTCGACGTGCGCCTGTTCGCGCCGGTCGATCTCGCCGTCTCCAAGATTTCGCGATTCGCCGATCACGATCAGGAAGATATTGCCGCACTGGCGCGTCACGGATTGATCGACGCCGAATCCGTGCGACTCCGCGCGGAAGAAGCGCTGGGTGGCTATGTGGGCGAGCGGCGGCGCGTGAAGACGGCAATTCGGCTGGCGTGCGAGTTGATAGAGAAGAGTCTGGCAAGCAGGAAGGGCAGAGGATGAGCGAGCACATCCACTTTGGCGGTACAGCAAATCTAAATTTGATCGTGCTTTCGCCGCCGCGATATCGGCGGCATTGATGCTGCCTGTAGTGTTCAGCTGAAACCTGAAATTCAACGTAGCGGTCGGTTGCCCGGATCGCGCCTTAAGGCAGCTGATGTCGCGTGAACTAACTGACCGCGAGTTGTTCAGGTCACTGACGAGGAAACCCAAAGGTCGCGGTGCTGGGTTTACCGAAGCATAAATGTTGGCGAAATTAATCGTGACGCGCCGGCTTTCAGATGCGCTCGTCAATGTATCGAGAACGTTGATACCAAGTATGACGCGATTGCCGTGCCGACTGGCGTGACGCTAATCGCACCCGGCGTACCGACGGATCCATCGGTTCGCAATCCATCGCTCCACGGATGCGATCCACCGATGAGTAGGAGGTCAGGGCAGCGCGCGGTGCCGATACAATTTCCGCAAATACGCGCACAGCGGCCGCTCGATAAAATAAGTCAGCAGAGTCGCCAGCGCGAGCGCTGAAATGATCGCGAGCGACAGCGCGATCGACGTTGGAAAACCGCGATTGTGCATTTCGGTGAGGGCGGCGTAGCCAAGATTTCGGTGAATGAGGTAGAGCGAATACGAGATCGCACCCAACCAAAGCAGGACGGGCGACACCAGAATTCGCCCCCGGTCGCTCACGGCAAAAACAGCAGCGGCAAACAACGCCAGTGAAATTGCAAATGCCAATGGGCCATGCATGAACCCTATGGTTGCCAGCGAGGACGCGATAATGAACATACGCTGGCGGGTGTTGCCTTGCGTTCGACTCAGATACAGCATGATGCCGAGCAGAAAAAACGGCGCGAACATGATAATGAAATAACGGTTCAGGATGAAACGAATGAACTCGGGAATGTACTCGGCGAACATGGTGCCAAACCAGCAAATCGCCAGCCAGACGAGCGCGACGGCGAAAATGTTTTTGAGCCATCCCGCTCTGAACAAAATGCCAATGATCAGGTAAAACGCGAGTTCTACGGAGAGGCTCCAGTAGACCTCGTCGGCGTTGCTGAAGCCGACGAACTCCTGAAACATCGTCATATTGACGAGATAGCTGCTCCACCACATGGGCTCGATTCGAAAGACGAGGACGACACCGGCGACGGCGATGGTGAGAGTGATCCAATAGCTGGGGTAGAGGCGGGTGAATCGCGAAACCACAAAATCGCGCCAGTTTTTGCTGCGCTCGGTCGTGAAATAGATCACGAAGCCGGAGATCATGAAAAACAGCCAGACCGCATATTCGCCGGTTTCGCGCGGAACATAAAAGGGCGTATCGCCAAATTTGCGCAGGCAATATGAGGTGTAGTGCGACAACACGACGTAGAACGCCGCCAACCCTCGCAGGACATCGAGTCCCTCAAAGCGTGTTGATTGT
>JANPBQ010000320.1:0-2270 GCA_031430555.1 Betaproteobacteria bacterium
CGAATTTCTTGCCCGCATTGATCTGACGTTTGGCGGATGTCCACCGTTTGATATTCTTGCCGTCGGCATCGAATGCGCCGGAATAATGGGCGAGATAGCCATCCATGCGCAGGCTCTCCCAATCGGCTTTCCATTTGTCCAGCGTTGCGGTGAATCCTTCGCGGAATTCGCGCCACTGATCTGGCGACTGCCATTGCACGGTGGGGACAATGATGATCGGCGTTACGCCGGGATCGACATATTTCGAGATCACGGCAAAATCGTCATTGGTGAGCACCACACAGCCGTCGCTCGCGCGGGGAGGGCGGCTGTAGGTGGTCGAAGGCGTGCCGTGTATCCAGATGCCGGAACCGTTTTTCTTGAGGCGTTTGTCCCACTCGTTGGGGTAGTTCAACGGGAACGCGCCGGGACCGTAAAAATCGGTGAGCTTCTCGCGGCCCATGCTGGAGGTGACGTGGTAAACCCCCAAGGGCGTGCGCTGGTCGCCTTCGCGATCTTTTTCAAAACCATTCTTGCCGCCGGAAACGTAAAAATCGGCAATATAAGTCGGCTTGCCATCGACATTTTTGAACACATAAATGCGCGATTTTTCGCTATCAAGCAACAACGCATGTTGTTGCTGTGGTGCCAATTGCAGTAACGCGGTCGGCAATGAATCGGGCGGCGGTGCATCGAAGTAACGGTTGAACCGCACCTTCGCTTCATCGCGCAAACTGGCCACCAATTCTGGCGGTGACGCCGAGCCACCAAACGCAACCGGCGAACCCGCCTTCGCCATCAGCAAATCGCCTTTCATCTGATGCCCGAGGCGAAAATTCGGATTCTTCAACAGCGTTGCGTCGAGCTCGCGCAAGGCCGGCTGGATGCCGTTGGTTTTCAGTATCTCCAGCGCGCGTACCAGCGATGCTTCGACTTCATTGCTGAAGGCGATCGACATCATCGTGGTTGTCTGCGCCGCGACGCCGCCGTGAATGCCAATGAGGGCGACGGACAAGGCCACCCGCGCAATGCCGGTGACGCGCAACCGACGCCTCACTTGCTGCCGGCACGCTCGGCGCGGATCAGCCATTTATCTCCTGACTTGGCCATTTTGAGCGTCTTTGTATTGTTACTCTTGACCGCATCCGATCGATAGGCCTGACGGAACACGGCCGTTGCCTCATTGCCCTTGACGGATATTTTTGAAATCTTCACGTCGACCGAGATTGATTTCGGACGCTCAATGCGTTCTTTGCGTTGCGCTTCCCACGCGGCGCGCGTCAGGCCATCGGGGACTTCAAAGTCGGCCGCGTATGAGGCCAGATAGCCGGCAACATCTTTTGCCGCCCAGGCGCTGGCCCAAGCTTGAACGGCGGCATTGACTTGCGCTTCAGCGTTTCCACCGGAAGAACTTGCTTTCGGCGTTTCCAGTTTTGCGGTTGGAGAGGTGCTGGCAACTTTCGCGGGATCGGTCTTTGCCGCAACAGCCACGGTCGTTTTGGGTGTGTCCGCGGTAATGGCCGTTGACGGCATGGTTTTGGCGGGCGGGGTGAACAAATCTTTCAATAAAGCGAGCTTGCTTTGCGCGCTGGTGTTGGTCTTGTCGAGTTGCAGCACTTTGTCGTATGAGCGGCGCGCCATTTGCGCAAAAATATCGCCGAGATTTTCATAGGCCGTCGAATAGCTGGGATGCGTGTGGATCGCCAGCTCCAGAGCAGCTTTCGCTTTATCGTAATTGCCCTGGCCCGCGTAGAGCACCGCGAGATTGTTGTACGGCTCAGGCAGCTCGGGAAAATCTTCGGTGAGGCCGGTGAATATCTGGATCGCTTCAGCGGTTTTTTTCTGCTCGGTGAAAATAAGGCCTTTGAGGAAGCGGCCTTGCGCATCCTTGGGCTGCTGGGCGAGCGCGCCATTGACCTTTGCGAGCGCCTGATCGGTTTTGCCTTGCTGATAAAGGCGGGTTGCCTCTTTGGTATCCTCGGCGGGACCGGCCATCACCGCGCCCGAAACGCCGGTCAGGATGACCATCAATGCGACGGTGCCGATGTGTATGCCGCGAGCGAAGGTCAAAGTGAGCATTCTGTTATAATTCATTGAATTTAATAATACTCTTTCGCGTCGATAAGCCGATATTCTACCAAGAATGCTCCGCCGCCACATAATCCCTGCGATGTTCCCGGCCCCGCGCAAGTACGCGCGAATCGTGTTCGCCGGCGTGTTTCGCCGCCAGTCGGCGCGATGTTGTTGATCGGGTAATTCGCGGAGTCGCCACCTGCCAAAAATCGGCGGGT
>JANPBQ010000321.1:0-1653 GCA_031430555.1 Betaproteobacteria bacterium
TCGGTATCACTCATATGGCAACGCGGGGTATTTCAGTTTCGACGCTCGCGAACGCCGCGACTTCGCGATTTTCAATGCGGCTTCCGCCGCAAATCTGGCGTTTTTCCGGTGCGCTGCTGATCCTGACGTTTCTCTCGCCATTCGCAGCACTATTCATTCACTATCGCTTGCTAAGCGAACACGGTGCCGAGGCGGCTGGATGGATGCAGGCGGCAATCGGCATCAGCCTTTCGGTGCGGGCGGTGCTCGGCACCGCGCACTCGGTGTTCCTGACGCCGAACGTCAACCGCGGTGGAAGCCCCGCCGACCGGATGGCCTGGGCGAACAATTTCCAGGCGACGTTTTGCCTGATCGCGGGAATCGCGTTGCCGCCGTTACTTTTATTTCCCGACATTGCCATCTTCCTGCTTTACTCGTCGGCATTCCTGCCGGGCGCAACATTTGTGTTGGTTTTCGTGCTCACAGAAATATTATTGCTTTTGAGCGGGACATATCAATCACTCGTCATCGCGCTTGATCACATGCCCTTTCATGTCGTCACTAATCTGATTGCCCAGCTGCTTGTCGTTTTCGCCGCGTTTTATTTGGTCGGCCCGCTGGGAATTCTTGGGGCCGGACTTGCGGGGCTGATCGCGCCGATATTCCTCTATTTTTCGACAATGATTTTTCTGCGCCGCACCTTTGGACTTCGATTGCCTGCCCACCTATTAGCGCGCTCCATCTGGCTGCTGTTTGGCCTGGTTGCAACGGGACTGATGGGGGCGCACTCGCAAACGCTTTCCGTGCAGACATTGCTGTTCAAGTTGGGGTTATATATCCTGATGGTCGGCGGCTTGGCGTTACTCTTGACGGGACAGGAACGTCAGCGAATTCGCGAGATTTTTGACGGCTGGAGGGCCAAATGGATGTAACACCCGGTCAAGTGAAGCCCGCGCCTAAATTGGCGATTTACATCGACCCGCCAACAAGTCATTTCTTCCAAGATCGACTGTTCAATCCGGCGACCAGCGCGCTAGGTGGAGACAATATTCTTGCGCCTTTCCTGTTGGTAAAGGATTATTTCGACCGCCTCGGTATACCGGTTCATACCGCAGATCTCATTCCGACGGAACCCGACGACACGACAAAAGTTTATGTCTCCGTCGGAAACATTGCGGATTATGTGCGTCTTGCGCGCCGACCAGACGTAATTTTGAGCGCCTATTTTGCCTTCGAATGCCCCATTGTCGAGCCGCGCATTTATGAAGCACTACCGGCGATCCAGCGCCACGTCAAGCGGATCATGTGCTTTTCCGACGCAACTTCATTGGCACCGTTTACCGGTACGCTAATCCGCCCGGAACGATTTGTCTGGCCGCAATGCCTTGATGGCGTAAACGAAACCGCTTGGTCGAGGACTGATCGCGGATTTCTCACCATGATCAACGCCAACAAATTGCCGCGGCTCTACCGTGCCGAGCTCTATACCATGCGATTGAAGGCCGTAGAGTACTTTCACCGCTTCGGCGAAATAGACCTGTACGGAAAGTCGTGGGATCGCGCACCCATGCGCGTCGGCAAAAGCTGGATTCCGTGGACATTTCGCTTCTGGTACGACGCGCTGTGGGAGGCGAAACAGCGCCGCTGGCCCAATCCGGTTTACGCCGCCGTGGC
>JANPBQ010000322.1:0-7410 GCA_031430555.1 Betaproteobacteria bacterium
ATTTCGCAATGGCCGTGCGGCGCATCGTCGTAGCCGAATACCGTGAGCGGACGCACGACCGTGATGCCCGGTGTGTCGGCGGGCACCAGAATCATCGATTGTTGCGAATGGGTCGCCGCATCGGGATCGGTCTTGCCCATGACGATGTAGATCTTGCAGCGCGGATCGCCGGCACCGGAGATCCACCATTTGCGGCCATTGATGACGTAATCATCTCCGGCGCGAGCGATACGGGTTTCGATGTTGGTCGCATCCGAGGAGGCAACGGCCGGCTCGGTCATGGCGAATGCGGAGCGGATTTCACCCGCGAGCAGCGGTGCTAACCAGCGCGCTTTTTGCTCGGGGGTGCCGTAGCTCGCGAACACTTCCATGTTGCCGGTATCGGGGGCCGAGCAATTGAATACTTCCGGCGCCCAATGAACACGACCGGTGATTTCCGCCAGCGGCGCGTATTCCAGATTGTTGAGGCCGGCACCGAGACTCGCGTGCGGCGTGAACAAATTCCACAGGCCGGCTGCGCGTGCCTTGGGTTTCAATTCCTCGATGATCGTGGTCGGCGTCCAGCGTTTACCGGCGACTGTGTTGGCCTCGACCTCGTCGTGAAATCGATGCTCGCTGGGATAAATGTGCTCGTCGAAAAACGCGTTCAAGCGAGTTTGCAGATCGATGACCTTGGGCGAAAAACTGAAATCCATGATTGTCTGAACCTTATTTTCTGGCAGGCATTTGTTGAACGACTTTCCAGCCGAGTTCGGCAAGCGGCCTTGCCGCCTTGCCCATCGCAACCGCTTGCTCCGAGGCCGCCGTTCCATCCACCACGCGCTTCATGATGCCTTGCAAAATACCCGCCATGCGAAACAGATTGTAGGCGAGGTAGTACTCGAAATTCTCAATGCCGGAACGTCCGGTGCGCGCGCAGTAAGTGGCAACGTAGGAATTGAAATCGGGAATGCCGAGATCGGCGAGATCCAATCCCGCAAGTCCACGGAATGCACTCGGTGGCACATGCCACGCCATGCAGTGATACGCAAAATCCGCGAGCGGGTGGCCGAGGGTGGCGAGCTCCCAATCGAGGATGGCGAGGATGTGCGGCTCGGTGGGATGAAAAATCAGATTATCGAGCCGGTAATCGCCGTGCACGATCGAGGTTTCTTCGCCCGGTGGAATATGTTGCGGCAGCCAATCGATGAGCTGGTCCATCGCCTCGATTTGCTCGGTCTCCGAGGCGCGGTATTGCTTGGTCCAGCGACCGATCTGGCGCTCAAAGTAATTGCCGGCCTTGCCAAAGTCACCGAGGCCTGCGGCGGCGTAATCGACGCGGTGCAGCCGCGCAATGACGCGATTCATTTCGTCGAAAATCGCGCCGCGCTCGGCTTGGGTCATGCCCGGCAGCGCGGGATCCCACAACACACGACCGGCGACGAATTCCATGATGAAAAACGCGCGGCCAATCACCGCTTCATCGACGCACAGCGCATACATTTTCGCCACCGGCACATCGGTGGCCGCGAGTGCCGCCATTACCTTGAACTCCCGCTCGATCGCGTGCGCGGACGGCAGCAATTTTGCGGCTGGGCCGGGCTTGCAGCGCATCACATACGCACCGCTCGACGAGCTCAATTTGAACGTCGGATTGGATTGCCCGCCTTTGAATTGTTCGACGGTCAGCGGGCCTTGATAGCCATCCACGTTCGCGGCCATCCACCGGTCAAGCGCAGCCTCATCGAATTTCTGCTGGCTCGCGACCGGCTTGGTGCCTTTGAAATGCTCGAAACCTTGGTCAGACATGCGCATCTTCTCCCGCATTGTGTCCCTGTGCTTCACCAAATCCCGCGATATGGTGCGCGCGATATTTTGAATACTGCTCGAAGAGCATTTCCATACTGGTGCGACGATTGCCCGCTTGCAGCCAATCCAGCGGCGACAGATTCACCATGCGCAAAATCACATCCAGACGGCCATCGCCAATATCGAGCACGTTGACGCAGGCCGGGCTTTGTTCGAACGCACCAAGCAGTTGCCGCTGCCCGGTGATGAGGTAGGAAAGTATCGCGCGGTTGACGGCGCCATGCAGCACCAGCAATAGCGAATCCCAATCGGTGTCTGCTCGCAGCGCGTCGATCTCGGGCAATACGCGGTCGAGCATGCCGCCGACAGTCTCGCCGCCGAGAAATTGCACATCTTCATCGACGACACCATCGGTCAGCGCCGTGAAGGATTGCAACAAATCTTTTTCGGCGATGGTGGCGAGCCGACCGCCGCGAATTTCCTGCAAATTCGGGCGAATCTCGATGGGGCCGGAATGACCGGTCGCGGCGAGGACGTGTTGCGCGGTTTGCGCGGTGCGATTCAGCCCACTGGTAATGACGCGGTCAAATTGGACGCTGTGCGCGGCAAACAATTCGCCGGCCGCGCGCGCCTGCTCGATGCCGAATGGCGTCAACGACACCGTTTCCGGCGGCAGCGGTTTACCCTCCGACGTGAAGTAGCTGACGCTGCCATGCCGCATCAGATAAATGCGGCGGCGACCACGCACCGGCGCCACTACAGATGCCACTTAGCGCCTCGACTCAGAAATATCGACCCATGAAACGGCGTCTTTTTCCGCATGGCGGCGTTGCTCGTCGTTGCCATAGGCCTTGCGTCGCCCGCCCCGGCAGGCAGTAGGCCAGGGCCGCCTCCTCGCGCTTGCAGGGCGCGCCTGCGCTTGCGTGCGCAGGCCGTTTCGCAGGTGGGCAGCACGCTGCCCAAATTCCCTGCTACACCCTTGCCACGCGAAAAAATCCATCCGTTTCATCATGTGCCGCTATTTCTGGGTCCAGACACTAGCGCGCCATGCCAGTGAATGGAATCTTGCCCGTCAGCATCTGGCCAAACATCACCCAGTCGCCGATGAAGCTGTACAGCGGATAAGTGAATGTCGCCGGCCGGTTGTGCTCAAAAAAGAAATGCCCCACCCATGCAAAACCATAACCGGCCACAGGCATCACGGCGAACCACCAGGCGTTGCCGCTGACGATGCCGATGGCGAGTATTGCCAGAACCAGCCAACTGCCGATGAAATGCAGCGCGCGGCAAATCGGGTTCGCATGCTGTGAAAGGTAGAAAGGATAAAACTCGCGGAATGTTTTGTAGGTTTTTTCCATGCGGAATCTCGTGGCGAAGGAGTGATTGGCAATAACGGGAGCTTCAGGTGTGCCGACGCGTCAATGCCGGAAACCCGCATCCATTTTATCGAGTTTCCGCAGTAGGCCCGGCCAGGCGAGACTGCCGCCGAGGCCCTTGGTGACCAGCTTTGCCTGCTTTTGCGCGCCATCGATGATCGGTTGCGGAATGCGCGTCAATTCGCCACCGCCCGCTTGCGCGCGGATCTGGATCGCGCAGGCCGTTTCAAACAAGTACATAAACAGGAATGTATCCGGGATAGTTTCTCCCACGGTAAGCAAGCCGTGATTGCGCAGCATGAAGAAATTTTTCTCGCCGAGGTCGGTAACCAGCCGCGGCTTTTCGTCGGCATTCAATGCAACCCCTTCGTAGTCGTGATACGCGAGGCTCGCCAGCACAAAAATCGATTGCTGCGAAATCGGCAGCACGCCATTTTTCTGCGCCGATACCGCGACGCCATTGGCGGTATGCAAATGCAGCACACATTTGGCATCGTGGCGCGCCGCATGAATGGCGCTGTGGATGGTGAAGCCGGCGGGATTGACCGGGAAGGGGTTGTCGGCATCGAGCTTGTTGCCGCCAAGGTCGATCTTCACGAGACTTGACGCGGTGATTTCATCGAACAACATGCCGTAAGGATTGATCAAAAACTGATTCTCGACGCCGGGGATTTTTGCCGTGATGTGCGTGAACACCAGATCCGTCCAGCCGTAGAGCGCCACCAGCCGATAGCAGGCGGCGAGATCAATACGAGTCTGCCATTCATCGGTGGAGACTTTGCTTTGCACACTGGGGATATTTAGCGTATCCATGAGTATTTGACTCCGGTCGGGATTTGCGATTGTAGGCATTAGTTTACCTGCGCGGGGAGGGCGCTGGGAGGGCAGCTCTTGCCAGATATGCATGACGTGTGCACGCAAGAACGAAAACACCAAACACCAGTATTGGCGCGGTGTTTGGGCGCTTTTGCACCTGAACACCGCGCCAGTGTTTGACTCTTGTTTGTTGGGTCATTCCATTTACCCCCAAAATTTTGTCATCCTCGCGAAAGCGGGGATCCATTTTTGGTCATCTCCTAAGTGCTTACGAATTTTGGATTCCCGCTTTCACGAGAATGACTGGCTAAATTGAAATACGCCGATCGGGTAATTCTATTGACGCGGCGACAAAATGTGTTGAAACGCTTCCCTTCCCCCGTGCAGGCGAGGGCCCAAGTTTCATGCGATTTCAATATGGCGCTTGGATCCCCGCCTACGCGGGGAAAGGACACGCTTGATTCGAGGCAAAGATCGGCGCACCGCGCCGGCCCCGCTTGCCTCTCCCTTGGGGACAAGGGCACACTTGAAGCGAAGCAGAGGTCGGCGCACCGCGCCGGGTGAGGGGTTGCGGTCGCGGATAAATCCGCCCTACGGCAACACCACCCCCGCGCGCGCCTTCACCATCGACACATCCTGCGGCGTAATCGCGCCATTCGCGTTCAAATCAAACCGGAACGTATTCACCCCCATCACCGCGTTCACCCGTGCCTTCGTCGCCGCGATATCCCCTGCATTCACCGCACCATTGCCCGTCACATCACCGACGAGGAAACCCACCGACACCGGATAACTGCCCACCACCCCATTCACCCCACTCAACGTCACCGTCACCCGTTGCCGGTCCGGCACATTGCTCAACATCACCAACACATCGCTGCCCTGCGCGCTCACCCCGGCGACAATCCCGACCGGCATGCCCATCGCGTCCACCACCGTCGCCGTGCCCGGTTGCGAGATCATCTGATTGAACTGGAACACGATCACATGCCCCGAGCCATTGCTGCGCGGCTCTACCGACACGGCCTGCGCAATGGTCTTGTTCGTGTCGATCGTGAGATTGAACGGCCCCGCCGCGCCATGCACTTTGCGCGATTGCGCGCCGTTGAGTGTCAATCCGCCTCCGCCACCACCCCCGCCGACCCCGGTGCCGGACAGCGTCACGATCTGCGTGCCGCCTGAGGGCGCATTGGTCGCAATCGTCAACTGCCCGTCGATGCCGCTCGCTTGCGTGGGATTGAACGTCACAGGCAAGGTGCATGTCGCACCGGCACCGATGGTGGTGGTGCAGGTATTGGGCACACTGAAATGGTTCGCCCCGGTCGAGACCGCCACACCACTGACCACCAGCGGTGCACTCCCGGTGTTGGTGATCAAGACGTTGGCGGCAGTGCTCGGCGTGCCGACCGCTTGCGGTGGGAACGCAATATACGTCTCACCGGCTGTGGCATTAACTTTCAGGCCCGGGGTCGAGGGCGGTATTCCGGTGCCGAAGAGGGAGCGGCGTTCTGGTGAGCCCACCAGGCTGGAGGCGACTTGCAATTCGCCCACGGCATCGCCCGCGACCGATGGCGTGAAGTCGATGGCGAAATCGCATTGGTTGCCCGCCGTCAGCGTCGGGTTGCAGGTGGTCGATTGCAGACTAAAGCCCGGACCCGTCACACTGAGCCCGACGCTGGTGATGTCGTCCGTCAAGGCCTGATTCTTGAACTTGCCGAGTGCCGCACCCGTATTGCCGAGCGTGAGAGTCCTGAAGTCGTAGCCCGTCGCGATCTCGGCGATCTCGATCACGGCGCTGCCGGAAGAAGAACTGGTGCCGGTCGAACTGCCCGCCGCTTGCGCATAGGTGGAGATTTGCGAGGCACCCTGCAAGACATTGGCCGCCCCCGATTGCGGATTGAAGTTGCCGCTGGTGTTGCCGACCTGGCCGAAGAAGTTATCTCCCCAGACAAACAACTTGCCGATGTTGTTGATGGCCGCACTGTGGCGACCGCCGGCGGAGAGGGCGACGACGTTGGTGCGCGTGGTCACCGCGAACGGCGTGTTGCGGCTGACGCTGGCGCCGTCACCGAGCTGGCCGTTCAGGTTTGAGCCCCAGGTGAACAAGGCGCCCCCAGCCTTGACCGCCATGCCGTGATTCTCGCCGGCGGCGATGAGACCGACGTTGTTGCCGAGGCTTACGATCTGCACCGGGGAGCTGCTGTTGGTGTTGTTGCCGATGCCGAGCTGGCCGAAGCCGTTGGCACCCCAGGCCCAGGCGGTACCGTCGTTCTTGATGGCAAGGCTGTGGCTGCCGCCGGCGGCTAGGCTGGTGATGCCGTTGAAGGAGGGAATGGTGGTAGGCACGCGGCGTAGCGTGGTGGTGCCGTCACCGAGCTGGCCGGAATCGTTGGCGCCCCAGGCCATCACCTGGCCGTTGGAGAGCAGCGCCATGCTGTGGCGGTCACCGGCGGCGATGGCGAGGACGTTGGTGAGGCCGGGGATCTGCACCGGCGTGGTTCGGGTGGCGGCCAGGGAACCATCACCGAGCTGGCCTTCGACGTTGAGGCCCCAGGCCCAGACGCTGCCGTCGGCCTTCAAGGCAAGCGAATGATTGCGGCCGGCGGCGATGGCTTTGACGAAGGTGAGATTGGCGACGGTGACGGCATTCAAGGAGCTGTTGACGCCGCTGCCGTCTCCTAATTGCCCACCGGCGTTGTAGCCCCAGGCGTGTAGCGTCCCACCGTTGGTCAGGGCCAGTACATGGTTGGCGCCGGAGGCGATTTGCAGGATGCCGGCGACACCGGCAACGGCCGTTGGCGTGGGCGTGCTGAAGGTGGTGCCGTTGCCGAGCTGGCCGTTGCCGTTGTAGCCGAAGCCGAAGACGTTGCCTTTGGCGTTGAGCAGGATGGCGTGGCTATCGCCCAAGCCGATTGCCGGGGTGGCGGGGGGACGCGCGGGGTCGCGGCGGGTGTAGACGTAGAAGGTGGAGGCGTGGCCGATGGCGCCGCCGATGGTGACGGTAGCAGCGGTGAGGGACTCGAAGGTTGAAGCTGACGTGACGCGGGCGGTGACGGTGTTCCCGTTAACGACGGTAGTGGCGATTGACGTGTACGGTCCGTTGTTGATGGAGAATTCGCCGCCAGTCACGGTGATGGGGCTGGAGGTACCCAGGCCGGTGACGGTGATGGTGTTGGAGTTGATGCTCGTTGAGATCGGGGCGCCGTAGGTGGGGAGGAGGGTGAAGGGAGCCGGGGTGAGGCCGTTTATGGTTAGATCAAGTGCGCCAATTCCACCGACGCCCACCACCAATATCGGCAGCAATTCAATGCCACAGCAGTACGGACGCCAGCCCCACCCGTACACACTGCCGTCCGGCTTGATGGCGTAGGACACCGAGCCACCGATGTTGTCCCCGGCACCAATGGCGACCACGTTGCTCAGGCCCGCT
>JANPBQ010000323.1:0-3796 GCA_031430555.1 Betaproteobacteria bacterium
AAGAAATCGTGTCTGCCCCGAATGGCACTGGTTTACGCCCCCCCCGCCCCGGAATGCGGGTTGTCGGTTGGGTGGAGCGCAGCGATACCCTTTGTCCTTGCGTGCGGCCATGAGGGGTATCGCTGCGCTCCACCCATCCTACGGCAGAGACGTGGGGGCTTAACCGAGTGCCATGAGTGTCTGACCCCATTTGTCCATTCATGCCTGGAAACCGTGGTCTGTTCCTGACAGTCATTGATTGTCTTGCGCCGAAAGCGGCGTTGGCCTACACGGAATCGCCGGCAGCCAGCGCAGTATGGGATCGAATATCGATCAACGTCCGATTGAGGATCCATCATGACAACCCAGGTCAACGCCAACCCTTCGCTACACGGCGGACTCCTTAGTCCACCAGATAGCGAGCGCCCGGAATTGCAAGCCGGTCCGCTGCCATTCGCCGAGCATATGGCGCTTCCCAGTCATGCACTTTTTCGGTTCGTAAGCGCGGCGCAAGACGCGTAACTGTCGCCACGAACGCAATGAAAAGGAATCAGGGTGAATTGTTTTTGAAAACAACTCATCTTGGCCCCTTTGATTCCACTTGGAGATGTTCGACGTATCCAACGTGTCGGGCGATCAGCGCATTCGAAGTAGAAGCCAAATTCTATATCTGGCGAGGCTTTCTGGCCAAAAAAGGCTGGGAAGGCGCGTCAAATGGCGGTCTTTCCTCCCCGGAGAGGGGGACGCCTGTCTGTCCACGATTGCTCTTCCCCTATCGGTGATCTGAATCGCTCTGTTCGACAACGCACCGACGAACCGCCGTTTGGCAAACATACTTCGGCTTGGCGTAAAGGACGCGACCGAGGTCGCTAACCGGATGCGCAGTCAATAGATTCATTCATTCAAACAATCGAGGGAAACTCTCATGAACGAAAACGTGCCAGATTTTTCGAATGTGCAAAGCGGCTCCGGTTCAACGGCGACGAAGATTTACGAGGTGGTTTCTGGCGACAGTCTTTCGAAGATCGCCAAGCGCGAGTATGGCAACGCCAACGCGTGGAAAATAATCTACGAAGCTAACCAAGACATCCTCAAAGACCCGAACAAGATTTATCCCGGCCAAAAACTCAAGATCCCACCGCTCTAATTCATTCACGCGCGGACCACTTACAACTCGAACAATGGAAGGAATCACAATGAACAGAAAAATTATTCTCGCGACGCTCACCGCGCTGGTCCTCACGCTTAACGCCTGCGGCAAAAAAGAAGAAGCGCCGAAACCCCAAGTGGCCCCAGCGCCGACAACAGTCCCCGTGCCAGTTCCACCGCCTGTGATGGCCGGGGTCACGGTTGGGTCGGTTACCTTGGGCAATGCAATCGGCGCCGGCATGAAGGTGTCACAAGCCGCCGACAGCTTCGGCAAGAAAGATACGATCTACGCTTCTGTCGATACGACCGGCAGCGGCACCGCGACACTCAAGGCGAAGTGGACATACCGCAAGGGCGGCCAGGAGAGCCTCGTGAAGGAAGATAAGCAGACGATCGCGCCGACGGGACCCGCCTCCAGCGAATTCCACATCAGCAAGCCGGACGGATGGCCAGCCGGCGACTACCAGGTGGAGATCTTCGTGGACGACAAGCTGGCGCAGAGTAAGACGTTTACCGTAAAGTAGCGGCCGGTTGAAGGCGAAGTCACGGCGCGTGGCCGGAGATCAATTCACCAACGTCAAATCGTTAGTTGGCGGAAGGTCCGGCATCGCGACTAGCGATCAAGGCGTACACCACTGACGCTCGCACGGAATACCGTCACCATCGCCGTCGATGTTCACGCCGGGGCAATTGCGCAAATAGAAATTTGCCTCGTCACACGATTTCATTTCCGAGCAATATTTCTTGCCTTCACATTTGAACGCCTCGGAGGTTGCAGCGGGCGCGAGTTGTTCGGCAAGTGGTATTTTCTTCGGTGTTGATGGCGCGCGAATTACTTCCTGCGGCGGCGGGGCGAGCACTGCCATTTCGCGTTTGGCAGAGTAGTGGTTCCATCCGAAAGCCGCCAATCCGATGACCAATGCCGCGCCAATCACTGTGCTGAATGCGTTGCCGTCGCGAGGCGTGTCGGCCCGATTGCGCGGCGCCGCGCGCACGCGGTCCACGTAGGCAACGTCTACTGCGCGCGGCCCCTTCGCGTTCGCCAGCTCCAATTCATACGTCACGAGTTCATTGCCGGCGGGACGCGGTTCGCCCTTTCGTAAGGCTTTGAAGTGAACAAAGACTTTGGCGCCGCCGCCATTTGGCGTGATGAAGCCGAAGCCGCGTTCATCTTTCCATTCGGTGATCCGGCCTTGGTAGCGCATTGCTGTTGGTGAAATTTCTTGGGTTGGCTATCGATGAATCAGGAGATCCGTCTAGTCACTTCAACGCGATAATCCATAGTGAAACTCTAGCACTGGAGCGGATTTCCGAGGAAAAATCGCCTGTGATGCCCGTAGATACTGGTGCTTTGTTGTGTTTACCCATGTAAATGGTGTCTGACCAAATTTGTTCGGGACCGCCGCCCCCTGCGATTGTGAGCCTAAGCGAGAGCCAATTCGCAAACGTGTACCATGACCTCACATGAATGAACGACCGATCATCAATCGCAACACTCCCGCCGCGCCGGCGGCTTCTCCCGGTTGGGCGCTTTGGAACCTGGGCTTTCGCCCGTTTTACTTGCTCGCGACAATTTTCGGTGCGTTGAGTGTGCTGCTCTGGGCCGCGCAATTTTCTGGCTGGCTTTCTACGGCTTACTTGCGTGGACCGGTTTGGCATGGCCATGAAATGCTGTTCGGCTATGCCATGGCCGTCATCGCCGGTTTCTTGTTGACCGCCGTGCGCAACTGGACGAACCAACCCACGCCCAGCGGTGTGCCGCTGATGGCACTGGCCGCGTTGTGGGTCTGCGGCAGAATTTTTGTGCTGACACCCTTTGCCATGGCTGCGGCTGTAGTTAACGCGGCGTTTCCGTTCGCAGTCGCCATTGCAATTGGCATACCGATCGTGCGATCGCGCAATCTTCGCAACTATTTCTTCATCGGCCTGCTGTCGCTAATGGGGGCGCTGATCTTCATGGTGCATCTGACTTTGCAAGGCCATATCGCGATTTCACCGCGCGTCGGCTTGCAACTTGCGCTCGATATGGTGCTGTTCATCATGGCGGTGATGGGTGGCCGTGTCATTCCCATGTTTACCAACAACGGTATTCCCGGCACCAATGCGACACGCCATCCGTTGCTGGAAAAAATGGCGCTCGGCACGGTATTACTGCTGTTCGTCGCTGATCTTGTGCCGTTACCACAGCCAATGGTCGCCGCAATCGCACTTGCGACCGCCGTGGTGCATGCGGCGCGCCTTTACCGGTGGCAACCCTGGCGCACGCGCACGAATGCGCTAGTGTGGATCCTTCATGCCGCCTACGCGTGGATCGTGGTGCATCTCGTTTTGCGGGGGTTGGCTGCGCTCGATGTCTTGCCCGAGTCGACTGCCATACACGCGCTTACGGTCGGCGCCATCGGCGGAATGACGATAGGCATGATGACCCGTACCGCGCGCGGCCACACCGGGCGGCCACTGCTTGCCGATGGTTTCGAGCGCGGGATGTTTTGGTTGATACAGGTTTCGGCGGTTGTGCGCGTATTCGGGCCGTTGGCGTTGCCGGGGCTGACGATAGCGAGTATTCAGTTGTCGGCACTATTGTGGGCGGCGGCATGTGCGCTCTATGCCGCGCGCTATTGGCCCATCCTCACGCGCGCCAGGCTGGATGGTGGGCCCGGCTAAGGAC
>JANPBQ010000324.1:0-14046 GCA_031430555.1 Betaproteobacteria bacterium
GCTGGCGTTATCCCCCCAGGCGAGCACGCTGCCATCTGTCTTCAACGCAACGGTGTGCAGATCACCGACGGCCACATCACGGATATTGGCGATGCCGTTCACTGGCGCTGGGGCGTTGCGTTTTTGATCGGTTCCGTCGCCAAGCTGCCCATAGTCGTTGTTACCCCACGCGACAAGGGTGCCGCCTGCAATGAGCACAACGTTGTGCAGGAACCCGGCGGAGATCCGGCTCGCCCCTGCCAGCCCGCCAAGCGATACCGGCACCAGTCGATCGTCATACGTGTTGTCGCCGATCTCCGCGTAGCCGTTACTTCCCCAACCCCAGACGCTGCCATCGCTTTTTACCGCGTAGGAGTGGCCCATTCCCGCCGCAATCTGGACCACCCCCGTCAAACCGGTGACGAGCACGGGTGTCAGTCGATCAACAGTCGAACCATCGCCCACCGGTGCTGCACCCCAAGCCCACACACTGCCGTCGGTCTTCCGCGCGAGGCTGTGTTCGCTGCCGGCAGCAATTTCCGCGACGCCACTCAAGCCGCTGACAGGCAGCACGGCAGCCCTGCCGGTAAACAGTGCGGTGGTGGTGCCATCGCCGAGTTGGCCATGGTCATTGTTACCCCACGCCAATACGCTGCCGTCAGACTTTCGTGCCAGCGTATGGGCGCGGCCGAGTGCTAAATCGGTCACGTTGTCCAGGCCGCTGATTCGCACTGGCGTCAAGCGATTGTCAACGCCGCCATCGCCCAACTGGCTGGCGCTGTTGGCGCCCCACGCCCAGACGCTGCCATCGCGTTTACGCGCAAAGTTGTGCGACCCGCGCGCCCATATTTTTTCAATGTCGGTCAGTCCCGTAACCGCAGCGGGATTTGAGCGATTGGTAGTCGAACCATCGCCGAGCTGGCCGTCGGTGTTGTCGCCCCACGATAGGACCGTGCCGTCGGCTTTTAGTGCGATGACGTGCGAAAAACCCGACGCGATGGCGGTGATGCCGGTCGCACCGATGACCACGGTTGGCGTGGCCGACGCCAACGAACGCGCGACGCCAAGCTGGCCCGAGGCGTCATTGCCCCAGTTGCGAACGGTGCCATCTGCGGTGAGGGCAACACTGTGGCTGCTGCCGGCACTGATGGCAGGGGTGGCCGCAATGGCAATGGGCGAAAAATCAACCAGCGAAGCCGCCAAACAAAATACACACCAAAATCTGCGCGTTCGCGTTTTCAAATTCACCTCCCTTTCCTCGGCCACGCCACTGCGCCAGATTGAATGAATGGAAATAGTCTACTCCCGGTGCTCGCTTCACAAAAACTATTGCAACATCTTGCGATGGTTTTGCCACCCCGGCGGCGGCGCAAGAATGGGTCGTCAAATATCGTTGCGTGCCGAATCGTCGTGAAAGCGTTCGCCATGAGAAAATCGTGGAAACGACTTAACGTGCCAGATTGAGCGTGAAAACATATAACTCCAGTACTGGCGCGCCTTTCCAAGGCATTTCCGCCTGAACGCCGCACCGGCACTAGAGTTTCAGCCTAGGGCAACACGAGATAATCCATGAACATCTCCACCACTGAAGAAATCATCGACGACATCCGCCAAGGCAAGATCGTGGTGCTGGTCGATGCCGAAGACCGCGAGAACGAAGGCGATTTGATCTTCGCGGCTGATCACGTCACGCCGGAGAAAATCAATTTCTTGGCCACGCATGGCCGCGGGCTGATCTGCATGCCCGTGACCCGTGAACATGCGAAGCAATTGAAACTCACGCCGATGGCGGCCAACAATCTCACCGTCCATGGCACCAATTTTACGGTGGCAATTGAAGCGGCGCACGGTGTCAGCACGGGCATCTCGGCGGCCGACCGCGCGCATACGATTCGTATCGCCACGCGCGCGAATGCGAAGCCGGAAGATATCGTGCAACCGGGACACGTGTTTCCATTGGTCGCTCAACCGGGCGGTGTGCTCGCGCGCGCAGGACATACCGAAGCGTGCTGCGATTTCGCGCGGCTCGCCGGCCTGAATCCCGCAGCCGTGTTGTGCGAAATCATGAACGAAGACGGCACCATGGCGCGCATGCCGGATCTGGTGCCATTCGCGGCGAAGCACGGTTTGAAACTGGGCACCATTGCCGACCTGATCCGCTATCGCTCTATCACCGAAACGCTGGTCGAGCGCGTTTCCGTGAAAACGGTTTCTACACCGTACGGGCCGTTTCAGTTGCATGCGTTTCACGACAAGACGGTCGATGAAGTCCACCTCGCGTTGACGCGCGGCGACATTCAGCCGGATGTACCGGTGCTGACCCGGGTGCATGAGCCCTTCACCTCGCTTGACCTGTTCGATTTCGACAACGGCCATCATGCCTATTCGGTGGCCGAGGCGATGCGCATCGTCGCGACTGAAGGCAAAGGCGTGATCGTGTTGTTGCGACGACATGAATCGGCGGTAACCATTCTTGAGCGATTTTCCACTGATGTCGCCGCACCCAAACGCACGGCAAAGTGGGATCCCCGCATGCATGGCATCGGCGCGCAGATTTTGCGAAAACTGAATGTGCGCAAGATGCGGGTGCTGGCGTGGCCGAAAAAAATTCCCTCGATGGCTGGTTTCGATCTGGAGGTCGTGGAATACGTGCCGCCCGGCAATGAGCGCAAACTGAAAGCGGTATGAATTCAATCAAGCAAAACCTCGATGGCAAGGGTCTGCGCATTGGCATCGCGCAAAGCCGATTCAACGAGCCGGTGGTTTCGAAAATGCTCGCCGCGTGCGTGGAAGCGTTGAAAAAAAACGGCGTGGTGGATGCGGATATCGAGCATGTCTCGGTGCCCGGCGCATTGGAAATTCCGCTCTCATTGCAATCGATGGCACTCGCGCGGCGCTTCGATGCGTTGATCGCCATCGGTGCCGTGATTCGCGGCGAGACCTACCATTTTGAGATTGTCTCGAACGAAAGCTGCCGCGGCGTGATGGATGTGATGCTGGAAACCGGCGTGCCGATCGCGAACGGCATACTGACGGTCGACACCGATGCGCAAGCGCTGGCGCGAGTCGACGAGAAGGGCGCCGATTGCGCGCACGCCGCCATCGAAATGGCGCACGCATTGCGCGCAATCGCCGCAATTCCAAAGGATGCAAAATGAAAAGTGCCCGCCGCCGTTCACGCGAATTCGCGTTGCAGGCGTTGTATCAGTGGCAGCTCGCCGGCCAGGATCTCGCCGATATCGAAAAGCAATACGCGGCCGCCGAAGGATTCGACAAAGCGGATGCGAAATTGTTTTCGCTGCTCGTCAGCGGCGTGATCAAGCATCGCGATGCGCTGGAAGGCGCACTCTCCCCGCATCTTGACCGCGTCTGGAATGAAGTGAGTCCGATCGAGCGCGCGGTGCTGTTGATCGCCGCGCAAGAATTGACCGCCATGGCGGATACGCCATATCGCGTGATCATCAACGAGGCGATCGAACTTGCCAAGTCTTTCGGCGGCACCGATGGCCACAAATATGTGAACGGGGTGCTCGATAAATTTGCCGCCTTGGCGCGTGCGACTGAGATTGAAATTCAGGGCGAGCGTCCCGCGCCGAGCCGGGCGCGTGCGGCGAAACCGGCGCCAACGGTCACGACGAAAGCGCGTCGCGTGGCGAAGGTGCCGGCGACAGTGACGAAGAAGACTGCGACCAAGATCTGATTCGCATGGCCCTTGCTTAAGCACTTTGGACATTGATGATGACCTCAAACTGGCTGTGAGCACCAATCTCAAGTTTGTCTCCCCGGCGAACTGGTGTGGACAAAATCCATGACGCCTGAATTCGATCTGATCGCAAAATACTTTACTCGTCCGGCGACGCGCGCGGTACTCGGTATCGGCGACGATTGCGCGCTGATTGCGCCACCACCCGGCTGCGAACTTGCGATCTCGACGGACACACTCGTATCCGGTACGCATTTCTTTGCCGAGGCCGATCCATTCAAGCTTGGTCACAAAGCACTCGCCGTGAATTTGTCCGATCTGGCGGCAATGGGGGCCTCACCGCGTTACGTCACGCTCGCGTTGACACTACCCAAGATCGACCCCGCATGGCTCGCCGAATTCGCGCGCGGATTTTTTGCGTTGGCCGATGCCGCACAAGTGGATTTGATCGGCGGCGACACCACGCGCGGACCGCTCTCGATGACCTTGACGGTGTTCGGCGAAGTCGCCGGCGGCAAATCGCTGCGTCGTGACCGCGCATTGGCCGGCGACGATATTTGGGTATCAGGCACCTTGGGCGGCGCGGCAATGGCGCTGAAACACGTGGAGGGCTCCACGGTGATTCCCATAGAACATCTTGAATCCGCTCTTGCCTGCCTGCACACGCCCATCCCGCGCAATGCGCTCGGCGGCGCGCTGGTGGATGTGGCGCATGCCGCCATCGATATTTCCGATGGGCTCATCACCGATCTCGCGCATATTTGCGAGCGGTCCTACCTCGCCGCAACCATCGATTGGCCGGCCGTTCCTCTTTCATCCTCACTGAATTCGGCCATACCTGAAATCGCACATGCCTGCGCATTGGCGGGCGGAGAAGATTACGAACTTTGCTTCACCGCGGCAAAAGATCGCCGCGCTGAAATTGCCGAGATTGCGGCTTCAACCGGTGTTGCGCTCACGCGCGTCGGCGCGATGCGTGCGGGAAATCCGCAGGTCACCGTTCTCGATGCCGAAGGTGCACCGATGGATAGTCCCCGCGCCGGTTTCGATCACTTTTCAACATGACGCAACGCCGACCCGACGCCACGTTTTTGTTCGCGCACCCCGCGCATTTCCTGGCGTTTGGCTTCGGCGCGGGATTGATGCCGAAGGCACCGGGCACGTGGGGAACATTGGTGGCGCTGCCGATTTTTGCACTCGCGCAATTTGGTGGGACGATTGCCGTGTTTGCGGCGGCGGCAATATTTTTCGCCGTGGGAATCTGGGCCTCCGGGGTGGCGGGCCGCGCATTGGGTGTCGCTGATCATGGCGGCATTGTCATCGACGAGATCGCCGCTTTTCTGCTGGTGCTTGCCTGCACACCGCCGACCATTGCGTGGTGGCTGGCGGCATTTGCACTGTTTCGCGCCTTCGATATTTTCAAGCCGTGGCCGATTCGCTGGGCGGATCGCAACATCAAAGGCGGCTTTGGTGTGATGTTCGATGATCTCCTCGCCGCAGGATTTTCGATTGCCGGAATTTTCCTGCTGCGCGTGGTGTCGAACGCAATGCTATGAGTGCAATGAGGTGACGCCATGACTGACCCCATCCTTCGCCATTCGCTCCGTTGGCCGTATCCGACGCTGTTTGCGCATCGCGGTGGCGGCAGTCATGCCCCTGAAAATACCCTCGGTGCCGTCAAAGCCGGCCAGGCGCGCGGCTATATCGCGTTCGAGTTCGATGTGAAGTTGAGTGGCGATGGTGTCGCGATGCTGATGCACGATTCCACGCTGGAGCGCACCAGCAACGGCAAGGGTGCGGTGGCGGAGAAGTCCATGGGGGAGTTGGAAACGCTGGACGCCGGTGCCTGGCACAGTGACGCGTTTCGCGGCGAGCCGGTACCGCGATTTTCGACCGTCGCCACGTATCTGCATGCGCACGGATTGATGGCGAACGTCGAGATCAAGCCTTGCGAACAACGCGAAGCGGAAACCGGAAAGTGGGTTGGCGAAATGTGCGCGGAACTCTGGCGCGACCGGCTCGTCAAGCCGTTGATTTCATCTTTCAGCGTGGACGCATTGCGCGCCGCGCGTGCAGCGGCACCGGACTTGCCGATGGGACTGCTGGTGAAAATTCCCCTCGAATCAAATTTGGCGCTGCTGCGAGATCTCGGCTGCGTATCGATTCACTGCCATCACGCGCACATCGATGCGGCACTGGTGCGATTTTTTCACGGCCACGGCTATCGCGTGCTCAACTACACCGTCAACGATGTGGCGCGGCTTGATGCCCTGCTTGCGATCGGGGTCGATGGTGTGTTCACGGACGCGCTGGAATTGATGGCGCAGGATCACGCTGAATTGTTAACCGATGCCGGAAGGCCGATGCGCGACGCGCTCGATGCCGATGACGAATGGCGCGCGGCCGAACCGCCGATGCCTTAGTGTAGTGCTTCGTATTCATTTCAAAAACGACGTGTCATCCTGAGAGAAGCGATGGATCTCGTAATGTCGAGATCCTTCGCTTCTCTCAGAATGACACTGCAAATGATCGACACTTGAAGTCACTCCCGCACCAACACCATCCGCAGCCGGTTACGTCCGAACAGCCGCGCATACTCCGCTGACTCCGTAAGCTCGGTGGCGAGCAGTACACCCAGCCCTCCGACTTTGCGTTGCTCGACGGCTGCCTCCATCGGCGAGGCAATTTCCACGCCGAAGGGATTGAACGCCGGCGCACAATCGAGATAGGTCAATGTCACCGTCCGCGCGCGTGCTTCCAGCAGGATCCACACCGGGCTCTCGCAATCGCCGCAGTGGCCGTGCTTGACGGTGTTGGTGAATAGTTCTTCGACGACCAGATTCAGCCGCAACGCAGGCGGGCGCGCGACACCTGCGATGCCGCAAAACGACTCGATAAATGCGCGCACATCGCGCACCGCCGCAAGCCGCGCGGGAAACATCGTTTCGCGCCGTGCCGGGCTATTCACGCGCGGGCCTTCTGAAGCAATATAATGTTTTCACTGCTTACCTGTTACCGATGTTTTCTCGAAGGAGATTGCCATGCGCGCCCAGTGGGTTTTCGCCGTTTCGACCTTGGTTTTCGCCGGCTTGGCGTCGGCCAATGAAGCGGGTCAGATCAAGGTAGCCAAAGGCAGCGCGTTTGTCCAGCGCGACGGTCAAAAATTGCCCGCTTCGGTCGGCATGAAAGTGCGCACAGCCGACGTATTGATCACCGGCACCGACGGCGCAATCGGCGTCACCTTTCTCGACAATAGCCTCGTCTCCACCGGCCCCAACAGTGTGTTTGCGATCGACCAATACCGGTTCGACGGCACCACGCACGAGGGTGCATTCGATGGTGCCTTGAAGAAAGGCACGCTTGCCGCTGTCTCCGGCAAGATGGTGAAGCAGGCACCGGAATCGATGCGCATCCGCACGCCGGCCAGCATCATGGGGGTGCGCGGTACCGAGTTTCTGGTGCGGGTGGATGAAGTCGCGAGTGCCGCGGCGCAACCGCCCTCCAACGAACGTCCTTCATCCGACCGCCCATGACACGCGCGCTTCTCGCTGGCGGTGTCGTTGCACTGCTGCTCGCCGCGTGCGCGCAGACGGGCACCCGCGCGCCGCTGGGCGATGAATTGGTCGTGGTACTGCCGGCGAGTGCCGGCCACAACGAGGGCAAAGTCGGCGGCGTGATGGTGCGCCGCGACGGTGCCGAACAGTTGCTCGACAAACCTTATGCCGCCTCGCGCATCGTCGCGGAGGGCAAGCCGCAGGCCGCACAACTCAATGCTGCGGAGGTGAAAGTCGCTTTCGGCCCCGCATTGGCCGCCCTGCCCGGCAAACCTGCCACGTTTATGGTTTACTTTCTGGAAGGCAAAGACGAACTCACCGCGGCGTCAAACGTGGAATTGAAGAATGTGTTCGCCGAAATCAAACGCCGCCCGGAGCCGGATGTGATGATCATCGGCCATACCGACAGCGTCGGCGGCGATGCCTACAACGACAAACTCTCGCTCGCTCGCGCCGAGCGCATGCGGGAATTGCTCGTTGGTTTGGGAATTCCCAGCGCACGCATTCAGCTGGCCGGGCGCGGCAAACGCGAGGCGATGGTGCAAACACAGGGCGGTGTCGCCGAGCCACGCAATCGTCGGGTGGAAATCAGCGTTCGATAGTTTTGCGTTCGGTTACGCCGAATCGAGACGAAAATGAAACCGGTGTCATCCATTCCACCGCACCACCAGCAACGTCAAATCGTCCGCCGCCTCGCAACCGGCCGCAAACGCATGCACTCGATCGCGGATCCGTCGAACCACCTCGCCGGGCCACTGCAATTCCGGCGCTTCATCCAGTAGCGTCTTCACCCGCGCGCCACCAAAGAATTCGCCTTTCGTATTCAGCGCCTCGGTGACGCCGTCGGTCATCACGGCGAGCCACTCGCCCGGTGCCATCATCCGCGAGCCGCCTGCATACTCAAATCCTGCCATCACGCATAGCGGCGGCCCGCTGGCCTGCTCAAGGTGCACGGTCGGTGCACCCGGCTTGTGCGCGTACGGTGGATCGTGGCCGGCATTCGCGTATTCCAATTGCCCACTGCCAAGATGCAGAATGCCCGCGAACAAAGTGATGAACATTTGCTCCGGATTCTCGCGCCCGATTTCGGTTTGCGCGCGCGCCATGATGCCGCTGATGTCGCCGTCGTGCAGCAATGCCGCACTCTTCAAATGTGACTTTGCCGATGCCATGAACAGCGCGGCGGCAAGCCCTTTGCCGGAGACATCGGCGACGACAAAAAACAGCCGCCCCGGATCAAGCATGAAGCAATCGTAAAAATCGCCGCCGACCGTGCGCGCGGGCTCCAGCGTCGCCGCCACGGTGAAGCGCGATTCACCTGCGAACACTTCCGAAGGGTTCGGCAACAGGCCCATCTGTATGCGCTTTGCGGCATCGAGCTCGCCCGACATGCGCGCCGCACTCTCACGCAAAATGCGCCGCTGCCGGTCGGATTCAGCAAGTCCACCGACCAGCGTCACGCCGAATACCGCCGTCACGCACAGCGCGGGCCAAGCGATATCGATGAGGATGCCTTTCCACAAAAACGCGCCCACACCGACGGCGACCAGCAACAGCGTGCCGCCGGCGAATGCGGCAAACACGCGCAGCACGCGCTGCTTCGGCACCCGCACAATCACCAGCGCTGCGGCGGCGATCATCAGGACGATTTCCGCCCACAACGCAAACCGCGGTCGCTCCAGATGCGCGTTGTCGAATAGTTGCTCGATCAACTGCGCGTGGATTTCGATCCCGGGAACGCTTTCCCGCAGCACCGTCACTTGATGATCCAAGAGGCCCAAGCCGGTGATGCCGATCAGCACCAGCTTGTTTTCAAGCTTCTCGCGCGCGACGCGTCCCTCCAGCACATCGAGTGCGGAGACAAAACGCTCGGGATCGTGCGGCGTGTAGCGCAGGTGCATGGTGCCGTCATCCTCGGCGGGCAGGCGCAATTCCGCCAACCGAATCTCGATGCCACTCGTACGACCGTCGGCCACCTCGACATGGCCGCCGCTCGCCACCCGCAACATTTCCATGCCGAATGACAGCGCGACCACGTCGCCGACGCGCGCAAACAGCGGCGCTCGCCTGACGATGCCATCTTGCGCCGCGCCCGACAGCAGCCCGCGCCCGGCGGCGGCATGATCGAGTTCATCAAGGCTTTGCAGATGCCCGGCGAAACGTTGCAGCGGCAAATCGCGCGACGTTGAAAACCGCATCGGAGCGACTTTCGGCGGCAGTGGAAATCGCGGATCGATCGCCTCCGTACCGGCGATGCCGAGCACTACGTTGCGATCCTTCAGCGCCTTTGCGAAGACGGCGTCGCCGGATGGATACGCGCGCAATTTTTCCGCCAATTCGGTCGGCATGATCGGCATCGACAGCGCCATTGCCGCCGGGGAAAAGCGATCCGGCTCGGGAAACAGCAAGTCGAGTCCGATCACCTTCGGTTTCATGGCATCTACGCGATCAATCAACTCCGCTAGGCGCGTGCGCGGCCACGGCCACTGGCCGAGTTTGGCGAGGCTCTTTTCGTCGATCTCGACGATCACCACCGGCTCGCTGATTCGCTCGCGTGGAAAAATTCGCTGATAACCATCGAAGACGGCGTTGCGCAGTGAGGTGACAATCGGCGGCTCCAGCACAACCAGCAGCACACCTGCCGCGAGCAGCCCCCACGCGAGCAGCCGCAGCACGCGGAAGGAGTTCAGAGCTCGATCTCCATACCGTCAAACGCTGAGGAAACGTCGAGCCGCAGCTCGCCGGTCAATTCTTCGAAGCGCCGCGTCTCGGCGAGCAATCGCTCCAATGTCGCATCATCGTTGGCCGGCTCGTGATGGAAAAGCACCAGCCGTTTCGCGCGCGCCCGTTGGCACAACTCCACGCCGACGATGTTGCTCGAGTGTCCCCAATCGGCTTTCACCGATACCGCTTCCGCGAGCGAATACATGGCGTCGAAAATCACGGCGTCGGCGTTCCGGAAAAAATCCGCGATCTCGTCGGCTTCCTCGCGGTCTTCGAGCTTGTGTTCGGAGTCGGTCGAATACACCACCGATTTTCCGTTCGCCTCGAATCGATAGCCGTACGAATCACCCGAATGCAATTGCAGACGCGGCGTGACTTTCATCGCGCCGATTTGCGTAGCGACGCCAGGCGTCAATTGGATGAATTCGATGTCGGCCGCCAAATGTGAAAACTCCACCGGAAAGCACGGCGGTGCCTGCTGCAAACGAAACGCATGCTCCAGCACATCGTGGCAGCCATGAATGCGGATCTTCGCACCCGGCACATACGCCGGCCCGAAAAACGGGAAGCCCATGATGTGATCCCAATGCACATGCGACATGAAGACATTCACTGTCGCAGGCCGACCGTGCTGGCGCGCGAGCACGTGCGCGCCGAACGGCCGCGCACCGCTGCCCATGTCGCACACGTAATACTCATCGCCGGCGGTTTCCAGTTCCACGCACGGCGTGTGACCGCCGAAGGTATTCGTCAGCGAAAACGGCAGCTCGGTTTGCGCAAACGCATTGGCTTCCTCGATCGAGGCGAACTCGCGGCCCGACGCTTTCATCAGCGCCATGACGATTTTTTCGCGGATGTCGGTCGATGTGAGCGCAACCGGAATTGAGCCACGCGTTCCCCAGAATCGAATGCGCATGGCGGTGTACTACCGGTTCTCGTATGCGACGAGCGCGTCGGCAGACACGGCATCCAGCGCCGCGCGCACCGTCGGGAACACGGGAATCAGCAAATCGAATCGGCTGATTTTGAAAATCTCATCGACCATCGGCTGCAATGAGGCGACGACGATTGTGCCCTCGTTTGCTTTGACCTCTTTGGCGGCGAGCATGAAACACCGAAGCCCCGCGCTGGAAATGTATTCCAATTCGGCGAGATCGAGCACGATCGCCTGCCCATTTTCGGCAGCGGAAGCGAGCAGTGGTGCCAGATCATGGCGAAAGGCATCGCAATGATCCTGATCGAGACGGCCCGCCACATCAACGACCAGCGCATTGCCAAAAGTTTGTGAGGGCAGGCTCATAGGGATGGGATTCTCGAAGGACGTTGGCCGCAAAGAACCATTGTGACCAAGGTGCGGGGGATATTCAACCATTGTCATTGGGCCCCGACTGGCAGGCAAAGTCTAGCGCTGGTGCGGACTTCCAACGCTTTCCGGTCGGAACGGCCCGCCGAATGGCGATCTACGCTTAACAACATAATGCAACGTACCGGGCGATGATGGTGCAAATGCGTGAACCCATCGTAGGGCGGACTTATCCGCCAACCATGACCGCACGAAACGGCGGCGGACAAGTCCGCCCTACGCGTTGCCGGGTACGTCTACGTTTTCAACCCCATCAAGTTGATCGCATTGCCATGAAATATTTTCGCCCGATCGGCCTCCGGCATGTCGATTTCTTCAATGCAGCGAATCGTTTCGCGAATATACATCGGGCCTTTTTCCGGGTCGAACGGTGCATCGGAGGCGAATACGACATGCTCGGGGCCGTAGAAATCGAGCGCGCAGACGATTGCCGACTTCGAGCCGAAGGTAGCCGTGTCGGCATAGAACTCTTTGAAGTAATCGATGGGGCGTTTTTTCAATTCCTTCAGCAGCACTTTGTAATCGGTGAATGACGTACGCACGCCGATCTGATCCCAGCCCGGCCCGACGCGCCCCGCAAAGAACGGTGCCATGCCGCCGCCGTGATGCGCGATCACTTTCAAGCCGGGCATCTCGTCGAGCATTTTGGAGAACACCAGGCGCGCCTGCGCCACACTCGATTCATACGGCCAACCGAAGGTCCACCAGATCTCGAACAGCGATTTGTCTTCGGTCTTGTAATCCGGGAACGCGGCCCCGCGCGCGGGGTGAATCCAGATCGGTTTGTCATAGCCGTGAACCGCTTTGAACACGGGCCGAAAATCGGGGTGATCGAGTGGCTTACCGCCGACGTTGGTGTAAATCTGAATGCCGCAGGCCTTGAGATCATCGATGGCGTAATGCACTTCTTCGACGGCACCGCCGATATCGTGCATCGCGATGGTAGCGGTGAAGCCGGGAAAACGCTCGGGATATTTTTGGCAGAGTTCCGCCATGCCTTCGTTGCCGATGCGCGCAAGTTGACGCGCGATTTCAGGGCCACCCGCGAGTTCCAGCGGCGGCGAGGCAAGCGAGAGAATCTGCTGGTAATCGTCGAATTTATCCATGACGCGAAAGCGCGTGTCGAGATCGACGATCATCGGCACCGCTTCGCTGCGCTTGGTGATGTCGGTCATGCTGCCCATTTGTTTGGACAGCGCCTGATAGTAGGCGATGGGCCAGATGTGGTTGAAGATGTCGATTTTTTTCATGGGCTTGCTTTCGTTTTGAGGTTGCTCATCGGCGCGAGTTGTGTACGCTCGTCAACTTTTGGAAATATGTTTTGTTCAGCGACACACTTTTCTCAAAAAACATCCTTCCCCCGCGAAGGCGGGGGGCCAATTTCCTCCCGCGCGCAAACGCGTCATTGGGCCCCCGCCTTCGCGGGGGAAGGGCTGCGCGGGGGAAGAATTACGATGATCCGCTTGAGCATATTCAACTTCCGCATCGTCGCTACAGGATAAAACTCACCAGCCCCATCGAGCCCAATTCATGCGCATCGAGAATCGCGATGCGCTTGGCGACTCGCAGGCCCTCCGGCGCGAGTCTTAGGACATGGCGATACTGACCCACATAGGTGCGGACATCTTCATCGCGACGATGCCGGTACACGACAAAATTTGCCTCGACGGAAATTTCACTTTCCCCGCGCGCCACAATGCGCACATTGCTCACGATGCGCCGGGTGCGCGAATGCGGAAACTCGGCGTGGGCATTGCGGTCTTTCAATCGCAACACGCGCTCGCGGATACGGTGCGCGTTGTCAGCGACGATGAACAGCGCCTCGGCGGGGGCTGAGTTCGGCGCGTCGTTGGACGGCACGCGATAGGTTGCGTCGTCGGTGAGGAGCGTGAGCCATTCATCGAGTTTCCACGCGTCCAGCAGCGCAGCTTCGTGATAGAGAAAGTCTTCAACGTCCGCGCGCGTGATGGTCGCGGCGTTCAGCATGCGGTGTCTGCCATCAACTCGCGCCAGCGCAACCAGAACGCGCGCAAATGCAACTCGTCGGTATTCAATTGCTCGCCCTCTTTCGCCATCCCGCGCGACATCACCGACCACGGGATTTCGCGAAACGTCGAGAGGCCTTTCTGCACCGATTCCAGCGCTTCAACGTCGTCCGGCGTGGCGAATCCGCCGGGGCCGTAAAAGGTGAGAAAACTATCCAGCCGCACCGCGCGCGCGGTGGGTGTTTCCTCGACCGGCCCCAGCGCCCACGCGCGCACCTGCATGAGATCGGGTGCCAGCGGATGGAATGTGCGGATGGTGACTGATGATCCATCGTTCAACACCAGGTTCGGAAACACGACCAGATTGCGATTGGTATCGGCCACGCGTGTTGCGCGCGCTTCGCCGAGACGCGCAACCAATTCGGCGCGAATACGTTCGATCTCGGACTTGGCGGCATCACCGTAAAGCGGAATCCACTTCGCCACCGGTCGGCCGCGAAAATTCACGTTGTCGATCACGGCGTGGCCATTGCCGAGCACTTTGCCGACGCCATGCGACGGCATGAGCTGACCTTTTTCCGGACGTTTTATTTCCACACCCGAACGCTTCATATAGTTCAGCCACGTCGAATGCGTGGTCATCAGGTGGTAATCGTCGAAACTGTTTTCGACCAGCAATTTCCAGTTGGCCTTGATGTCGTATTCCTGCGTGCCGCGGATGACTTCCATTTGGCCGGA
>JANPBQ010000325.1:0-3622 GCA_031430555.1 Betaproteobacteria bacterium
GCCATCGTATTGCACCTTGCCGTGACGATTCGGCAGCCGCTCCTGAACGGTGAGCATGTTCTTTTCCGAGAGCACGAACTCGGCGGGAACAATGTCAGCGAGGTTCAACATGTACGCGAGTACCGCATACACCTCATCAACGGCCAGCGACTTGGGCGCATTCCACGGCATGGCGCGATTGATGTAATCCCACAGCGTGGAAATCGATGAAACTTTCATCATCGTCGTGCGCGATACCGGTTCCTGCAGCGCTTTGACGCGACCGAGCTTGATATCCGCTGCAGTTGTGCCACCTACGAGCGGGCTGAACACTTCATTCGATTCGCCAAATGTGCCGTGGCAGGATGCGCACTTCGCCTCCCAAATATCCTGCCCTTTCGCGACCGATCCGCTGCCAGGCGGCAAGCCCTTGAGATCGGGACGGACATCGATGTCCCACGCGGCTATTTCGGCGGGTGTTGCGGTGCGGCCGATGCCGGGATACTTGATTTCCGCGGAAGCGAATCCGCCGACAAGCATCAGCAGCCACGCGGATCGTCTAATAAACCTGAACATTGCTCACCTCGCCCGATTCGGCGATCTTCCAGGATTGAATTGCGTTGTTGTGATAAATCGAGCGCACGCCGCGCACGGCGCGAAGTTGGTTGATCTTGGGCTGCACATAGCCGGTTTCATCGATGGCGCGGCTTTGCAGAATTGCAGACCCACCATTCCAATTCCAATTGATATTAAATCGCGTTAGCGCCTTCGATTGAATCGGGCTCTCGAGCCGCGCGGGTTGCCAATTGCGACCGCCATCGAAACTCACGTCCACCCGCTTAATTTTTCCGCGCCCAGACCACGCGAGTCCGGTCACGTTGTAAAAGCCTTTATCGAGCAAAGTCTGCCCACCGGAGGGCGAGGTAATCACCGACTTGCACTCCTGAATTGACGTGTATTGCCGATGCCGGCCATCGGGCATCAGATCGATGTAGTGAATGACTTCGTCTTTGGTTCCCCAGGGTTGATCGCCGACTTCGATGCGCCGCAGCCATTTCACCCATGAAACGCCCTGAATACCGGGTGCGACCATGCGCAAGGGATAGCCATTTTCCGGCCGCAGCATTTCGCCATTCATCGCATAGGCCACCATACAGTCGTCGAGCGCACGATCCATCGCTATCGTGCGCGTCATCGATGATCCATCGGCACCTTCGGCGAGAATATACTTGCCATTTTTCTTGTCGAAGCCGGCCATCTCCAGCAATGTGGACAACAGTACGCCAGTGAATTCGCAGCAGCTCAACATGCCGTGGGTGTATTGCACCGTCGGCACCGCCACATTGCCCCACTCCATACCGGTATTGGCACCGCACTCAACGAAATGAATGCGCGAAACGGCCGGCAGGCGCATCAGATCATCCATCGTGAACACCAGCGGATTTTTCACAAGTCCGTTGATCATCAATCGATGTTTCGAGGGATCGATATCCCACCAACCCTGATGGTGGCGCTCGAAATGCAGGCCATTGGGCGTGATGATGCCGAACATGCCCTGCAATGGCGCGAACGACACCGATGCGGCGGCGACCCGCGTCAATCCTGGGCTTTCGCGGCGCTGCAAGTTGCGCTCGTACTGCGAAGGCTGGCCGTAGCCGGTTGCAGCGACCGGCTGGCCGAGTCCCTTGCTGTGCGCGGGCAATTCAAGAATATTGGCGTCGCCTGTGGATTCGGCGCGGGCAGGCAGCGCTATCGTGGTGGCACTGCCGGCCAAGAGAAACGCATTGCGTAGGAATCCCCGGCGACCTTTCGCAACCTCGGCGATTTGCGCCGGATCGAGAAAATTTTCCGGCGCGCGCTGGACGCGAGCGATCTCGGCATCCTGTGTGGACGCTGGGGTCTGCGGATTCCGCTGTGACGCCATGCTCGCTCCTATGTCCGGCTTTCGCAATTTATTGCATTAGCCGTTTCTAATATAAGCAAAGTCTAATGGACAGGTTCGGGCCGTGTCAAGTAACCTTGCGGTTCCTTCAAACGGGCAACTACATGGCGAGCACCAAATCGACAAAAACAAAGAACACCAAGGCATCGACGGCGAGCATTGATAACGTCGATATCTTCGCCTTGATCGGTCGCGCCGAAAACATCGAGCAAGCGGCCGTCGCGATGCAGGCGATGGCGCATCCCGTCCGGATCAAAATCCTCTGTATGCTTTCTTCAGGTGAACAGATGGTGCAGGACTTGACCGATGCCATCGGCACCTCGCAAAGCAATATTTCGCAGCACCTCGGCATCCTCAAGGCCTGCGGAATGATCGGCTCGCGCCGGGAGGCCACTCGAACCTATTACCGCATCGAGGACACGCGCATTTTGAAAATGATCACCCTCACCCGCGATATTTTTTGTGGCGTCTGACATGGAAAAACTGCTCGATTTCCGCAGCGACACTGTCACCCGCCCTTCACGTGCGATGCGCGAGGCCATGCTCGATGCGCCCGTCGGCGACGACGTCTACGGCGAAGATCCGACCGTCAATGCCTTGCAGGATCACGCGGCGGCGATGCTGGGTTTTGAAGCCGCCCTGTACGGCGTCTCCGGCACACAAACCAATCTGCTCGGCCTGATGGCCAACTGCCAGCGCGGCGAAGAAGTCATCGTCGGCCAAACCGCGCACACTTACCGCTGGGAGGCCGGCGGCATGGCGGTGCTGGGTTCAATCCAGCCGCAGCCACTCGAACAGCGCACCGACGGCACCATGGATCTCGCCGCCATCGAAGCCGCCATCAAACCCGACGATGCGCACTACGCCGTCACGCGCCTGATCGCGCTGGAGAATACCTGGGGAGGCAAAGTGCTGCCCGCCGACTATGCACCCGCCGTGAAAGTCCTTGCCGACAAGCGCGGCCTGCGTACGCATCTGGATGGCGCGCGACTTTTCAATGCCGCCGTGTTTGCATCATCCCTAAGCGGGAAGAGCGCCACCGACGAGGCGCGCGCGATTTGTCGATCATTCAACTCCGTGTCGATTTGTCTGTCGAAAGGCTTAGGCGCGCCCGTTGGTTCATTGCTGCTTGGCGACAAAGCATTGATCGCGCGTGCGCGGCGCCTGCGCAAGATGATCGGCGGCGGCATGCGCCAGGCCGGCGTGGTTGCCGCCGCAGCACGATTCGCGCTCGATCACCACATCGAGCGTCTCGCCATCGATCACGCCAACGCGGCGGTGCTTGCGGAAGGTTTGCGCACAGCGTCGCGCGGGCGGCTCAAGATTGAAGCGCCGCAAACCAACATTCTCTGGGCCGAATTCTCGCCCGACATTGGCGATGCGTTCGCGGCGCACCTGAAGGCGAATAACATTCTGGTGTCCGGCGCGTATGGCAAACAGCGTTGGGTCACACACCTGGATGTGTCGCGCGAAGACGTTGATCGTGCGGTCGATGTGGTAGCGGATTACTTCAACAGAAACTGAAACTCCAATATCCGCGCGGACTTCGGAGCATTTGTCGCCTGAAAGGCGCGCCAGTGCTGGACTTTTGTACTAGGGTACTTCTATTGAACCGGCAATTAAATATGTTGAAGCGCGCCCTTTCCCCGCGTAGGCGGGGATCCAAGTTTTCTGCATTTCCGCTACGAAACTTGGCCCCCC
>JANPBQ010000326.1:0-7450 GCA_031430555.1 Betaproteobacteria bacterium
GAGTTCAAACCTTCGATCAACCTCCAGCCAGATTATCAATCCAGCCTTCCGCCTTCACCCTTGCGAGCATCAGCACGTCAACCCAAGGCACCCCAACACCTAGTGCCCACCTTTATCGGTTGTCAAATTTTTAAAGAACAAGTAATACAAAAACGAAAATTCATGTTTGGTTGCGGGGGCAGGATTTGAACCTGCGACCTTCGGGTTATGAGCCCGACGAGCTGCCAGACTGCTCCACCCCGCGCCCGAGTTCAACAAGCAATATTCCGCTTGCTGAAGCAACTTCGTATGAATTCCGAAGAACCGCAATTATAGACATAAGCGGTATAGTCGGTCAACACCAATTCAACTATTTTCATTTAATTCGCGTCGTCGCAACATATATTCGTGCGTTACGATATTCTGAGTTCACACCGTACTGGGCGTGCATCATGGATCAATTGGCGAACATCGCAATGGCAGGTGCACTTGCGTGGGCAAGTGGCATTCGTCTTTATGCAGTGCTATTTCTGATTGGAATCGCCGGGCGGTTCAGCATCTTCGGCTGGCAGCCGCCGCAGGCGTTTCATTTGCTTTCCCATCCTATTGTGCTGGGCAGCACCGGGTTGTTGCTCTTCGTCGAATTTTTCGCCGACAAAATTCCGGGGCTGGATTCCGTGTGGGATGCCATTCACACCTTCATCAGGATTCCAGCGGGTGCTCTACTTGCCGCAGGTGTCATTGGTGCAACCGACAGTGAGGCATGGTCGCTTGCCGCCGCACTGTTGGGTGGAAGCATCACTGCGGGAACGCATTTCATGAAAGCCGGCGGACGGGCGGCAATCAATACATCGCCGGAACCAGTGAGCAATTGGATTGCTTCGTTCACGGAAGAAGCCGTGGTACTGGGCGGTCTTTGGATAGCGGTACAGCATCCGGTTGTGTTTCTGCTGCTATTGTTGCTGTTTGTGTTGATCGCGATCTGGGCCTTACCGAAACTCTTTCGCTTCGTCTGCGCAATGTTCAAACGAATCGCCGCGTGGATTGCCCCTGCGCCCAACGCCCTCGGCTAAACGCTTCGGCGCTCAATCAACGCCTGTGCAAGTGTGCCGCTGTCGACATGCTCGAGTTCGCCGCCGACCGGCAGTCCGCGCGCAATTCGCGTCACCTGCAAACCTAGCTCGCCGAGCATTTCGCCGATGTAATGCGCGGTGGCTTCACCTTCAACGGTGAAGTTCGTGGCGAGAATCACCTCTTTGACAATCCCGTCGCTGGCGCGCCGTTGCAGGCGATCCAAATGAATCTCGCGCGGGCCGATGCCATCGAGCGGCGAGAGTCGCCCCATCAGCACAAAATAGAGTCCACGATACGATTGCGCCTGCTCCATTCGCAACAAATCGCCAGGTGATTCGACCACGCACAACAGCGACTTATCGCGTTTGGGCGAGGAACAAATTTCACAGATTTCGGCTTCGGTAAACGTATTGCACATTGCGCAATGCCGAATGCGATCCACGGCACTCCTGATCGAGTCCGACAGGCGCATGGCCCCCTCTTGATCGCGCTGCAATAGGTGATACGCCATGCGTTGCGCGGATTTGGGGCCGACCCCGGGCAGGCAGCGCAGCGCGTGTACCAGCGCGTCAAGCGACGATGGCGCGTTCATCATTGGAAACGTCGGTAAATAATTGCCGCGCTCGAATCAAAACGGCAATTTCATACCGGGCGGCAAATTGAGCCCGGAGGTGAATCCACCCATTTTTTCCTGAGTCGTCGTTTCCGCTTTTCGCACCGCATCGTTTACGGCGGCAGCAATCAGATCCTCGAGCATTTCCCGATCGTCCATCACACTTTGGTCGATCGATACTCTTTTCACATCATTGCGGCACGTCATCAACACTTTCACCATGCCGCCGCCTGATTGTCCCTCTACTTCCATTTGGGCCAATTGATCCTGCATTTTTTTCATGTTTTCCTGCATCTGCTGAGCCTGCTTCATCAGGCCGCCCAATCCACCCTTCATCATTTCGTTGCCTCTATCGCTTGTTTAAGAATTTGCCGGACGAATCGACGACCGCAACACCTCGGCACCAAAATCGTGTTTAAGATTCTTGATAAACGGATCCTCATCGATCGCCGCCTCCGCCGCCTTTTGCTGCTGTGATCGCTCTCGGTCTTCGTGGGCCGCAAGACTTGTCCCCACTACGCCGCCGACGACGATATTCAATCGTATGTTTGTGCCAAGACGCGGCATCAGTTCCGCCTTGAGTTTTTCCTGATATGTCTTGTCCGCCAAGTGCCGATGCGTGCTTGGCAATACGAGTTCAACGACACCACTGTTGAATGATTTGAACTCACACTGCTTGGCCAACATTCCCGCGAGGCCAACCAGATTCAGACTTGATACAAAGGCCGGCCAGTTACCGTCGAATGAAGCAAGTGCAGCGGGTGGCGAAGCATCCGCACCCTGATACTGCTCAGGCAAAGTGCGCGTGGATATTGGCGCTTCGAGCACTTTAGGCTGCAATGCCGCGCCAGTACTCGTCCGCCTGTTTTCCACGACGTAATTGGCCGCCGAGTTCGAAGCGGCCTCTTGCGCGACACCAACTCGCGTATTGGCCGATTGCCACATACTGGAATTTTCTTTGTCGGTCTGCGCTCCCGGTTCCGCTGCAAACGCCAACATCCTCAACATGGTCATGGTGAATCCCGATTGTTCATCGGGTGCCAACGACAAATCACGTCGGCCCAACAACGCGATCTGATAGAAAAGCTGCACCTGTGCCGATCTCAATTTCCCGGCGAGCGCCTGAATTTTTTCGCTATCCGGTGAATCGCCGCTGGCAATTTCCACGCTTTGCGCCAACGCGACTCGCGACAATAAACTTGCCAAATCTTTCAGCGTCATATCAAACGAAACACTTCGTGCAGCCAACTGCTCGATTTCCGCGACGAGCCGCGTGGCGTTGCTTTCAGCCACGCAGTCCAGGATCGAAAAAAGATAACTTTGATCAAGCGCACCCAACATGGCCGCCACATTTTCGGCTCCCACCATCCCGGCACCGTAGGCAATCGCCTGATCGAGCAATGACAATGAATCGCGCACGCTGCCTTCTGCCGAACGTGCAAGCATTTCCAGGGCCGGCGCTTCAAAACCGATCTGTTCGGCATCGAGAATTTTCGACAAATGCGACACCAGCAATGGCGGCGGCAAATTCTTGAGATTGAATTGCAGACACCGCGAAAGTACCGTTATCGGCAACTTCTGCGGATCGGTCGTGGCAAGTATAAATTCGACGTGTGCCGGCGGCTCTTCCAGCGTTTTCAGCATTGCATTGAATGCCGACTTGGACAGCATATGAACTTCGTCGATGATGTAAACCTTGTAGCGCCCCGCCACCGGCGCATATTGCGCGGTCTCCAGCAGCTCACGCATCTCATCAACCTTGGTGTTGGTGGCGGCATCGACTTCGAGGAGATCCACAAAGCGGCCGGCATCGATATCAACACACGCAGCGCAAACTCCGCAAGGTGTTGCCGTCACACCGGTTTCGCAATTTAGCGACTTTGCGAGAATCCGCGCGAGCGTGGTTTTGCCCACGCCGCGTGTACCGGTGAAAAGGTACGCATGGTGGATGCGGCCTGACGCCAGCGCGTTGGACAACGCCCGAACAACATGATCTTGACCGATCACGTCGGCGAAATTGCGTGGACGCCACTTGCGGGCGAGAACTTGATGTGCCATGGGTTCGGAACTGGATTCGACCATTGCTGCGGAAACGTCAAACAGATTTTGCCGCCGCACCGCTTCGTCAGTGGGATGCGCGCAACCGCCGCATCCCAACAACATGGCGCTACCGCCGGAATTCTTGGCGAGCCTGACCCCCGGCACTTCAATTACTTCGCTGTGGCTGCTTCGTTCCCGACCTGACCAGATTCACAAAGATTGAATGCGGGGAGACCCGCCAACGACGATTTTATCCCAGAACGCGCTGCAATTACCCGAGTGCGCACGTTCTGAAACCGCAAAACATGTCGCGCCGCTCCTTTGTGTAAAAGTTGCGGTACTGCGGATACTTCAAACGCGCATGCGTCGCAAATGATCCGCCCTTCAGCACTTGATGCGTATGAAACCAGGGTGCCGAGTAATCACGATAGCGCGCTGCTGCGAACCCCGGATATGGCGCAAATTCGCTCGCGCACCATTCCCACACATGCCCCGTCGATGTGAGAAATTCCTCGGAATGGGTCGCGGCGAATTCCCACTCGGCCTCCGTTGGCAATCGCCTGCCCTTCCAGCGGCACCAGGCGTCGGCCTCAAAGTAATTGATGTGCATGGCGGCAAAAGAAGCGTGCGGCTCGGCATCACTCGTTCGTCGCCGCATTAAATTGTGATCTCGCCAGGCGTTCCCGGCAACCGACCAATATTGAGGATCGGCAAACGCACGCGAATCGGCGAATTCGGCGAATTCGCTCGCAGATACGGGTCTTGAGGCAATCGAGAATGGTTCGATATTCGTACAACACAAAGGCGATTCGTTATCGAAATGAAATGAGCGGTTGCTAGCGCCAAGTTCAATCAAACCACCGTCAAAATTGAAGTCTTTGCAATCCAGTGTGCATCGTTGCCGCAGTGCGACAACTGTTGCCATCGGCAACCCGAGCGTCGCCAACGTCATTGCCATCGCTTCCGCGTGCATGTCTTCATGAACCAACGCCAACTGATAACCGTATCGATCGTCAGGCGCACTCGCCGCCAATCCATCAATCACAGCATTGAGCGAATTTTGCATGTAGTCAAAACATGTTGTCCGCTCGGGATACGCATTGCCCCAGCGGTCGCGATGCGGCACAGTCTGCGAATTGAACAGCGCGTCGGCGTGCGGCATGATGGAAGGAGTTTGGCGACCCTCGGTATCATCGCGCTTCCACCGCAGGCAAAAAAACTCTGCGAACCACGCGATGTGCGAAAGCTCCCAAAGCGCCGGGTTGACGATCGGCAAGTACGGAAATTTTGCCGGTTCCCAATACCCCGGCGGCAAGTCCTTGTAGAGGGCAAGGGTATACTCGCGCTGCGCAATAAGCGCATCGCGCAACGCCGCCTCTGACGTTGGAATATCCTCCCCAGCATCGACACGTACGCTCGCAACCGGTTTTTCTTCAGCAGCTGCCGACATCAATGACTCGTCCTTTGCCCGTGATTGCAATCGTGACACCCTACCTCGCCGAGGCCAACAACGGAAATTGGCGCACGGCGCATCGTTGGCGATTGTTGCTCAGGAATCGCTACAAAATAATTGTACAGAATGCGTGGCCCCTGCAGCCGGCGCGCGAAGTCGACGCACTGATTGCTTTGCATGCATTGCGAAGCGCTGAGTCCGCTCACCGCTTTCGCACGCAGTATCCCGACGGGCCGCTGATCGTCACGCTGACGGGTACCGATCTCTATCGGGACTTGAACGACAGCGTCAAGGCAATCGATTCGATCGCCGTCGCGGACGCATTGATCGTGCTTCAGGATGACGCGATCACGTACGTGCCCAAGGAATTTCGTCACAAGACCCATGTCATCTATCAATCCGCGACCTCATTGAATCCGGCAAAAAAGACGCGGATCCCTTTGAATTGCGTCGTGGTCGGACACTTGCGCAGCGAAAAAGATCCGGAAACCATATTTCGGTGGGTCGAGTCGTTGCCGGAATCCTTGCCGTTGCGCATCCTGCACATTGGCGCGCCACTCGATGAAGCGCTCGCCGCCAAGGCACGGCGGCTTTCCGCACACGGTGGCCGCTACCATTGGGCCGGCGCGTTGCCCCATGGCCTGACCCGCGCCGCCATCAAACGCGCCGACGTGTTGATACATCCTTCGGTCATGGAAGGCGGTGCCAATGTAATTGTCGAAGCGATTTCGTCGGGGACGCCGGTCATTGCATCGCGAATGTCGGGAAACATCGGCATGCTCGGAAAAAACTACTCGGGATACTTTACTGTCGGCGATGCAACCGCACTAGGGTTGCTCATCAACCGGTGTATCGACGACGCCAATTTTCTTTCGCGTCTCAATGCCGCGTGCGCGGCACGCGCCAAATTGTTTTTACCGGAAACTGAACGTGCAAGTCTATGTCGAATGATCGACAAACTGCTCGAACGTAAGCATTGACCCTGCCGGATCGACTCATATTGATCCATACCGCCATGAACGAATCCACGCGCCGCAGGCCAGCGTAGAATCCCGATAAATTATCCACCCGGAGCCTCCATGAACGCCCCCACCGAAGCCAAAAACATCGTACCGCGTCTGACCTCGCTTTCACACGGCGGCGGCTGCGGCTGCAAGATCGCGCCGGCAATTCTCCAACAGATCATCTCCAAGTCCGGCAACCCGCTGATTCCGAAAGCGCTGCTGGTGGGCATCGAGACCTCGGACGACGCGGCGGTATATCAAATCAACGAGACCCAGGCGATCGTAGCGACCACCGATTTCTTCATGCCGATCGTCGATGATCCGTTCGACTTTGGTCGTATCGCCGCCACCAACGCGATTTCCGACGTGTACGCCATGGGCGGCACGCCGCTGTTCGCGTTGGCGCTGGTCGGCATGCCGATCAATACATTACCGCTGGATACGATCAAGAAGATCCTCGATGGCGGTGAATCAATTTGCAAGTCCGCGGGCATTCCGATCGCGGGCGGCCATACGATCGATTCGGTCGAACCAATTTACGGTCTGGTCGCAATCGGTATCGTGAATCCGAAAAACCTCAAGCGCAATGCGGGTGCCAGAGTCGGCGACAAACTGATTCTCGGCAAACCGCTGGGCGTCGGCATTCTCTCCGCAGCCCTGAAAAAAGAAAAGCTCAGCGCCGAGGGCTACGCCGCCATGATCGCATCGACCACCAAACTCAATACGCCCGGCGTGAAGCTCGGCCAGATGGAAAAAGTCAGCGCATTGACCGATGTGACCGGCTTTGGGTTGGCGGGTCATTTGCTGGAAATTTGCCGCGGCTCGCGTCTCGGTGCCAACATTGAATTCGCAAAATTACCAATCATGCCGGGCGTGATGGATCTCGTGAAACAAGGCTACGTCACCGGTGCATCGGGCAGAAATTGGTCTGGTTACGGCGACGATATTCACTTTGCGACCCAGTTCGGGGACGATGAACGCAATCTACTCACCGATCCGCAAACCTCAGGCGGATTGCTGGTCGCGTGCGATCCATCAGCGGTCGATGCGGTTCTGGCCGTATTCAAATCTGAAGGATTCGATGACGCTGCGGTAATCGGAGAGATGACGTCTGGTAACGTGAGCGTCACGATCGCCTGATAAGCAAAACACCATAGATGGACGCCCCCGGTTTGCCAAGCGATCATTTAGTGATGGTGAGAAGGTAAAGATTGCAGCCATAGATCCGGACTGTGTTTCAGGGATTGCACCTGTTGTCCTTGATGGATTTTGCTGGCCGGGTCCTTA